>CACELJ010000007.1:0-53955 GCA_902560275.1 uncultured SAR86 cluster bacterium | reverse complement strand
AATTTTTGAAGGCTTGATAGAAAATTTTTCAAATGATGAGACTCACCATGCTTCAAGAAAGGCATCTGGCATGTGCCTTGATTCGTTAGGTCCTAAAATTCCAGAATTGTTTGGAGGTTCTGCAGATTTATCTCCATCAAATAATACTCAATGGAAGGGTTCTGAATTATTAGAAAATGGAATAGGAAATTATTTAAGTTACGGTGTAAGAGAATTTGGCATGTCTGCCATAATGAATGGGCTTTATTTGCATGGTGGTTTTAGACCTTATGGGGGGACTTTTTTAACCTTTTTAGATTATGCAAGAAATGCTGTTCGAATGAGCGCATTGATGAAGTTGCCAATAATATTCGTCTATACTCATGATTCTATAGGCGTAGGAGAGGATGGACCTACCCATCAGCCCGTTGAGCATCTAACCATATTAAGATCTACGCCGAACTTAAATACTTGGCGACCTTGCGATGGAGTTGAGACTGCTTACTCTTGGAAAGCGGCATTAACTTCACAAGATAAACCGACTGCTTTAATCCTGTCTAGACAGAATTTAGAACCGCAGGAAAGAGTCGATCACTCACAGATTGCAAAAGGAGGTTATTTGCTTAGTGAGGAAGAGCAGAGCGATCTAACCATTATAGCTACTGGATCGGAGGTTCAGTTAGCTATGCATGCGAAAGCACATCTAAGGGAAAATGGCTTTAAAGCAAATGTTGTGTCTATGCCTTGCACTGAAATTTTTGATCAACAAGACGTTGAATATAAAACTAACATTCTCGGAGACGGACCGCGAGTGGCCATTGAGTGCGGTTACCCAGACTTCTGGCATAAGTATCTCAATCAAGGAGACTTAGTTATTGGAATGGAATCCTTTGGTGAATCAGCTCCAGGATCAGTGTTAATGGATCACTTCGGATTTACCGCAGATAAAGTTTCAAAAAAAATAATCAGTTTTCTTAAAAAATGATCAACAAGATACCTACGCTTGATGATCTTGATCTTCAAGGAAAAAGAGTATTAGTCAGATTTGATTACAACGTAAAGTATTTAAATGGAAAAGTCAGTGATGATGAGAAAATTTTAAGAACTCTGCCAACTTTAACCTATGTTCTCTCTAGAGCTAGTTCGGTAACAATTCTTAGTCATCTTGGCAGACCTGAAAAAGTAGGAGAGATTGATAAAGACTTTTCTTTGAAAAAAGTTGCAGATCACTTGAGCACTTTATTGTCTGAGGAGATTTATTTTCATGACGATTTAAATCTTGATCATTTCTTAGATAATCAAAAAAAGATTTCGATGTTGGAAAATGTAAGATTTTTTGAAGGTGAAACTGACAACAATGAGTTATTTTCAAAAAAGCTTGCACAATTAGCTGATGTTTTTGTCATGGATGCTTTTGGATCGGCTCATAGAAGTCACTGTTCCACTGAAGGAGTTAGTCATTTTTTAGATTCATGTGTTGGAAGGTTGGTTGAGGAAGAGTTAAATTCTCTAGAAGGAATTTTAAATAATCCATCAAAACCAATGTTGGGAATCATCGGCGGCTCAAAAATATCAACAAAAATAAATATTCTGGAATCTCTTCTTGAAAAAGTTGATTGGCTTTTCGTTGGAGGAGGGATAGCTAATACATTACACAAATCCAAAGGGTATGAAATCGGCCAATCGATTGTAGAAAATGATTTTCTGTTAGAAGCAAAAGATCTTAGTAAAAATAACAAAATAATATTGCCCGAAACCTTTGTAGTAGAGCAAAAAGATAAGTCTATTGTTGAGAAAACTTTTGAAGGAATACTACCAGACGACATTATTTATGACGTTAGTATTAACTCAATAAAAAGCTTAAATAATATTATCTCGAGTTGTAAAACAATATTATGGAATGGTCCTTTAGGTTTTTTTGAGAGAGAAGAATTTTCAAAAGGTACTTTGCATCTTGCCAAGGTTATTTCTGAATCAGACGCATATTCTGTTATTGGTGGAGGAGAGACCTTAACTGCCTTTAATCAATCAAACTTATTAGATAAAGTAGGATATGCCTCAACTGCAGGAGGCGCCTTTTTGGAATATATTGAGAAAGGATCATTACCCTCTTTAGATGCATTAAAGGAGAAAATATGAATTTTGAAAGTTTAGAAGATATTGCTAATCATATAGTTTCGGACGGCAAGGGAATTTTAGCTGCTGATGAAAGCACGCCCACAATTACCAAGAGGTTTGACACGATTGATACAGAATCAACCGAAGAAAATAGAAGAGACTATCGAGAATTATTATTCAGAGCGGAAGGCATGAAAAATAACATTGGAGGCGTGATACTTTTTGAAGAAACTTTAAGACAAAAAGCGAAAGACGGAACGATGCTTTCGGATATTATTTATGCTCAGGGAGCTCTTCCAGGAATAAAAGTAGATAAAGGAATTAAGCCACTTGACTCTTCGCCAGATGAAAACTTAACTCAAGGCTTAGATGGCCTTGATGAAAGATGTGCAGAGTATTTTTCATTAGGAGCTAAATTTACTAAGTGGAGAGCAGTAATAAAACAAGACGGTTCATTTCCTTCAGATGATTGTCTTAAGGCAAATATGGAGGCTTTGGCAGAGTATGCAAAGATAGTTCAAAACAACAATATGGTTCCAATTGTAGAACCTGAGGTTCTCATGGATGGGTCCCATTCAATTGAAGATTGCTACTCAGCGACATCTAGAGCACTCGAAACGTTGTTTAATTCTCTGACCGATCATCAAGTTAATATCAAAGGAACAATTCTAAAGCCCAACATGGTTACAAGCGGTTCAACTGCAAGTGAGCAAGCAAATATTTCTCAAGTAGCAGAAAAAACTGTGGAGTGCTTACAAAACAGTCTTCCTGATGATTTACCTGCAGTAACTTTTTTGTCTGGTGGGCAGTCTGATATTGATTCAACTGCGCATTTAGACAAGATGAATAAAATATCATCTAATCCCTGGAAGTTAAGCTTTTCTTATGGAAGAGCACTTCAACAAGCTGCTCTTAAAGCTTGGAGCGGTAATGTTGAGAAGGAGACTGCTGCGCAAGAAGCTTTTTCTCACAGGGCTAAAATGAATAAATTAGCTGCTTTAGGAGAATGGGAAAGTTCTTTGGAAAATTAATTATTTCGTTGGCGCCATACCCAAGGAGGCATGGCTTCCTCATCAGCCCAAATTCCTAACCTGTCTTTTTGGGCTTTCTTCTGTTCTATATAAAAACTTTCGTCAGTAACGTATTTATCGTAAACCCAAGCACTTCCAGTCGAGACCATTTTTTTATTGATGTCTTTACCGTCAACATAAATCCTTCCTAAATGTCTTTTATAGATATCTTGGCCCTTTAGTTCAACATCGATAAATCCTTTTCTAAGAAAAACTTTCAAATTATCTGTAGATTGTTTTCCAAAAGGTTGATCTCTCTCAGGAGCATCTATTTCGGTTAATCTTATTTTATATAGTTGACCATTCTTGGTTGCATGTACGGTGTCGCCGTCTACCACCCAAGCAACCTCTAAGTTATTTAGGATTTCCGCATGAGCAGTTGCAGAAAGAAAAACTGTTAAAAAAAGAAAATGAAGTTTATGACGTTTCAATGATGCAAACCTTGCAGATCATACTAGCTGAGGGCTTATTAAAAGGAGCAAGTTCTGTTAAAAATTTATAAATCGATTCAGAAGCTTTAACAAATTTAATTTTTTCTAATGGAAGGGATAATTTTCCAAAAATTTCGGAAAGAACTGTTTCAACGAAAGAAACATCGCTTGAGCTGTATTTCAATTGATATTCAGAAATTTCTGCAAGCTCAGCTGCTTTTCCAATAGCATCTTCTATATCGCCAAGTTCATCAATAATGTCTATTTGAAGCGCATCAGTGCCTATCCAAACTCTACCACCAGCAATTTTATTTATTTCAGAAACATCTTTTTTTCTTGATTCCGAGACAACCTCAAGAAATCTTTGGTAGCTTCTTTCAGCTAAATTATTGAAAATATTATCCAATTCTTCCGTTACTGGTAATTCAGGAGTCCAACCAGCAAACTTAGAAGTTTGAACCCCATCTTTGCTGATACCGATATACTCTAGGGAATCCTCAGTAGTAAGGAAAGCTATAGCAACTCCTATGGAGCCAGTAATTGTAGTCGGATGTGCAAAAATATAATCTGCAGGCGTGGAAATATAAACTCCACCTGAGGCAGCATAGTCACCCATTGAAACTACAACTTTTTTTCCTTTGTTTTTAGCCTGAAGTAATTCATCTCTGATGATTTCACTGGCAATTATTGATCCACCAGGACTGTTAACCCTAAAGACAATAGCTTTAGTTTTGTCGTCTTCATGAGCTTTTCTGATCTGTCTAGCAATACCGGCAGATCCTGCAAAGCCTTGCGAAATTTCTCCTTCAACAATTGCGCCTTCAGCAGTGATAACAGAAATTATATTTTCTGATTTTTCTTTGTCCTCTTTCATCGAAGAAGAATATTCCTGATACGTAATGTAGTTATATGTTTCCCTATCGGATGATTCGTCTTTACCAAATTCATCAATCATATATCTTCTAAATTCAGGAAAACTTTTTACGCCTGTTAAATAATTTTGCTCTATTCCTGCTTCAATGTTGTCGAAAGCGGCTTCACCAATGGCATCGAAATATGAATCTGCAAATTTTTGGACCTTTTCTTTCGAAATACCTCTTGCTTGGGCAATGATTTCTTTGTACTTGCTCCATATAGGATCATAAAGAGCCTTCCTTTGTTTTTTATCGAAGTCTGACATTGAATCTCTAGTAAGTCCTTCTACAGCAGATTTATAATCACCTTGCGAATAGTTATAGACTTTCATTTTTAAATTTTCATATAGAGATTTGCTGTAACTTCTGTAGCCTCCGATTCCCTGAATATCAAAACCACCAGCCTGATGTATATAAATTTCATCTGCATGCGCTGCGATTAAGTAAGACGAAGTTGTATATCTATCCGAAAATGCGATAACTCTTTTTAATTCACTGAGCTTTTGAATTTCCTCAGAAATTTTAATTAAATTTGTTGGTCCAGAATAAGATAAACCACTAAAATCCAATAGGACGGCAGGAATATCTTCGTCTTTAGAGATTGACTGAATAAGTTTCATAAGATCTCTAGTTTGAATTTGTTCAACCTGACCAAAAGAAAATTGGAAGTCTGAATACTGCACCTCTTGATCCACTAGGACACCTTCAGGGTTCAAAATGACTACTTTTCCTTCTTTATCAATACTCCTATCGTTAGGGATAAAAACCGAGATTAGTCCAATAAAAACAAGAGCTAAAAAAATAAAAGTAATCAAGTTTGTTACAACAATCCTTGTGGAAGTTAAAAATCTGCCTAAAAAATTAAAAACTGACTTGAGTGCGTTCATTGCTTATTTCGGATGAGCATTCTACCGACAATGATTCCTAATTCATAGAGAAGCCAAGCAGGAATTGCAAGCAGACTCTGTGAAATTACATCTGGTGGGGTTAGTAACATTCCAACTACAAAACATCCTAAAAAAACATAAGGTCTTGCAGATATAAGTTTACTCACCGAAACTGCATTCGATACAAGAAGAAGAATAATTATTATCGGCATTTCAAAAGCTAAACCGAAAGCAAAAAACATTTTGATAACGAATGACAAGAGTAAATTAATGTCCGTCATCATCATTACATTTTCTGGAGTTGAGGCTGAAAAGAAAGAGAAAACAATCGGAAGAATAATAAAGTAAGCAAAAGTAATTCCGAGATAAAACAGTAGGATAGAACCTAAAACCAAAGGAAAGAAATAAATCTTTTCTTCAAAATACAATCCTGGCGAAGCAAATTTGATGAGCTGATAAATAAGAAAAGGTATTGAAACAAATAAGGCTAGATAAAAAGCAAATTTTAAAGGAGTAAGAAAAGGCGAAGCAACCTCAGTGGCTATAAGGCTGGATTCTGTTGGCAAAGCGCTGATCAGTGGATCTGAAATAAAATTAAAAATATCTTTAGAAAAGAAAGCTGCAACAACAAAAGTTATTCCTAAAAATATAAGAAACTTGATGATACTTTTTCTTAAAACAGAAAGGTGTTCGAGATAGTTTGTATCTTTATCTTGATCAATCATTTTTTTTACTATGATCTTCGATGTAGATGCTATCTTTTATCTCCTTGGAGGTTTTGTTAAAACTTGCACGAATGGATTTAATGGTTTCTTCAACCCATCTTATGAACTGCGGAAGTCTTTCTGGTCCTAATATAACCAGAGCTATTATTGAGATTATGAAGAGCTCAAAAAAACCAATTGAGAACATTATTGGTTTTCTTTATCTTCTTCTTTAGTTGGCTCCTCGTTTACAGCTTTTTTGAATCCTTTGAATGCTGACCCGAGATCTGAACCAATATTTTTTAACCTGGAAGTGCCGAAAATCAATATTATGATTGCAAGAATGATTAAAATTTGCCAAATGCTTATGCCACTAAAACCCATTAATTATTTCCTCGATTTCTTTTCTTCATGACCAGATACTCCTTCTCGTTTTTTAAGTTCTAATAAAACTTCATCGAAAGATATATTTTTCTCCGATAATAATACCATTAAGTGAAAAAGGAGGTCTGCAGATTCATGTTTTATGCTATTGAGGTCATTCTCACGGAAAGCTTCTGATAATTCCTCTGACTCCTCTTTAATTTTTGAGATGATTTTCTCTTTTTCCTCAAACAAGGAAGCAACATAAGATTCTTTAGGATCCTTGTTTTTCCTATCCTTAATTGTCGCTTCAAGATCATCCAAATATTTCTTCATATGACAGCAAATATTATCAGAATCAATAGAAAAGCTAGTGCAAATAATTGCCAAGACCTTCTTCTTTCAGATTTTTTAACTTCTTTTCTTAAGTCTTGTAACTCAGCGGTGTAATTTTCCATCTTATCTACCGCATCAAATAAATTAGCGATTTGGGAAGGAAGATTGACAGCTTTTTCTATCAAGAATCCAGCATCATCATGGATTTTTTTAAAAATTCTAGCCGGATTGTATTTAGCTTTAATCCACTCTTGGATAAAAGGTTTAGCAGTAACCCACAAATCAAGCTGAGGGTATATCTGTTTACCTAAGCCTTCAATGTTTATGAGTGTTTTTTCAAGCAATAATAGCGAGGGCGGAAGAGAAAGATTATATTTTCTTGTTGAATCAAAAAACTGAAATAGCATTTCACCAAAATTGATGTCGTCAAAAGGCTTCTCAATTATTGGCTCTAAAAAAGTTCTTACGGTTATCTCTAGTTCCAATGGTGAGGTTTTATTATCAACCCATCCTGCTCTTATCATAGTCTCAGCAACCGCCTTAAAATTTTGAGAGAACATTTCAGACAACATTTTTCCAATAAAAAATTGTTCTTGATCGTTTAAACTTCCGCATATAGCGTAATCTACGTTTATATATGTTGGTGACTTAGGATTGCTTACATCAACAAAAATATTTCCTGGATGCATATCTGCATGAAAGAAATTATCTTCGAACACTTGTTTGAAGAAAATGCTTACTCCTCGTTCGGACAAAAGCTTACGATCTACTTTTAATCTATCTAATGTTTCGAAATCTGTTATCGGAACACCCTTAATTTTTTCTATCGTTAAAGTTTGGCTGCCAGAAAGCTCTGAAAAAACTTTTGGAACGTATAGCAGGTTAGAATTTTCAAAATATTCTGCAGTCAAACGTGTGTTCGCAGACTCCCTTTTTAAATCTACTTCTCCTTGAATTACAATTTCATATTCTTGAACTAATTCTTTTAGTTGCAATCTTTGAGCATCAACAAGAAGAAAATCCAATAATTTTGAAATTAATTTTATTAGACCAAGGTTTTTAGTGATTTCCTTTTGAATATTTGGGCGTATGACTTTGACTACAACGTCTTCTCCAGAAAAAAGAACCGCTTCATGGACTTGAGCAATTGAGGCCGCAGCTAAAGGTTTTCTCTGAAAGCTTTCAAACAATTCTTCAATTGGTTTTCCCAAGTCATCTTCAATAATCTCAACGGCTATCTTTGAGTCAAAAGTAGGTAAATTGGATTGAAATTTTGTGAGCTCATGAATGATTTCATCATCAAAGAAGTCTGAACGAGTTGATAAAATCTGACCTAATTTTATATAAACAGGACCAGCGGCTAAGAGCGCAGAGAATAATCGCTCTCCCTTATTTCTTCTGGCAGGAATTAAACGTAATGGATTAATGACATACAAAATCTTAAAAAATAGATTTAAATTAAGGTCAGGTAATAAGAGATCAAGTCTATATTTCCAAAAAATAAAAATAATCTTAAAGAACTGTACGAAAATCATTTTATGTTTTAGTTCCTTTGTGCAAAGCCACAATTCCTCCGGTGAGGTTTTCATAGCTAGCATCCAAAAAGCCAGCAGACTGCATGATTTTCTTAAAAGTTTCTTGATCAGGATGTTTTCTGATTGACTCTGCTAGATACTGATAACTATCGGCATCATCTGCAATTAACTTCCCCATCAATGGAAGCAAATTAAAGGAGTAAATATCGTAGATTTGGGAAAATAAATTCGAGGTAGGTTTTGAAAATTCTAAAACTATAAGACGCCCTCCGGGTTTTAAACAATGAAACATGCTTTTTAGAGCCTTTTCTTTATCAGTAACGTTTCTTATTCCAAATGCAATTGAGATGCAATCAAAAGAATTTTTTTCAAAAGGTAACTCTTCAGCGTTAGCAATCTTGAAGTCAACATTTAGCCTTCCTGAATCAAGAACTCTCTTTTTTCCTTCCGCAAGCATGTCTTCATTGATATCTGATAAAACGACACTCCCGGATGATCCTACAATTTTTGAAAATTCTATCGCTAGGTCTCCCGTTCCTCCTGCCACATCAAGTACGGAATTCCCAGGCATAACCTGGCTGGATTCAATAGCAGCTTTTTTCCAAAGCCTATGGATGCCTAAAGACATGACATCATTCATAAGGTCGTATTTTGATGCAACGCTGCTAAAAACCTCACCAACAAGCTTGGATTTATCTTCCTTTGGTACTTCTTTATAGCCAAAGTCAGTATATTCTTTTTTGTTTTTATCCATATTTGCTATAGTAACCAACCTTCACTCATCCTGTATTGTAAATTAGTTCTATGGAAAACAAATTAATATGGCTAGATCTAGAAATGACTGGTTTGGATCCAAACTCCGAGAGAATCATTGAGATCTTTACTGCTGTAACGGATGAAAATTTAACTGAAATTATTGAAGGACCTGACCTTGTTATAAAGCAACCAAATGAAATTCTTGATCAAATGGATGAATGGAATCAGGAACATCATAAAAAATCAGGCTTGATTGATGAAGTTAAAAGAAGCGTAATAACTCAAGAAGATGCCGAAGCGATGACCCTTGATTTTTTATCGCAACACGTTGGTAAAAATGTTTCACCTCTTTGCGGCAATACCGTTTGGCACGATAGAAAATTTCTAACGCTCTACATGCCTCAACTAGAAGACTATTTTCATTATCGCGTCATTGATGTAAGTTCCGTTAAGGAACTCACAAAAAGATGGAGGCCTGATGCAACCAAGCCAAAATCTAAAGAAATTGCTCATCGCGCTCGTCCGGATGTATTTGAATCAATTGAGGAATTACGATTCTATAGAGATCATATTTTTGCTCAATAATCAGACCTTTTCTTTTTTTCTCAAGCCTATATAGTTGCGAATCTTATATTTGAAATGAAGAAAGTTTTTATTAAAACGCACGGCTGTCAGATGAATGAGTACGATTCAGCCAAAATGCTAGATCTTCTTAAAGGTGAAGAAGACTATGAGCTTGCTGAGTCTGAGCAACAAGCAGATCTTCTAATTTTGAACACTTGTTCGATAAGAGAAAAAGCTCAAGAAAAAGTATTTCATCAAATTGGCAGATGGAAAAAGATAAAAGATTCTAATCCTGATTTAAAAATAGCGATTGGAGGGTGCGTTGCATCTCAAGAGGGTGACAAAATCATCAAAAGGGCGCCATCAGTCGATATAGTTTTTGGTCCTCAGACTCTTCATAAACTTCCTGATTTGATTAAGAACAATGAGATAAATGATCAATCTCAGATAGATATTACATTTCCTAAAATAGAAAAATTCGATCACATACCAACTCCAGACTATGGAGAGCCTTCCTCATTTGTTTCTGTTATGGAGGGATGTAATAAATATTGCTCTTTTTGTGTAGTTCCGCACACCAGAGGTCATGAAGTATCAAGAAACTTTGATGATATCCTTAATGAAGTTTCAGCTTTAGCAGATAACGGAACTAGAGAAATTCACCTCCTAGGTCAAAACGTAAATAATTTTAAAGGTCTTCAGAATGGTGACAAATCATCCTTAGCGAAGTTAATTGTGGAAGTAGCAAAAATAGAAAATATCGAAAGAATTAGATTTACAACCAGTCACCCTCATGAATTTAAGGATGACTTAGTGGAAGTTTATGGGAGCGTGCCTGAACTTGTTAGTCATGTTCATCTCCCGGTTCAAAGCGGGTCTGACAGAATTTTAAAACTAATGAGAAGACGATACACCGTGGAGAAATATTTAGATCTGATAGATAGAATCAAATCCGTAAGACCAGACATGAGTTTTTCTTCAGACTTTATAGTTGGTTTTCCAGACGAATCAGAAGAAGACTTTCAAGCCACCATGGATATCGTAAATGAAGTAGGTTTTGATGAGTCTTATAGTTTCATTTATTCTCCCAGACCAAATACACCTGCTTCTGAGATGCCTGATAGCGTGCCTCAAGAAGAAAAAAAATTAAGGTTAGACATCTTACAAAATAGACTGAATCAGCTATCATATGGGTACAGTAGAAAAATGGTCGGATCTATTCAAAATTGCTTAATCACTGCAAGATCAAAGAAAGATCCGGGCGAATTTCAAGCTAGAACCATCAATGACAGAGTTGTTAATTTCAGACCAAAAAATCATAAAATTGGAGATTTTGTAAATTTGAAAATTCTTGATGCTTATACGAATTCTTTAAGAGGAGAAGTTAAAGACCTTTCTTAATTGCTCAATGACTGAGGAAATTAAATTCAAACTTAGCTCGGAAGATTCATCAATACTTTCCAAAGTTTTCGGACCTGTAAACGCTAACATTAATCAAATTCAAGATTCTTTAGGCATCAAAGTTAAGAGCAGAGGGAATAGCTTCTCCTTGGTTGGAAAAACCGAGGCAATAAAAGCCGGGAAGGAAGTTATTGAAACTCTACATTTAAAAGCTGAAAAGTCAGAATTAATTACGCCTGGTGAAGTCCACTTATTTATCAGAAAAGCTCAATCAACAGGCGATAAAGTTGATTCAGGAAATTTACTAAAGCCAAAGGATAAAGATATTTTTGCAAAAAGCCTACAAATAAAAACCCCAAAACTAGTCATTTCACCGAGAAATGATTCGCAGGAAAAATTTCTGAAAGAAATTTTAAAAAACGATTTAACTTTTGGAATTGGTCCTGCAGGAACAGGTAAAACCTTTCTTGCTGTCGCTGTTGCAGTCTCAGAACTAATGTTGAATAAGGTTCAAAAAATAATTTTAGCCAGACCTGCAGTTGAGGCTGGAGAACACCTAGGTTTTCTTCCGGGTGATTTGTCTCAAAAAGTTGATCCTTATCTTAAGCCTCTCTACGATGCTTTATATGAAATGATTGGTCCTGAAAGGGTCAATAAACTTTTGGAAAGAGGAATAATTGAGCTTGCACCTTTGGCTTACATGAGAGGAAGGACTTTGAATAATTCATACATCATATTGGATGAGGCTCAGAACTGCACAAAATCTCAAATGAAAATGTTTTTGACTAGAATCGGTTTTGGCTCATCTGCCATAGTAACCGGAGATATAACTCAAACTGATCTTCCCAAAGGCTCAAAGTCAGGCCTATTGGATGCTATAGAAGTCTTAGAGGGTGAAAAAAATATTTTTTTCAGTCGTTTTGAATCAAAAGACGTAGTCAGACACGGTTTAGTTCAAAGAATTATCGAGGCATACGATTCTCACGAAAAGGAATGAAACTTTCATTATCGAACTCAAAAAATTTCAGTAAATTTTCCATACCCTCAAAAAAGAAAATTATCGAAGCCTTAGGTTTAATTGAAGAGAAATTTGAAAATTCTGCTGGTAAATCAGTCAACATAAAGTTTTGCAAAATAGATGAAATTTCGGCTTTGAATAAAGAGTTTAGAAAGAAGGATACACCTACAAATGTTTTGTCTTTTTATCCAGAAAGTAATTTTTTAATTGATAAAGGTTTTCTTGGAGAAATAGCAATTTGTCCTCAAATAATTGATGAAGAAGCCAAAAAATTTGGAAAGAGCTTTGAATCCAGACTGTATCATCTCATTATTCATGCCGTTCTTCATTTACTGGGTTTTTCTCATGAAAATATGCATAATAGAAAAAAAATGGAATCTATCGAGAAAGAATTAATGCAAAAACTTAATTTCGCAGATCCTTACGTTTATTAAATGATAGAAGAACCTCCAAGTACATCGCCTGAGTCTAATAAAGGCTTGGGTTTTTTCAAAAAAATAAGATTATTTCTGAGGGGCCTTTATAAAAGGGTTTCTTATACCCCTATGAACCAAAAGGAATTAAGCGGCGTTCTTAAAGAGGCCGAAGAAATGAATCTTATCGATAAAAACATTCTGGACATGATGGAGGAAACTTTGGAATTCTCCTCAATGCAAGTAAGAGATGTGATGATTCCTAGACCCCAAATGATTGTAGTCAGGCACAATGAAAAGCCTAAAGAATTTCTTCCTCGAATTATTGATTCTTCACACTCAAGATTTCCCGTTGTTGATGAAGATTCAGAAGAAGTAAAAGGTATTCTCCTTGCAAAAGAATTGCTCCCTTTTGGTTTCAATTCAAATGATGACTTCAATCTAGAAAAAGTCATGAGACCGGTAAATTTTATTCCTGAGAGTAAAAAGTTGGATTCCTTATTGGAAGAATTTAGAAAAAAAAGATATCACATGGCCATCGTTGTTGATGAGTATGGATCGGTTAGCGGTTTAGTGACCATCGAAGATATCTTGGAAGAGATAGTTGGAGAAATAGAAGACGAAACTGATATCGATGAAGAGAAGCAGATTCTTCAAGTTTCTGATAATGAATACTTAGTTCCAGCTTTAACAGAACTCGAAGATTTTAACGATCAATTTGATACTGAGTTCATAGCAGATGATTTTGATACAATAGGTGGAATAGTTCTGAAAGAGTTTGCTAGATTCCCTGCTTTAAATGAATCAGTCGATATAAATGGCTACAAGTTCACGGTTGTTTCAGCTAGTAGGCGACAGATCAAAAAATTAAGAGTAAAAGTCACAGAGTAGTGGCAAGCTTCACAAAAGTATTTTTGATCTCTTGCTGATTATCGACAAACTTAAAAGTTAGGTTTCGTATAGTTTTTAGCCAAATGTTTTGATTTCCAAAACCTCTTTTGAAGAGCTCCATAGCGGCAGCAAGACCAATATTGATTGGCAATCTTTCATTACTGTATTGTTTAAATATTGTTTCAACCTTAACGGCCGGATATTTACTAAAAAGTTTTACTATACTTTCCGCATCTCCTAGTCCTGAATTTAGTCCAAGCCCAGCCAAAGGATGAACATGATGAGCAGCATCTCCAAGAATTGCTATTCTTCCTTTTGCAAATCCTACTGCAGTTAAATGTTTTAATGGAAATGTAAATCTCTGAGACGAAAATTTTAAATTTCTGGTCTTTCCACCAAATTCAAGTTGTAACTTTTCTAAAAACAAGTCATCGTCAAGTTCACTTAAGTCTTTTAGACTTTTATTATCTACCGACCAAATCATTGTCATCTGAGATGAATTAATTGGCAATAAGGCCAAAGGTCCATATTTGGTGAAGGATTGTCTTATTACATCATCTAATTTTTCGTCAGAATCTATTTGTCCCACTATCGCTTGTTGGTCGTAAGACCAAGATTTAATTTGAAAATTGCATAACTCTCTGACTTTGGAAGATATTCCATCGGCTCCCAGTAATGAGGAGCTGATTAGCTTCTTACCGTCATCCAGTATGATTTCAACCAAGTCTCCTTTGTCGCTTATATTTATTAATTCTTTTGACCAAAAGATATCAACACCTAATTGTTCTAGGGAAGATATTAAATACTTTTGTAAATCTCCTTCTTTCACAATAAAGCCTAAGTTGTTCTCGCCAATATCTTGCGCTGAAAACTCTACCTTTCCAGTGCCTTCTCGATCCCAAGCCTGAATCCTTGAATAGGGCATTGATGAAGGTTTAACTGCGTCCCAAATTCCAAGCAAATCAAGAAAAGCTGAACTTTTTTTGTTAACAGAAAGATGGCGTGGTGAATTAGGCGGAACAGAGGATTTATCGACAATAGCGATTTTATGACCCTGTTGAGCTAGACCTAAAGCAACAGCTGATCCAACGACCCCGACTCCAATTATGACTACGTCGTAATTCAATCTGACGATGCTAGCTTTTCAATAGATTCAACATCGACAGGAACTTCCGAACTCAGAATTTCATAACAATCATCTGTTATTAAGACGTCATCCTCAATTCTTACACCAATTTTATGAAATTCTTCAGGCACTCCCTCAAGCCCTTCTTTTATATAGATTCCAGGTTCAATTGTTGTAACCATTCCTGGTTCCATTAATCTCCAGTCACCTTCCGATCCGTACCCCCCTACATCATGAACATCAAGACCAAGCCAATGGCCTACTCTATGCATATAAAATTTAGAATAATTTTCTTTCTCTATATTTTCCTCTAATGATCCTGACAAAAGATTAATTTCAATAAGGCCTTTGGTAATTGTTTCGATAGACTGGCGATGAACATCCATCCATGAAATTCCAGGCTTCAGCATTTCGATACAATTTTTGTGGGCTTCTAAGACTATTTCATAAATAAGCTTCTGCTCCGGGGAAAACTTTCCGTTTACAGGAAAGGTTCTTGTTATGTCGCTTGCATATCCTTGATATTCACAACCAGCATCTACCAAAACCAGATCCCCGTTTTCCATTTTTCTATCGTTCTGATTGTAATGAAGAATACAACTGTTGTTGCCACTACCCACGATAGGAGTGTAAGCACAATCTCTAGCACCGTTCTTCATAAATTCATGAACATATTCAGCCTCGAGTTCATACTCGAACATGCCAGGCTTCACTGATTTCATTGCTCTAATGTGTGCTTGAGCAGAAATAGAACAAGCTTTCTTCATTATTGAAATTTCATCCTCATCTTTAAAAAGCCTCATTTCATGAAGGATTGGTGAAATTGAGAAGAACTCTTCAGGAAAAGAATAGTTAGTTCTTCCAAACTCTTTTTTTGCCTGATCTACCAGCGCATCAATTTTTGTCGAAAGATGGATGTTGTCTTTTTGCAAATAAATTCTTTCTTTATTTTTTATCAACTCTAAGAATTTTGAATCAAATTCTTTTATATCGTGCCCTTCATCCGCACCAATATTTGATGCTCCTTTGTATCCCAATCTTTTTCCATCCCACTGTTCTCGAAGTGTATCTTTGTCTCTACAAAATAGATGAAACTTCTTATTGTCAGTATCAAATAACGCAATAGATTCCGGTTCATTGAAAGCAGATAAATACAGCAGATCACTGTTCTGACGGAAAGAGAACATGGCATCATTATTTCTAATAATTTCATCAGCTGAAGCAATCAAAACCAAGGAGTTTTTTGGCAAAGAACTGACAAGTTCATCTCTTCTTTTTTGATATGTATTCATACTATTATTTTAACCTAGATTTATTTGTGTAATTTATTGCTTTGAAAATCGTATATCAAGTTCTGTTTTAAGTATTGAACACAAAATTTGAGCATCCCTCTGGCCAGAATAATTTTGGCGAACGATTAGAGCAATTTCTCTATGTGGTCCGCTCTCATCCAATTCTGTCATTGAAAGATTTTTATTGCCTTTAATTAGTTGTTCCAGCGCCATTTCTGGAATCAAAGTTGTCCCCATACCGCCTTTAACCAATTGAATGAGAGTATTAAGGCTGGTTGCTTTTATATCGTGTTGAGTTTCATCAGAAATTTTACACGCTGAAAGAACGTGATCTTTCAGGCAGTTGCCTTCTTCTAAAAGGATAAGTTCATTCAAATCAAGGTCTTTAGCTTTGATTTTATTTCTCTTGCTCCTAGTATCTTTTTTTGTGCTAATCCAATAAAAGTTTTCATGCCAGAACTTATACGATTTTAATCCCCTGATATTGTAGGGAAGGGCAAGAACAGCCATATCTATTTCTCCATTTTCCAGCATGATAAGGAGATTCTCAGATTGTGCCTCAGTGACTTTAAGTTTCAGTTTAGGAAAATCACTACTCAACTTTGGCAATAAATAAGGAAGTATAAAAGGACTCACAGTTGGAATAATGCCTATAGATAAATTGTGAGATAAGGGAGCTTTAGTTGATTCAGAAATTTTTTGTATGTCTTCAAGCTGCATTTTGATTGTTTTAGATTTTTCTAGGATTTCTCGACCAAGTTCGGTCACGATGACTTTTTTATTATTTCTTTCAAAAATTTTGATGCCTAGCTGATTTTCCATCTCGGTTATGGCATTACTCAATGTAGAAGGAGAGACAAAACAAATTTCTGCAGCTTTTCTAAAATGTAAAGTTTTTGCTACGGTTAGAGCATAATTTATTTGTTTAATGCTGATCATTTATGTATTAGATTTTCGAACATTAGATAAGATATTTATATATTTATCAATATATAAAATTAAGTAGAATATTCTTAGTTTCTTTTTATGGAGGTACAACATGGCAGAGACTACTGAAGGTAAATGCCCGGTGATGCACGGGGCTATGACCAGCAACAGCTCAACGGGTCAATCCAACAAAGATTGGTGGCCTGATCAATTAAATTTAAATATTCTTCACCAACACGATAGAAAATCTAATCCTCTTGGAGAAGATTTTGATTACAAAGAGGAATTCAAAAAGCTTGATTACTTCGCGCTCAAACAGGATCTGAATGATCTCATGACAGACTCTCAAGATTGGTGGCCTGCTGACTACGGTCACTATGGTCCTTTTTTCGTCAGATTAACTTGGCATGCAGCGGGAACCTACAGAAGCACAGATGGTCGTGGAGGCGGAGGTACTGGAGCAATGCGTTTCGCACCTTTAAACAGTTGGCCTGATAATGGAAATTTGGATAAAGCTAGAAGGTTGTTATGGCCGATAAAGCAAAAATACGGTAATAAAATCAGTTGGGCAGACTTGTTAATTTTAGCCGGAAACGTAGCTATAGAGTCTATGGGTGGAAAGACCTACGGATTCAGCGGAGGAAGAGACGATATTTGGGGTCCTGAGGAAGATATTCTTTGGGGAGTTGAAGAAGAATGGCTCGAAAATCAAAGATATAAAGGTGAAAGGGAATTAGATAATCCTCTCGCTGCTGTACAAATGGGTTTAATTTATGTGAATCCGCAAGGACCAGATGCAAATCCAGATCCTTTGGCTAGTGCTCACGATATCAGAGAAACATTTGGCCGAATGGCTATGAATGATTACGAGACAGTTGCTCTTGTTGCTGGAGGCCATACTTTTGGTAAATGTCATGGTGCTGGCGATGCTGAATTAGTCGAAGCTGAGCCAGAAGGAGCACCAATCGAACAGATGGGTCTCGGTTGGACCAATAAACATGGATCAGGTCTTGGAGCTGACTCTATTACCAGTGGTCTTGAGGGAGCGTGGACAACAAATCCTATCAAGTGGGATAACGGCTACTTCGATTTACTTTTTAAATACGAATGGAAGCTTGGCAAAAGTCCTGCTGGTGCGCATCAATGGTACGCCGTAGATCAAGCAGAAGAAGACATGGCGCCAAGTGCTCATGATCCTTCTAAAAAAGAACCCACAATTATGGCAACAACTGATATTGCTTTAAGGGAAGATCCTGAGTACAACAAGATCTCAAAGCACTTTCACGAAAATCCTGATGAGTTTGCAGACGCTTTTGCAAAAGCATGGTTCAAGTTGCTCCACAGAGATATGGGTCCGAAGGCAAATTACATAGGCCCTGAAGTGCCTGAGGAAGACCTCATATGGCAAGATCCAGTTCCTGCTGGAAATTCTGATTACGATGTATCTGCTGTGAAAAGTAAGATAGACGATCTTGGTTTAAGTATCCAGGAAATGACTGAAACTGCTTGGGCAAGTGCCTTTACCTACAGAGGATCAGATCTTAGAGGTGGAGCTAATGGTGCGAGATTGAGATTAGCTCCTCAAAAAGATTGGGAAGTTAATAAACCAGAACAACTTTCAAAAGTTCTTTCGGCTTACGAAGGAGTCTCCAAAGATACTGGAGTATCCATGGCAGATATCATTGTCCTTGGTGGAAACTTAGCAATTGAAAAAGCTTCTGGTTCAGAAGTCCCTTTTTCACCCGGAAGAGGTGATGCTTCTCAAGATCAAACTGATGAAGAATCTTTTGCATACTTAGAGCCTCTCTCAGATGCATTTAGAAATTATCATCGTTCTGGACTGGATGTGAGTGCTGAAGAGATGATGCTTGATAAAGCTCAGCTGTTGGGTATTACTGCTCCGGAGATGACAGTTCTTCTTGGTGGGATGAGATCTTTAGGTATAACTGCGAGTGATTATGGATTGGTATCAGAGAACTCTGATACTTTATCTAATGAATACTTTAAAACACTCTTGGATATGAGAGTTCAGTGGAAACCTAACGGAACCGGTAATTCTTACGAAGCTTTTGATAGAGTCTCTGGTGAAAAAACTAGGACTGCTTCAAGAGCTGATCTAGTGTTTGGTTCAAACTCTCAGTTAAGAGCTTACGTCGAAGTGTATGCTCAAGACGATTCATCTGAGAAATTTACCAAAGATTTCATAAAGGCATGGAACAAGGTAATGAATAACGACTTGTTCTAATCTGATAGTAAAAAAAGCACCCTAAGATTTTTCAAAGGGTGCTTTTTTTTATATGCAGAATGTTAAAATAATCAAATGTCTAAAGCTTCTCTTGAAGAAAACATAAAAGAACTTCTAGAAATGTCAAAAAAACTTAGGGAAGCGAATCAAGATTTAAGAAAGAAAAATAAAAAGCTTAAATCTGAAAACATTAAATTAAAAAAAGGCATGGATGAAGCGTTAGAAAATATAGAGAATTTAATCGATAAAGTGGATAATCTATAACTATGGAAGAAGAAATTATCTCAATAAGAATTGGTGGCTTAGAATATAAGCTTCAATGTCCAGTTGAAGAACAACCTCATTTATTGGAAGCAGCCGAGAAACTCGATAAAAAAATTAAATCAACCAAAAGAAAATTAAAAACTCTCCCCATGGAGAGAATTTCAGTACTAGCTGCATTGGATATCTCCTCTGATTTAGTAAAGCTTCAGTCTCAAGGAGCTGAGGTCATTGAAAGCATAGACCAACCAGAATCTCCAAAAGAAGAAATCACGAAAGAACCAGAGATCAGTCAAACTGAGGATCCAGATCTTAAAGACGAAAATGGCGAAGATCTGAACTTTAAGCTAGTCTCAGAAATATCAGAGCTTTCAAAGCTCTAATATTGGAACTATAATTTCTTTGTTTCCTGGGTTATTCGATATACAAAATAAACCTCGAGCCGATAAATTAAATCAAGGGACTTGATACCTTGCTTGTTGAGCGCCCTAAGGGCAGCCTGATAGCGGGTGATTTTCCCGCCCTGAACTTCACGGTTCAGGTCTAGTTTTGTTAACGGTAATCTGGGAAACTTCCTTAATGAACAAAACGGATGCAAGGTCTGAAATTAAAAGAAGATTTTCTATCCTTAATCATTCCGAAAAGGAAAAAGAAACAAAAATTTTGTTCAGCAGAGCAATAGAATATTTTGGTAAGTACAATTCAATAGCTAGTTATGCGTCTCTTTCAGATGAATTTCCTACAAAAGAACTAAATAAACTGCTTATTGAAAAAGGAACGGAAGTTTTTCTACCAAGAGTTAATCTCCTCAAAAAACAGCTTGATTTCTGCCCAGTAGATTCTGCTACCGAGTACAAAATAAATCCTTTAGGAATTAGTGAGCCAGAATTTATCGAAGAAAAGAAAGCCTCTTTTGAAGCAATTTTGATTCCAATGGTTGGATTTTCTGAATCCTATAAAAGACTGGGAAGAGGAGGAGGTTTTTACGATAGATACGTTGAAAACTTAAATAAAAAAATTATCAAAATTGGAATCGCTTATAAATATCAGAGAATTAAATTTGATGAACAAGAATTCGATATGAAATTCGATCAAATTATAGTGTCGGACTGAATTATTTTAAAAACGCTTGATAAGCTTTACTGGAAGTTTGATTAGTGAACGGAAATCCTATGGAAATTAATTTCTGCTCTAATTTTTTCTTAGAGTTCTTTTTAACCTTAAAACCAATTAAGGCTCCACCATACAAAGCTCCTTGATTTTTGTAATGGAAGAGAGAAATATTCCATTGATTTCCAAGTGACTCCAAGAAAAATAGGAGTGCTCCGGGTTTTTCTGGGAAATCAACCATATATATTTCCTCGTATTCTTCTCCATTAAAAGCTGGTCCTCTTCCACCTGACATATGCCTTAAATGAACTTTAGAGACTTCATCTTCAGATAAATCAATAACAGAAAATTTCTTCTTGAGAGACTTTATAGACCATTCTTTTTTTTGCCTTGATTCTAATTCAAGACCTAAAAATACCTTTGCAGTTGAGGAATCATCCATTCTGTAACTGAATTCAGTGATGTTTTTATTTCCGATAGCAGAGCAAAGTTTTATAAAACTTCCTTGCACCTCTGGAATCTGAACTCCTAAGAAAATCTCTTTTTGTTCGCCCATGCTAGACCTATCAACGATTGGGGCAAGCATCTCAAAGTTAAGGTTTGAGCCACAATAAATTGCAATTAAGTTTTTCTTTTTTAATCCATATCTGGAGACATATTTTTTCAATCCAGCAAGAGCAAGTGCTCCTGATGGCTCAGGTATGGTTCTTGTTTCGATAAAAGTATCTTTAACTGCCGAGCAGATCTCATCTATGTTTACTGTCATCGAGTAATCAACAACGTCTTTGATAATAGGATAGTTCTTCTTGCCTATTTGTTTTGCTGCTGTTCCATCAGCAAATAAACCAACTTCTTTAAGTTTAATTCTTTTCCCAGAATTTAGGGTTTGATGTAGAGCGGCAGAGTCTTCTGATTCGACAGCTATTATTTTTATATCGGGTCTTATAGATTTTAAATATTCACCCACTCCAGAAACAAGACCACCTCCGCCGGAGCCTATAAAAACTGCATAGATGTTATCGGTAAATTGATTTGCAATTTCTAAGCCAACGGTACCTTGTCCGGCGATCACCAGCTCATCATCAAATGGATGAATAAAATCCAAATTGTATTGACCGCAGTATTTGCTAGCAGCCAATGCACTTTCATCAAAATTATTTCCTGTCAGCTTAACTTTAGCTCCTAACATTTTTACAGAATTAACTTTTATTTTAGGAGTTGTAAGGGGCATAAAAATTGTAGCTTTAATTTTTAAATGTTTTGCTGCTAAGGCCACACCTTGAGCATGATTGCCTGCAGATGCAGTCACTACATGTTGAACATTCTTTTTTCTGTAAAGATGCTCAATTTTGTTATACGAGCCTCTTACTTTAAAAGAGTGAGTAGGTTGCAGATCTTCTCTCTTTAGAAAAATATTATTTTTTAAAGACTTAGATAAGTTACTAGCCTTGTCTATCGGAGTAACTTGAGCAATATCATACACTTTAGATGAAATGATTTTCTCTATGATCTGTCTCTTTTTAGTCATGAATCCCTTAAAAGCGCTGTATTATACTGTTAATCATAGTAAAAGCACTTCAATGAGCTCTGATCAAGAAAACTTAAAGCGCCAGTCTGCTGCAAAAGCACTGGATATTATATTGCCAAAACTTTACGAGGACTCAATCATCGGTATTGGGACAGGCTCTACTGTTGATTTATTTATCGAAATGTTAGCTGAGAAAAATCCTGTCTTTAAAGCAGCGGTTTCAAGCTCTGAAAGAAGCTCAAAACTTCTTGAACAGAAAGGCATTGAAGTTTCGTTGCTAAACGATGTCGGTGGGCCAGATATATATGTTGATGGAGCTGATGAGTATGATGATAAGAAGCAGCTTATAAAAGGCGGAGGCGGAGCTCTTACTAGAGAAAAAATAATAGCTTACTCTGCAAGAGAATTTATTTGTATTGTGGATGAATCAAAAAAAGTAAATAGGCTTGGCGCTTTTCCGCTAGCAATCGAGGTATTGGAATACGCACGAAGCTTTGTTGCGAGAGAAATAGTTAAGCTAGGAGGGAAGCCAACCTACAGAACAGGATTTGTCACTGATCAGGGAAACCAAATACTAGATGTATTAAATTTGGATTACGCTGTTCCCTATGAATTAGAAATTAGATTAAACAGAATCCCAGGAGTAGTTGAGAACGGAATCTTTGCCCAGAAGACAGCTACCAAGGTTGTAGTAGCAACACAAAACGGTGTAGAAGTAATAGATTAAAGAAGAGCTTCTATTTTTTTCATCACCTCTGGAGAATCAGGATTAGTGGTATGAGGTATTAGCTCTATATCACCGTTTTTAGAAATCAAATATTTACTGAAATTCCAAGAAGGTTCTTCTCCAGAATTTTTAGCGAGATTTTTGTAAAATGAGTTTGCCCTGTCACCTCTTACCTTAGAGGTTGCGAACAAAGGAAAAGAAACGTCGTAAGTTGTCTTACAAAATTCCTTTGTTTTATCTTCATCTTTAAATTCTTGATATAAAAAATCTCTAGAGGGGAATCCTAAGACAATGAAACCCTTCTGTTTATATTTATCGTAAATTTTCTCTAAGCCTTCGTATTGATAGGTGAATCCACACGAGCTAGCAACATTGACCGCCATGATGACTTTATCATTATATGCGCATAGGTTTTCGGAATCTGATGAAGCTAGTATACGAACGTCGTGATCAAGCAGGTTTTTACATGAAGAATCGTCTGCAAACACCAATGACGAGGCAAAAAGAAACAATAAAGATAAAATTTTCATAGATTATATTTGGTTACGATTGGGAATAAATCAATACCTTGGTTCCTACCTCTACCAAATCAAATAACCTTATTACATCCTTATTAATCATTCGGATGCAACCCAACGAAGCAGGTCTTCCAATGAGTCCTTCCTCTGCAGTTCCATGAATGTAGATGTATCTAGCTTTCGAATCTATTCCGGATCCTTTGTTTTTCCCTGGTTCTAAGCCATCAAGCCACATAATTCTTGAAGTAATAACGTCCTCTTCAATATCGATATCTTCAATAATCGGCTCAATGATTTCCTGATTCCAAACTCTACCTTTCATCACAGCCCCCAAAGGTAGATCGTTTCCTATTTTTTCAGATATTTCGTGAAGTCCGAGGGGGGTCTTGAAGGAATTTTCTTCGCTGCCAATACCGTAGCTGGACGATGAGATAGGAAAGTCGATAACTCGATTACCGTCTTGATAATATAATTTTTGCTCGTTTAGGTCGATATGTATAAAAGACCTTTCATTTTGAAGTTCCTCATAGTTATATTTTTTTTTATCTAGCAACATGGTCGAACAAGAAAATAACAAAAATACTGATATCAGTGAAACAATTCTCATTTATCAAATATAAACCTTCTTAAAATTTGGGCAATAAAAATAAATAAAATTGAATAAAGAAATGGATATTTTCCATTC
Organism: uncultured SAR86 cluster bacterium; assembly: GCA_902560275.1. Taxonomy (GTDB): domain Bacteria; phylum Pseudomonadota; class Gammaproteobacteria; order Magnimaribacterales; family AG-339-G14; genus CACNYO01. Next base: position 30,156 of record CACELJ010000007.1, on the reverse strand, counting down.
TCGTTATATGGCGTTGAGCCACTTCTTGCGTTGATTTTAACTTTCAAAATCTGACCATCATATGACTCATTTTTATTATTAAAGTTTACGAATGTAGGAATTTGTTCAATAACTTCTCCACGGAAATTTATTGCAGCTGATATACCGGTAGAAGTACTACGTAAGAGAGGCTTTTGATTTTCTGCAGCTCGATATCTGGCAATCTGAAGATGCTGATGTGGACCTATGGTGGTTCCGAACCAGTTATCGTTACTAGCTGAAAATATCACATCTGAATTTTTTGCTTGAAAAGCTACATCATCTTGATAAGCAATCTCATAACAAATACTGCTTCCTATTCTGAGGCCATCTCCAGAAATGAAAGAGTTATTATCTCCTTTGACAATATTAGGCCTATCTAATTGAAAGAGATTAAATAAATAACCTGATAGATCACCCATAGGTAGATATTCCCCAAAAGGAACAAGACGTTTCTTTTCGTAATTCCCTTGTAAAATGCCTATACCTTTTAAAGAATTCACATAACCTTCATCCTTTTTTTCATCAAGCATTCCGACTACTGCACCGGCGTTAGCTAGTTTTAAGGTGCCTGATAACCCTTTTAAAAAAATTTCAAATCTAGAAAACAACCCTGGCAAAGATACTTCTGGCCAAAAAAATATAATTTTTTCTTGTGAGTTTTCATTACCGATAAGCTCATCAAAAAATACCTTAGAAAAATAGTTTCTAGATTTTACCTGACCATCTCGACTCCACTTTTCAAGAACATCGATATTTGGCTGAACAATAATTGCCTGAAAACTGGAGGTCTTTTCTGTCCAAGATTTAGTTGATAACCAAGTTGCGTTGAGAGCAAACATACTCATAAAGACCAAACTCAAAAATAAATGTGATTTTCTTAATTTTTGAAAAAAGATCACAGAGCCTAGCAGGCTTGCAAACAGACATATTAAAAATGACATTCCAAAAACACCTATGACTGGAATATAACCATTAAGGAAAAAATTATTTAAGCTTGAATATCCAACATATAACCAAGGCAATCCTGTGAACAAAAATTCTCTCAAATATTCACCGAAAACATAAAATACAGGGAAAGCTAGAATCAATCTGTAGTGATCATTGAGACGAAATAAACTCATGAAAAAGAAACTTGTTGCTTGAAAAATACTCAAAAAAGATGCGATCAAAAAAACAAAAGTATAAGCAGCGAGCTTCGAAGCTCCTCCGTAATTAACTATACTGTTTTCAACCCAACCAGCTCCAAGTACCCAAAGGCTCAAGCCAAAGAAAAAACTTATTACAAAAGTATTTTTGGGTGACTCAAGAACTAGCAGTCTCCACAAACCTGCCAAAAAAAATGGACTTAGGTACCATAAATCAAATGGTTCAAAAGAAAGAACCAAGAGTCCGCCGATTACAGTCGCTGTAAATGATTTTATGATCACCATCAAGGCATCATATCAATAAAAATTTAATCTTTGTTTGACCAATAGGAGATATTTAAGTCATCTAAAAGTAGGCTGGTTTCTTGAATTGGTAAACCCACAACATTGAAGTAACAACCACCAATACCTTTAACAAAGGAAGCACCTAATCCCTGAATGCCATAACCGCCAGCCTTATCCATTGGTTCTTCAGTTAAGACATATCTCTCGATCTCCTTTGCAGATAGAGATTTCATTTCTACAACTGTGTGAGAATGATTCTGAACAAACTCTATTTCTTTTGATTCAGAGATATGACCTAAAGCTATTCCTGTTGTTACGGTATGAGTGGTTCCGGATAATTCTTTCAACATTCTATGAGCATGATCTTTGGTAGTTGGTTTTCCAAAAATTTTATTTTTATGACTAACCACCGTATCGGCCACTAAAAAAGGCTTAAGAGTTAAATTCTCTTGCAGTATTTTATTTCCAGCTGCTGTGACTTTAGATTTTACTATTCGGTCAAGATATTCTTGAGGGCCCTCGTCTTGCATCTCATCTTCATCAACGTCAATTTCAAGAACTTCGAAATCAACCATCAATTGATTAAGGATATTTTTTCTTCGGGGAGATTTAGAGGCTAGGTATAAGCCTGAAATAGTCACTATTTAATTTTTTCTTCTTTGTAGATAACTCTTTTTCTAATTTTTGGATCGAACTTCATCATTTCAATCTTATCTGGAGTTGAAGTTTTATTTTTATCCGTGGTGTAAAAGTGTCCTGTTCCGGCAGAAGATACTAACTTAATTTTTTCTCTCATATTTTTTCTCCTTTTGATCTAATGTCTTTTAACACTTCATCAATTCCTTTCTTATCAATAATTCTCATCCCTTTTGCAGAAACAGTTAGAGAAACGTATTTATTTTCAGATTCAACCCAAAATTTATGTTGATTAAGATTGGGCAAAAACCTTCTTCTCGTTCTGTTTAATGCCTTGGAAACATTGTTTCCTGCCATTGGCTTTTTTCCTGTTACCTGACAAATTTTTGACATAACTATATTTTTAATAAATCTGAGGCACGATTTATACCAGAAACTAATGGTTATGAAAACCTATCTAAGTTATATTTCGCATTATGGATCAGCTAATAAATAAAAGGGTTCTCTTGTGCGTGACTGGTGGCATTGCTGCCTACAAATCTGCTGAATTAGTTCGGTTATTCAAAAACTCTGGTTCCGACGTGAGGGTTTTGATGACTAAATCTGCACAGGAATTTATTACACCTTTAACTATGCAGGCTCTTTCCGGCAACCCAATTCATTCTGATCTTCTTGATCCTGGTGCCGAAGCTGCAATGGGACATATAGAATTGGCTAGGTGGTCAGATATTATTGTCATAGCACCATGCACAGCCGACTCAATTGCAAAACTAGCTTTAGGCAGAGGCGACGATCTTCTTAGTGCGGTTGCTCTATCTACTGATGCACCAATTTTTGTTGCTCCTGCAATGAATCAGGCCATGTGGAGAGATGGGGCGACACAAAACAATATATCCACTCTTGCAGAAAAAAACTTTATTTTTATTGGCCCAGATATTGGAACCCAAGCTTGTGGTGACACCGGCCCAGGAAGAATGACAGAGCCATCGGATATAATTCAACAAGTTTCATTGAACTTTAGTAAAGGTCTATTGGCAGGAAAAAAAATCCTTATCACTGCAGGACCAACGCGCGAGATGATTGATCCTGTTAGATTCATATCAAACCGTAGTTCAGGGAAAATGGGCTTTGCTTTAGCTGAAGCAGCTTGTGATGAAGGCGCTTTTGTTAGTTTGATATCCGGGCCAGTCAATTTACCCACTCCTGAAAGAATATTCAGACATGATGTTGAAACTGCAAAACAAATGTATGACAAAGTAAATGAAATGATAGATGAGATAGATATTTTCATTGCAACCGCTGCAGTTTGTGACATCAAGCCATCTCATCCTTCAAATCAAAAAATCAAAAAACAACAGATACTCGATGCAAACAACATTCTTTTAGAAGAAAATCCTGACATTGTGGCGAGCGTTAAAAAAGCTCATCCAAATAAGAAGGTAATTGGGTTTGCTGCTGAAACTGAGAATGTTCTTGATAACGCTAAACTCAAACTTTCTGAAAAAGAACTTGATCTGATCATTGCAAACGATGTCTCAAATGCTGAGATTGGATTTGATTCCGATGATAACGAAGTGCATTTAATCTCAGAAAAAAATTCAAGGAAAATCAATAAATCTACGAAAGAGAAAGTTTCAAGAGAAATAATCAAATATATATCCGATAATTTAAAGTGATTAGATGGTTATTGGTTAGAATTTTGGGCTTCCTTTTGCCTGACATCATTAAAACTTTCACAGGTAAAAATCAAAAGGAATCTAATTTACCGTTAAATGTAAAATTTAAGATTCTTAATGAAAGGTTAGGTAAAGAATTTCCATTGCCCACCTTTCAGACTGCTGGTTCTGCTGGCCTAGATTTATGTGCATGCATTGAAGAAGATATTTTCATCAATCCAAACGACTCCGTATTAGTGCCTACCGGCTTTAGTATTCATATAGATAATCCTGATTATGCTGCTTTCATTCTTCCAAGATCTGGTTTAGGTCATAAGCACGGTATAGTTTTAGGTAACTTGATTGGATTAATTGATTCGGATTATCAAGGAGAGATCATGGTTTCTTTATGGAATAGATCTGATGAAACATTCACAGTTGAACCTGGGGCAAGGATTGCTCAAATGGTTTTCTTGCCGGTTATGAATCCTAATTTTTCTATCGTGAAAGAGTTTTCATCGTCAGAGAGAGGAGACAAAGGTTTTGGATCCTCTGGCTTCTAGTTAGCTTAGAAGGTAAATTCTTTTTTTCTCAGCCTAAGATGGCTTGGAGTAACCTCCACTAGCTCATCTTCTTCAATAAACTCCAATGCTTGCTCTAAAGAATGATTTATATGCGGGGTCAGAATTAAATTTTCATCCGTTCCCGCTGCTCTTATATTTGTCAATTGTTTTGCTTTTGTAGGATTCACTGGCAGATCATTATCTCTAGAATGCAAACCTACAATTTGTCCTTTGTACACGTCTGTACCATGACCGACAAATAATTTTCCTCTGTTTTGCAGATTAAATAATGAATAAGCAAGCGTTTTTCCAGCCGCCATGGAAACTAAGACACCATTTTGTCTATTCTTAAGTTCACTTGTTTTCGCTTTGTCGTATTTTTCAAATACGCTTGTAAAAATCCCAGTCCCGCTTGTTAAAGTTAAAAATTGAGACCTAAAACCAATAATACCTCTTGAGGGAGCCAAAAATTCTAGTTTTAATCTCCCCTTGCCATCCGGAACCATGTCTCTTAATTCAGCTTTTCTTAGACCCATCTCTTCCATGATTGATCCTTGAAACTCCTCTTCAATATCGATCACCACTTGTTCATAAGGCTCATGGATTTCGCCATTGATTTCTTTTTGAATAACTTCAGGCTTGGAAACACCAAGCTCAAATCCATCTCTTCTCATGCTTTCTATGAGAACTGATAAATGAAGTTCTCCTCTGCCGGATACAATAAATTTATCAGGCGTGTCTCCTTGTTTAACCCTTAATGCAACATTACTGAGTAATTCTTGTTCTAATCGTTCTTTTATGTTCCTTGACGTAACAAATTTTCCATCTTGACCAGCAAATGGAGAATCATTTACTTGAAAAGTCATGCTTACGGTTGGCTCATCTACTTTTAGAGGAGGAAGTGAAGATACATTTTCAGGAGAGCATAAAGTATCTGAGATGAAGAGTTTCTCAATTCCTGAAACGCAAACAATATCTCCTGCATCTGCCTCAGATACCTCAATTCTTTCTAGGCCCCTGTGACTCATCACTTGTAGAACTTTACCTTTCCTTTCTTCTTTATCTGAATCAATAATAACTACTGGATCATTGGGTTTAATTTTTCCAGCTTTAATTCTTCCAATGCCTATTACGCCAACATATTCATTACTATCTAATGCACTGATTTGCATCTGAAAAGGCTTACTTACATCAACTTTTGGAGAAGGAACTTTTTCAACTATTAAGTCCAATAAAGGAGACATATCTTCTTTAATCTCATCAGGCTCTAATCCAGCAACTCCATTTAAAGCAGATGTATAAATAACATCGAAATCCATTTGTTCATCATTACCGCCTAGACGATCGAATAAATCAAAAACCTGATCTAATACCCAATCTGGCCTTGCACCATCTCTATCAATTTTATTAATCAGCAATATTGGATTAAGACCTTGTTCAAAAGCCTTTTCAGTAACAAATCTTGTTTGAGGCATTGGTCCGTCAACTGCATCTACTAAAAGTAGAACTGAATCAACCATGGTTAGAATTCTTTCCACTTCTCCACCAAAATCAGCATGACCTGGAGTATCTACAATATTTATTTTGTAATCTTTCCAATTAATAGCAGTATTTTTGGCAAGTATAGTGATACCTCTTTCCTTCTCTTGATCGAAAGAATCCATCAACCTTTCCGATCCTAAATCCTTTCTATCTAAAGTTCCAGATTGCTCTAAAAGCTTATCTACGAGTGTAGTTTTTCCATGATCAACATGAGCAATAATTGCAATATTTCTAATATTTTCCGAATTCATGTAACGAGATGAATTATCAAATTAATTGATTTATAAATTTTAATTAAGACTTAGGTTCTTCTGCAGATTCATCTCCAGAAGGAGTCTCAGCTGCTGCTTCTTCAACTACAGGAGTCTCAGCTGCTGCTTCTTCAACTACAGGAGTCTCAGCTGCTGCTTCTTCAACTGCAGGAGATTCCTCTGATTTAGCTTTGGTTGAAGGTTTTCTGAACCTCTTATTGAATTTATCAACTCTTCCACCTGTATCAACTAATTTATGCTTACCTGTATAAAATGGATGAGAAGCAGAAGATATATCAAGCGGACAATAGGGATAAGATTTTCCTTCCCATTCTTTTGTTTGATCCGTTTGAATGGTCGAAGGAATAAGAAAGTACTGATCTACACTTGTATCATGAAAAAGTACTTCTCTGTATTCTGGATGAATGTCTCTTTTCACTTTGTTTGCTTAATAAATTTAGTGACGGCATGATACCAGAGAAGTTTTTATTATCAACATATGAAAGATTCTGAATACAATGTTGTAGAAGTAGCTGTTCCAGTACCTGTAAGGAGCAGTTTTTCATATCTCAGTAAAAACCAAATTCTCCCTGGAACCAGAGTAAAAGTTTCTTTTGGTTCAAGAACTTTAATAGGAGTTGTGATTTCTTCATCTACAAAATCTAATTTTCAAAAGGATCTAAAGTCTATAGATTCTGTTTTAGATGATAAGGAATTACTAAACAAAAAAGATATTGAGTTAATTTCATGGCTATCAAATTACTATAAAACTCCAATAGGAGAGGTGGCTAAGCTTTTTTTCCCTCCTTCAATGAGAAAGGAGATTGAAATTCCGGATGAGCAAGAGATTTTTGAGCTTACTCAAAAAGGAGAATTTTACAGCGAAGATCTCTTAAAAAAATCTCCAAAGCAACTTGAAATGTTGTCTTATTTCAGAAAAGAAAAAACAGCCACACGTCATGGCTTGAAGAGTATTTCATATGACTCAAGAATTCTGAGAGAACTTATAAAGAAAGAGCTTATTTCTAAAAAGAAAATCAAATATAAAGAAGAAATTCAATACGAAACTACAGAAAACTTTCTTGAACTAAACAGCGAGCAAAAGGCAGCCTACGAGTCTTTCAAAGAATCTTTAGGATCTTTTAAGGTGCATCTTTTATTCGGCATCACTGGAAGTGGTAAGACTGAAACATACATGCATGTTGTTAGAGATGTATTAGAAAATCATAAACAAGTTGCGGTTTTGGTTCCCGAGATTGGCTTGACCGGATCTTTAGAAAAATCACTTAAAAGTAGATTTGGAAATAAGGTAGTCACAATGCATTCTTCCTTGTCTAATAAAGATAGACAAAGATCTTGGAAGTCAATTCAGTCATCAAGTGCAAAAATTATACTAGGCACAAGATCTTCTATTTTTACTTCAACTCCTGATTTAGGACTCATTATTGTTGATGAAGAGCATGACTCTTCATATAAACAAAATGAGATGCCTTGTTATTCAGCCAGAGACACAGCCATTTATAAGGCGAAGTTGCATGATTGTCCTGTCGTTTTAGCATCTGCAACTCCAAGCCTTGAGTCGTTCAATAATGCAAAACTAAAAAAATATGCTTTGAATAAACTTGAGGAAAGAGTAAGTGAAGCCAGCAAGCCAAAACTCGAGTTAATGGATCTTCGAGGTAAAGAAATTATTTCAGGGCTTGCTACAAATACGATAGCTGAAATTAAGAAAGAACTCACCAATGGAAATCAAGTGATGATCTTTCAAAACAGAAGAGGTTATTCACCTGTGGTTGTTTGCGAGTCATGTGGGTGGTCACCTAATTGTCCAAACTGTGACGTTAGAATGGTCTATCACAAACAAACAAATAAATACTCTTGTCATCATTGTGGATATGCTGAAAATTACTTTCAAGAATGCAAAGTTTGTCCAAACAACGAGCTATCTTTCTATGGAGCAGGAACCGAAAAATTAGAGGAGTCTTTAAGAACTATTTTTCCTGATTTCCCCATCTTAAGAATAGATAGCGATATTTCATATAAAAAAGATCTGAATACTTTGCTAGCTCAACCGTTAAAAGGAGATCCTATGATTCTAGTTGGCACGCAGATTCTTGCCAAAGGTCATCACCTCCCAGATATCACCTTGGTAGTTATTTTAGACGGAGATTTCAGCCTCTACAGTCTTGACTTCAGAGCAACGGAAAGAATGATTCAACTAATCACACAAGTATCAGGCAGATCAGGAAGAGGCAACAAGTCCGGAAAGGTATTGATTCAAACTTTTGTGCCTGAGCATCCAAGTCTTGAAAAGGTTGTCGATTCTAGTTACGAGACTCTTGCGGAAAATCTTCTTCAAGACAGAAATCAAAATAAGCTTCCTCCTTTTTATCATTCGATAAATTTAATAACAGAATCAACTTCTTATATCTCTTGCAAAGAAGAATTAAATAAAATTAGAAGCATGTTTGTAAATCCTCACATTGATGTGATTGGACCTCAACCATGCATCATTGAAAAAAGAAAAAACATCTTTAGGTGGCAAATTTCAGCAAAAAGTAAAAATAGAACTCTGCTACACAACTCTCTCAATAGAGTATTAGAAAATCATAAGATTATTGGCAACAAAGTTAGGTTATCTATTGACGTAGATCCTTTATGATATTGATCAGCCTCTTTTCATCATTGTCGCAATGATTTAACTCAATAATATAATCAGGATTATTAAAATATCTCTTTGATTTTTCTGGCCATTCAACCAAGGTGATGGCATTTTCCTCAGTTAAATAATCTTCCACCCCAATAGCTTGAAGTTCTTTATCGTCTTCAATTCGGTACAAATCAAAATGAAAAACTTTTAAATTATCAGATTCGTATGACTCTACTATTGTAAAGGTTGGACTTTTTACAAATTCATCAAAGCCAAGCTCTTGAATTAATCCTCTTACAAAAGTTGTTTTCCCTGCTCCCAAATTTCCTATCAAGTTTATAAGAAGGGAATTTTTAAATCCTTTAATTAAAGAGGCAAAATTTTTTGCTTTGTCCTCAGTTTCCTTTTCGCCGATTAATTCTTCCAATGTCTATATTAATATTTGTCTCACTTACAACTCTAAATCGACAAGATGATCTAGAAGAATACTTGGTCTAAGAGATCTTTGACCATAATTCTCTTGCAGGCTATCGCAAGCAACCGCGTGGTGAAAAACGCCCAATATAGATGCTTCCTTAGAAGACAGTCCCTGTGCTAAATAACCTGAAATCATTCCACTTAAGACATCTCCCATACCACCAACAGCCATTCCAGGATTGCCAGCCGGGCAAATTGAAAAAGAGCCTCCATCATAAACAATTGTTTCTTTGCCTTTTAATACAACAGTGCCTGGATATAGATCAAATAATTTTTTTGCCATAGTCTGTCTATTTTTTTGACTGCTAATTTTATTAGCTTTTAATAGCCTTGTTGCCTCTCCTTCATGAGGAGTGATGATTAAGTTTTTTCTGGGAATCTTGAAGTCTAAGATCTTAGGTAATAGGTTCAATCCATCTGCATCAATCAAAATGGGCAAATTCCTTTTTTTGGCAGCAAGCAAAGATTTATAAAGAACTTGCTCGGACCAAGCATTGGTTCCAAGTCCTGGTCCTATGCAAAGCACGTTAGGTTTTAATAAATGATCATCCAAATCTTGACCTGAGTTTACTGGTTTTGCCATTACCTCCGGACAATAGCTTAAGGCTGCAGTCACGTTCTCTGATCTAGTGGCCAGACTAACTAATCCAGCGCCACAAGATATAGCTGCTGTGGATGCAAGAATTCCTGCTCCACCAAATCCTTCGTTTCCGGCGACAACTAAGACATGTCCGAAAGAATGTTTATTAGCATTCGGAATTCTTTTCAGCTTTTTTAGTATTGACCTTACTTTATTTTCCATTTTTTCAATTAGATGTTTGTAAATATAGTGTTATTCTATTTCTTTTCAAAAATAATTTTAGTCAATGTCCGATAAAGATTCGAATAAAGAGCATCAATATAAAATAAATCACAGCATTGCTGATCCAAATCAAGAGGCTGCAACCCCAGTGCCTGCCGCAACAGTTTTATTGGTTAGAGAAGGGAAAACCACCCCAGAGGTTTTTATGATCCAAAGAGCAGCCAAAACAAATTTTGGCGGCGCTTGGGTTTTTCCAGGCGGTAAGTTAGATCAAGAAGACTACCAAGAGTCCCTGTACGATAAATGTGGAGGACTAAATGATCAAAAAGCTTCTGAAATCTTGGGCATCGAATCCTCAGGTTTGGGTTATTGGGTAGCTTGCATCAGAGAATGCTTTGAAGAATGCGGAGTTCTTTTAGCCTATACCGAAGACAGGAAACTATTCAATCCAGATGTCGAGCAACAAAAAATTCTTGATTCTTATCGTGATAAGTTAAATAACGGAGAGCATGTTTTAAATGAACTTTGCGAAGAATTTAATCTGACTCTTGCCACGGATCATCTAGGATTTTTGTCTCATTGGATTACCCCAAAAATGGAAAAACGTAGGTACGACACTAGATTTTTTGTCGCGCTTTCACCGGAACATCAAAAAGCCGAGCACGATGGTGGCGAGGGAGTTAAGAGCACTTGGATTACTCCAGAGGAAGCACTAACAAAAGGTGCTGAAGGAACTTTTCCGATTATCATGCCAACCATAAAAAATCTTGAAGCTATTTCAGGATTTTCAACAACTGGGGATCTACTAGACGATAAATCAAAAAATAATCACCAAAAGTCTCCCTCCATACTTCCAAAATTTTTCATGGAAGATGGAAAGCTAGTAGGACTTTTGCCAGGGGATGAAGGTTATGAAGATCACTGAGCTATCACCTTTAGTAAAAAGATTAACTGCAGGCAACGCGAGTGTCTTTACAGGACCTGGAACAAATACTTATATAGTCGGTAAAGAAAATTTCACAGTCATCGATCCTGGACCAGCCATTGAAGAACATATCAAAGATATTGTAAAAGTTTGTGGAGAGGATATTTCACAGATTCTTGTGACACACACGCATCCAGATCACTCACCTGGGGCAAAATTACTTCACCAAAGGACTGCGGCTCCAGTGATGGGCATGTATGCCAAGTATCCAAAGCATCAAGATAGAACTTTTAAACCAAACAAAGAACTTTCAGAAGGAGATGAGATCAAAGAAGTCGATCATACTTTGATTGCTATTCATACTCCTGGACATGCATCTAATCATATTTGTTTTTTCTTAGAAGAAGAGAAAATGTTATTTACTGGAGATCACATCATGGAGGGATCTACGGTTGTAATTTCTCCTCCCGACGGAAACATGAGGGAATACATTGATTCTTTAGAAAAACTGAAAGCACTTGGTATCGAAACCATTGCACCTGGACATGGTGAAACCATGCGAGATGCTAATGCTGTTGTTGACTGGATAGTAAGCCATAGGATGTTTAGAGAGAAAAAAGTAGTTGATGCAATAACTGAGTTAAATCGATGCACGATAGATGAACTTTTGCCAAAAGTTTATGATGATGTTGGGAGTCACTTGCACGGCATCGCAAAATCTTCTCTAGAGGCTCACTTAATAAAGTTGATAGAAGAAGAAAAAGTAACTAAAGATAAAGATATCTATATCTGGGGCTAACTTTAATCTGGAAGTCTTACTCCGCAGCCCCCAATACCACAATAACCGTTTGGGTTTTTCGCAAGGTATTGTTGATGATAATCCTCAGCATAAAAGTAATCTTCTAATGGAAGAATTTCAGTCGTGATTTCAGGGTATCCTTCTTTTTTTAGTGCTTCGCTGTAATTCACTTCACTCTTTTTGATTTGATCCAATAAAGTTTCATCAGAGTAATAAATTGCAGATCGATATTGTGTACCCATATCATTGCCTTGTCTCATCCCTTGAGTAGGGTCATGACCCTCCCAAAAAATCTTAAGTATTTCTTGCAAGGAGATAATTTTGGGATCAAACACCACATGCACAACCTCGGTATGTCCGGTTAGGCCACTACAAACTTCCTCATAAAGAGGGTTAGGCGTAAAGCCTCCTGCATAACCAACCGAAGTAACATAAACTCCTTCTTTATTCCAAAAAAGTCTCTCAGCTCCCCAGAAGCAGCCCATCCCAAGAAATATTTCACACATACCCTCAGGAAAGGGCCCTATCATTGAAGAGTTATTTACAAAGTGACTTTCGTTAAACTGCATTTCATCAGTTCTTCCAGGGAGAGAATCTTGCTCATTCACCATTAGGGTTTTTTTGGATCTATCTATAAAAAACATATTTATTTATTTAATCGATTGTTGATCAAATGGTCAACTACACTTGGATCAGCAAGGGTTGTCGTATCTCCAAGATCATGGATCTCATTTGCAGCAATTTTTCTCAAAATTCTTCGCATAATTTTTCCTGACCTCGTTTTAGGCAAGTCAGGAGAAAATTGAATAATGTCTGGTTTAGCGATGGCACCAATCTCTTTAGCTACCAAATCCACTAATTCTTTCTTTAGAGAGTCTTCACCCGAAGAACCTATCATTAGGGTAACGTAACAGTAAATTCCTTGCCCTTTTATTTCATGTTCATAACCAACAACAGCAGCTTCTGCGACTTGCTCATGCAAGACTAATGCACTTTCTATTTCAGCGGTGCCAAGCCTATGTCCTGAGACATTTAAAACATCATCAACCCTTCCTGTTATCCAAAAATATCCATCTTCATCTCTTTTAGCTCCATCCCCAGTAAAATAATATCCAGGGTAAGTTTTAAAATATGTATCAATGCATCTTTGATGATCTCCATACACTGATCTGATTTGAGAGGGCCATGGATCTTTGATGGCTAAATTACCTGAACCTGCTCCAGATATTTCTTTGCCATTTTCATCCAGAAGCACAGGATTTACTCCAAGAAATGGCTTAGAAGCACTGCCAGGTTTCTGAGATGTCAAAGCTGCTAGGCCAGTTATCATCATTGCTCCAGTTTCTGTTTGCCACCAGGTGTCGACAATTGGACATTGACTATTACCCACCACATTAAAATACCATTCCCAAGCCTCTGGATTTATTGGTTCTCCAACGGTTCCTAGTACTTCTAAAGATCCCCTATCAGTTTTTTTTACAGGCTCATCACCTTGAGCCATTAATGCTCTTATCGCTGTTGGAGCTGTATAAAAAATATTTACCTTATATTTATCCACAATATCCCAAAATCTTGAATAATCTGGATAAGTTGGGACTCCCTCGAAAATAACTGAGGTAGCACAGTTCATTAGAGGACCATAAACAATATAAGTATGACCGGTTATCCAACCTACGTCCGCCGTGCACCAATAAACCTTGTCTTTTTTATAATTGAATACAAGTTCGTGAGTTATTCCAGAAGAGAGAAGGTATCCAGCTGTTGTATGCAAGACTCCTTTTGGTTTTCCGGTTGAACCAGACGTGTAAAGAATAAAAAGTGGATCTTCAGAATCCATTGGCTCACATTCACAGTGAGGTTCAAAATTTAAAATTACGTCAGAGTAGGCAACATCAATCTCAGGATTTAAATTAATTGCTGTATTTGTATTTTTAACAACTATAACAGTGTGAACATTAGGACATTGCTCTACCGCGGAGTCCACATTGTTTTTTAGAGGAACTTTTTTACCTCCTCTTAAGCCTTCATTTGCTGTAATTATCGTTTGGCAATCAGAATCGAGAATTCTGTCTTTCAATGATTCGACAGAAAATCCTCCAAAAACTACTGAATGTACCGCACCAATTCTTGCACAGGCCAGCATTGAATAAATAGCCTCCAAAATCATGGGCATGTAAATACATACCCTATCTCCTTTTTTTATTCCTCTTGATTTAAGTAAATTAGATAATCGACATACCTCTTCATATAATTCTTTGTAAGTAATTTTTTTAGATGTGCTGCCATCGTCACTTTCCCAAATGAAAGCGATGTCATTGCCGTTATTTTCAAGATGTTTGTCAACGCAATTAAAGCAAGCATTTAACTTTCCATTAGAAAACCACTCAAACTCAGCTTTTTCCATATTTGTGGATAGCACATCATCAAAAGGCTTTATCCAATTTAACCTAGATAGAGCTTGCTCACCCCAAAATTCTTTTGGGTTATCTATGGAGAGTCTATAAAGTTCACTGTATTTCTCCTCAGAAATAAGCGGAACAAGATTAGATTTTTTTGGAACTGGAAAGATCTTATCTGACATTTTCAAACTAGCTTTTTTACGTTTTTCAATGATAAACCATTCCCCTCAACGTAAGGGCAACTTATTTCTTTCAAACATGCAATAAAAAAATCTCTATTTTCCCAATCATAATGAGGAATTGTGAGATTGGGAGTTGAGATTTCTTCATCGCCATAAAAAACAATATCTATATCGATGATTCTTGGTCCCCATCTTTCTTCTCTAACTCGACCTAAATTGTCTTCTATAGCTAAGACCTGATCGAGTAACTCAAAAGGATTTAACTTTGTTTCAAGATGGATGGCCTGATTTAAATAATCCCTTTGTTTTATTGGACCGTAACTTTTGGATTGATAGATTGACGAAGCAGTAATTATTTTTGTATTTTTAATCTTCTCGATAAGAAGAGTAGCTTCTTTAAGGTAATTTTGTGAATTTCCAGAATTACTGCCTGTAACTAGGTAGACCTGATCAGATCCATTAGGCATTTTTATCCGTATTGTTGCTTTTCTTTAATTTCTTCGATTGTTTTACAATCAATGCACTGTGTTGCAGTGGGCCTTGCTTCAAGTCTTTTAATTCCTATCTCAATACCGCAAGTTTCACAGAAGCCATAAAAATTATCTGATAGATCCTTCATAGACTGTTCAATTTTTGAAATAAGTTTCCTTTCTCTGTCTCTTTTTCGTAGTTCAAGCATGAATTCCTCTTCTTTAGATGCTCTATCTACAGAATCAGGAAAATTACCTTGATCAGTCTGAATTAAATTTTCGGTTTTTTCTTGCTCTTCGTGAAGGGCATTTTTCCATGCTTGTAAAATATTTTCAAAATGCTTTTTTTGATTAGCATTCATATATTTTTCATTTTTTTTCGATTTGTAAGGCTGAAAGGTGCTAGAAAAATTTGAAAAATCAGAAATATCTATATTAGATTTTTTAGGAGCTGTTTTTTTGGCAGCTTTCTTTGTAGTAGATTTTTTTGCAGCCCTCTTTGCGGGAGCCTTTCTTAAAGTGGTTTTTTTTACTGATTTTTTTACTGCCTTTGCTGCTTTAGTTGATGACTTTTTTTTTGCAGGAACTTTCTTTGAGGAAGCTTTTGGTTTCGATTTTGTTTTTTTTGCTGTAGCCATCAATTAGAAATTTAGGTTGTGCAAGATAGCAAAAGAAACTTTAATTTACTAGTTTTTTTTATAGTGAATTGAATTCTTTTTGGTGCTTTAAATAGTCTTCTCTTTGCAGCCTAGGACCAAAAACGGTTACGCCTCTTGAAGCTAAAAAACATCCAAATTTCGCAGCTTCTTCATTTGAAGATCCCCCAAGCAAACGATTTAAAACGGCTCCAGCAAACATATCTCCAGCTCCATTTGTATCTATTGGATCCACTTTGTATCCTTCAACATATTCAATATCACTATTTTCAAGGATCATGGCTCCTTTGGAGCCAAGAGTTACGAAAACTTTTTTTGAATACTCTCCGAGTTTCTTTATTGCATGTTCAAGGTTTTCTAAATCAGTTATTACTTTTGCTTCTTCATCGTTGCAAAATAAAACATCAACTTTGGAATTCAAAACATTTAGCATCCTTTCCTTGAATGCTGACACTATGTTTGGATCTGATAAAGTGAAAGCAATTTGAACATTTTTACTTTTTGCCAATCTTATTGCTTCCATGCAAGCATCATAAGAATCATCTCCACTCATCATATACCCTTCCAAATATATTAATCTGCTATCACTAAATATCTCGTCAGCTACATCTGTGGCAGACAAATCAGAGCTTATTCCTAAGCAGGTACTCAATGTTCTTTCGGCATCTGGACTTACCATGACAGTGCAAGTTCCAGAATTTATATTTGAATCTAACATAACTGAGTGATCTATATTCACTCCTGCATCAGAGAGATCATCCAAATAAAAATTACCATTCTTGTCATTTCCTACCTTGCATATATAGCTGCAGGATGATCCTAAAATCGATGCAGCAAAAATAGTATTAGTTGCAGACCCTCCACAAGCTAAACTGGGTTTTCCATACTCTTTTTCTAAACTATTTAATAAATTAGTTTGTTCGTCGGAATCAACTAAATGCATAGTCCCTTTTTCAAAACCTTTTTTCTTTAGAAAAGAATCAGTTACGTGAAATTCACTATCAACTAGGGCATTTCCAAGTCCAATGAGATCAAATTTAGCCATTTAACTTCCTTTAATAATTTTTTTTATTTTCTTTAAAGCTCTTGAAGGTGAATCATTATTAAAAAGAAATTTTGAAATTGCAAAAAAATTATAATTATCTTTTAAAAGTACTCCTATATTTTTTTCATCAATTCCTCCAATCGCAATTAAAGGCTTAGAAGAATTCTTTATCAAAAGAGATCTTTGATTAGCATTCACTAAAACAGTATCAGTCTTAGTTGTTGTTCTAAACATCGAGCCAACAGCTAAATAATCCCAGTCAAATAAATCGACAGGAGGATTTTTCACGAGACCTAGATTATTTTTGCAAGAAAGACCTATGACTTTTTCTCTAAAATATGAGCTAAATACTTTTTTTTGATCATCAGGTTTTTTAAGAAAGTTCTCATAATCTTCCATCCCTAAGTGGACGCCATCAGCATTTAAATCTTTTGCAATCTCTATGTGATCATTAATTATCAATTTACAGCTATGATTTTTTGTGAATTTTACTATCTTGCTAGCCACAGAATATATCTTATCTAATGTGTCAGCCTTTCTTCTGATTTGGAGAAAATTAATTTTTGCCTCTATCAATTCTAGTGACTTTTCTATCAATTCATTTTCTTCAATATCATCTGGAGTAATTGCGTAAATGCCTTTCATAACAATTTTTGACCCTTTCCAATTTTCTTGAAAAGTTTCAAGTATGAGGAAGTTTGATTGCTTGCCTTTTTACAAGAGTCTACAACAGAGAATTTTTTTGCTAAAAAAATAGTTAACAAAGATGAGAGCATACATCCCGTTCCATGAAAATTTCCTTTTAAAATATGATTCTTAAATTGAAGTGGATCAGATCCATCGCTAAATAAATAGTTCACAATCTTGTTATCTTTAATTTTGCCAGTGACTAAAGTATTTTTAATCCCTAATTTATAAAAGAACTTGATTGAATTTTCTATATTTTTTTTATTACTTAATTTAAGAAGTTCATCTTCATTAGGAGTTACGATACTAGCTAGAGGTAATAATTCATCTCTCATAAATTCGATAGCTTTTTTATTTAAAAAAGACTTTCCAGATGTTGGCCCAATTACAGGATCTATCACAACAGGCATTTTTGTTTTTACTAGAAAATTCTTTATTACTCGAGCAATCTCATAGCTACCAATCAGGCCAATTTTGATTGCATCTGGTTTTATATCATCAAGAATGAAATCTAATTGTTTTTTAAATACTTTCTCAGTTGCAGGAAAATTATCTTTAGATTTCTGTGAATTTTGGATAGTTTCACTAGTTATTAAAGTCAGTGGATGACATTCATTAAGGCGACAAATATTAGCATCCATCATCACTCCAGCCCCTCCGCTTGGATCATGCCCCCCTATAATTAAAATTTTCTTTTTCATGTTTTTTGTTTTCAATTAAGTATAATTCTCAGCCGCTTGTAAATATAGATAATGAAAAAAATTAAAATCGCCATAGCAGGAGTCACGGGATACTCTGGAACGGAATTAAAAAAAATTCTGGATGCACATGAGCATGTAGAAATTGTATCTGTATATGCATCATCAAGTATCGGAGAGAGGCTGGAGGAATCATCTTCTGTCAAAAAGAAAGATGAAGCCTTGATTATTTCAGATATCGATAAAGCGTCTTTTTCTAATATTGATGCCATCTTCTTTTGTACTCCTCACGGTTTTTCAATGCAGTATGTTTCAAAGATATTATCTGCAGGAGTCAAAATTATCGATTTATCAGCTGATTATAGATTCAATGATGCAGATAGATGGAAGAAAAATTATGACACTGATCATAAAGATCCTATAAATTTGAAGGAGAGCATCTATGGTTTGCCAGAACTTTTCAGGGACGACATAAAAATATCTCACTTAGTTGCGGTGCCAGGCTGCTATCCAACTGCAAGTCTCTTGTCACTAATGCCGATCATGAGTCAGCTAAAAAGTAACGATATCATCATAGATGCTAAATCTGGTTACAGTGGAGCTGGAAAAGCAAAATCTGAAGGGGGCCTCGCAGAGTCGATGAAAGATAACTTTAAAGTTTACTCTCCCGATTTTCACAGGCATGAGGATGAGATCAAATACTATGCAGACAAAATCATGGATCAGAAATTTAATGTTTCGTTTGTTCCCCACTTACTCCCTCACTTCAGAGGGGAGTACATAACAGCATATGTTGAACCTGAAGATATAAACAAAGATTTCCAAAAAATTTACGAAGATTACTATGTGGATGAAAAACTGGTAAAAGTTTTAAAAAAAGGTACAGTACCTGAAATAACAAATATAACAGGGATGCCAACTTGCGAAATTGCCATTAGTGCCAAAAAAAGCAGCAATAAATTAATCATAAATGCTGCCTTAGACAACCTACTTAAAGGTGCAGCAAGTCAAGCAGTTCAGTGTTTTAATCTTATGCATGACATAGATGAGTTTCATTCGCTAAAATATTGATAATGATTGAAAAATTTGAACCCAAAGAAATTTTCTTAACAGAAAATGCAATTTCAAAAATTCTCTCACTGAGAGAAGAAGAATCAAATAAATCTCTTATGTTAAGAGTTTTTGTTACTGGTGGTGGCTGTTCAGGTTTCCAATATGGATTCAAATTTGATGATCAAAAAGATGATGAAGACACTCTTGTTGATTTTGATGGTGCAGACGTTGTCGTAGATCCTCTAAGTATGCAATATGTATTTGGATCTACTATAGATTATGTGCAGAATCTTGAGGGAGCAAAATTTGTTGTTGATAATCCAAATGCTGCAACTCAATGCGGTTGCGGAGCATCCTTTTCAATTTAATTTTTGTTAATCTCGCCTAATAAGCTAGGTTTAGCACCCGTTGAAATCTTTAAGTATATTTTCTCCCCAGAAAGCCTTTTTTTTGCCAACCAAGCAAAAGTTGCAGCTTCAATATATTTTGGCTTAAGTCCCAAAGTATTTATATCTTTTATTGGAAACGACGATCCAAGAAGTATCTTTAATCTTGATACTAGAAACTTATTTTCTGCTCCGCCACCACAGAGGTAAACAGAAGCTTTTTTGATAGGACAAAAATTTTCGATGCTTTTAGAGATTGATCGAGCGGTTATCTCTGTAAGGCAGGCTGCTTGATCAGCAGAAGAAGCTTTTCCAAGTTTTATTTGAAATTTTTCTAAATCAAAATTTTCAATTGAAAAGCTATTTGGCAGCTCAAACTGAAATAATTTTGATTTTAAATATTTGTCAATTTCAATTTCGTATGGATAAATATCTCCCTTAGCAGCCAATTGACCATTCTTATCAAATTGATATTTTTTTTTAGAATTTTTTTGAATAAAATTGTCAATCATACAGTTGCCTGGACCACAATCCCATCCAAAGGAGTTCCCTTTTTTTGGAAGGAATGTCATGTTTGAGATTCCACCTATGTTTATGATGAGCCTGTCTTCGGTAGAAGATTTAAAAAACTCCTTATGAAAAGATGGAGTTAAAGGTGCTCCTTGACCTCCATTTTTTATATTGGCCTGTCTGAAGTTAGATACGGTGGTTATATTTGTTTCTCTTCCTATTAAAAATGGGTCTCCTACTTGAAGAGAAAATGTTTTCCTTCCTTGTCGTTTATGCATAAGAGTTTGTCCGTGAGATCCAATTGCACAAATTTCACTAGCCTTGAAAGGGGTTTTTTTAATGAGTTTATTTATTGTCTTGGCTGAAATTTCTCCTACCTTATTATCAATATCTTTCAGAACCCGTTTAGAAGGAAGTTTTTTATTTCTTGATATATCTAAGATCGCATCTTTAAGTTTTTCATCGTATTTGGTGGAAGCAAAGTTTAAAAAAGATATCTTTTTATCAATTTTGAATAACCCTGCATCTATTGAATCTGCACTCGTCCCAGACAGGACTCCGATGAACAAGTTACTCTTCAATTTTTTCTTCATTTGAACTGAAAAGCTTTTTTTTAAGTGTGTTCATTTTCAAATCAAGAGCTAAAGCAAAATTCGTAAATTCTTCTTTATTTTCTGATTCGATAGGCTTGGCATTAGGGAATTTAACTCTCAAGGGGTCTGTATGCATCCCATTCACTAGGAATTCATAATGAAGATGCGGTCCAGTTGCTAGACCAGACTTACCCACATAACCAATAATGTCACCCTGATCAACTTTAGAGCCAACTTGAAGACCTTTGGCATATCCCGACAAATGAGCATATCTAGTTGTGTATTCATTAAAATGCCTTATCTCAATTAATCTTCCATATCCGCCCTTATTTGCTCTAAAGATTACAGTTCCTTCACCAGTAGCTCTGACTGGTGTGCCAGTTGTCGCAGCATAGTCAACACCAGTATGAGCTCTTATGGTATTCAAAATAGGATGTTTTCTATTCAAGTTATATTTTGAACTCACATAACTAAATTCTACGGGAGATCTCAAGAATGCCTTTTTTAAGTTATTTCCTTCTTGTGAAAAATAGTCCTTTTTGCCATCTTGAAAATATCGAACAGCACTGAATTTATTTTCACCCCTATAAAAATTAGCAGAAATTATGTCCCCGTTTCTTACCTTGTTGCCTTTCCAATAAAGTTGCTCATATATAAGCTCAAAACTATCTCCAGATCTTATGTCATAAATAAAATCAATGTCCCAGCCAAATATGTAAGCTAAATCCATGATTATACTTTCAGGAATATTGCTTTTCTTCCCGGACATAAAAAGTGAATCTTCAATTGTTGCTGAATGATAGATTTCTTCTTTATCAAGAATTCTTGAAAACTTAGAGATTTTAAATAAACCATTTTTGAAGATTGCCTCGTATCCATCCATAAAATTTGATGTCACTGAAATTGATGCTGGATTCATTAAAAAATCATGAACAATTTCTACAAAGTCTCCTTCTTTGATTCTGGCCATTCTTTCTGAACCTTTTGCTCTTACTAAGGCTTGGATAAACCTATCTGGAACATTTTCGTTTCTTAGAATCTTTATTAAATTATCCTGACTTTTAACTTTTATCTGTTTGTATACCTTTTTGTTATCTGTCTTGATGACTCCATTACCATCTTGTTGCCCTAGTTTTATTGTTTCTCTCTCATATTTTATTTCTTCATCAGCAGGTAAAGATAAAGAAAATTCCTCTAATCCTTTTGGTAATGAGAAGTACATCAGAGCTATTAAAGAACCTATTAATAAGAATATGATTCCTAAATAAATTCGAATTTCTTTGAAAAAACTTAGCATTAATTGAATTTTAAATTAAAAAAATAGGTAAATAAGGTTGATCTAAATTATCATAAACACAGATCATGGATAAAGATACTAAACAAGCTCTTGAAATTATCAAAAGAGGTTCTGATGAAATCATACCTGAAGATGCTTTTAAGAAACTGTTAACATCTAAAAAAAAACTCACAGTTAAGGCTGGATTTGATCCTACCTCAGCAGACCTGCATTTAGGGCATACGGTACTAATAAACAAACTCAAAGCATTTCAGGATTTAGGACATACGGTAATATTTTTAATAGGAGATTTTACTGGCTTAATTGGTGATCCCTCAGGAGTCAACGAGACTAGACCAAATATCGATGAAAAGAAATTAGCAGAGAATTCGAAAACTTACGCTGATCAAGTTTTTAAAATTCTGGATAAAAAGAAAACTAAAATTAAATTCAATTCATCCTGGTTTAAAAAAATGAAACCTGATGAATTTATAAGACTCTCATCGATAATGACTGTAGCGAGAATGCTTGAAAGAGATGATTTTAAAAAAAGATATGAAAATAATAAGCCGATTTCTTTGCATGAATTTTTATATCCTCTTGTTCAGGGATTCGACTCTTATGCGCTGAAAGCTGACATTGAATTAGGAGGGACTGATCAAAAGTTTAATCTTCTTGTTGGGAGAGAAGTTCAGAAACATTTTGGACAGGATGAGCAAGTGATTATTACCGTACCTTTATTAGAAGGATTAGATGGCGTCAAAAAGATGTCTAAATCTCTCAATAACTACATAGCTTTAAATGATGAACCTAATGAAATGTTTGGAAAAATTATGTCCATATCTGATAATTTGATGTGGAGATATTTTGACTTACTAAGCTTCAGATCCAATGATGAAATAGCTTCATTTAGAGACAAGGTTAAAAACGGAGAGAATCCTATGACCTTTAAAAAGAAACTTGCCACAGAAATTGTTGAAAGGTTCTATGATAAAAAATCATCAGAGAATGCTGAGATAGCATTCACAAATGTTTTTAGTAACAAGTTAGAACCTAGTGAAGTCCCTATTTTTGAAATAAATGAAACTTCAAGCATATCAATCGTTGAACTTCTAACTCATGAGGATTTAGGTAATGAATTTATTCAAAGTAAGTCAGAGTGTCGAAGATTGATAAAACAATCAGGGATTAAAATGAACAATAAAAAAGTTGAAAATCCTGATCTTTTGATAAATTTGGGAGAAGAAAATTACTTCCAAATAGGTAAAAGAAAGCATCTAAAAATCAAGCTAGTAAGTTAAAAAAAATAGTACTTTGTTTTTTTTTAAACAAATGTATACTGACCGTCCCGAACGCCAAAAATCCTTTTTTTTTTGCGCATTTGCAGGGGTGTTTTTTTACAGTTTATTCAAGTAATTCGTGCGGGCACTTGCCTTACATATTAAGGTTCGTGCAATTTTTTTAGAAGTTTTTAAAACTTCATTTGATGAGTTGTTACACGACAACTCACACTCGTAATTGATGTTCATTTATTGAGCGTCCATTTTTAAACTGAAGAGTTTGATCATGGCTCAGATTGAACGCTGGCGGCAAGCCTCATACATGCAAGTCGAGCGAGAACGTTACTTCGGTAGCTAGTAAAGCGGCGGACGGGTGAGTAACGCGTAGGAATCTACCTTTCAGCGGGGGATAGCTCGGGGAAACCCGAATTAATACCGCATACACCCTAAGGGGGAAAGAGGGCCTATCCTTGGAAGCTCTCGCTGTTAGATGAGCCTGCGTGAGATTAGTTTGTTGGTGGGGTAATGGCCTACCAAGACTACGATCTCTAGCTGGTCTGAGAGGACGATCAGCCACACTGGGACTGAGACACGGCCCAGACTCCTACGGGAGGCAGCAGTAGGGAATATTGGACAATGGGGGCAACCCTGATCCAGCTATGCCGCGTGTGTGAAGAAGGCTCTAGGGTTGTAAAGCACTTTAGGTAAGGACGAAAAGAATATAGTTAATACCTATATTCCGTGACTTAACTTACAGAATAAGGACCGGCTAACTCCGTGCCAGCAGCCGCGGTAATACGGAGGGTCCAAGCGTTAATCGGAATTACTGGGCGTAAAGCGCGCGTAGGCGGTTTGTCAAGTTGGATGTGAAATCCCTGGGCTCAACCTAGGAACTGCATTCAAAACTTATAGACTAGAGTACGATAGAGGAGAGTAGAATTCCTGGTGTAGCGGTGAAATGCGTAGATATCAGGAGGAATACCAATGGCGAAGGCAACTCTCTGGATCGACACTGACGCTGAGGTGCGAAAGCGTGGGTAGCAAACAGGATTAGATACCCTGGTAGTCCACGCCGTAAACGATGAGAACTAGCCGTTGGATCTTAGATTCAGTGGTACAGCTAACGCATTAAGTTCTCCGCCTGGGGAGTACGGCCGCAAGGCTAAAACTCAAATGAATTGACGGGGGCCCGCACAAGCGGTGGAGCATGTGGTTTAATTCGATGCAACGCGAAAAACCTTACCAACCCTTGACATCTAGTGAAATTTCTAGAGATAGATTTGTGCCTTCGGGAACACTATGACAGGTGTTGCATGGCTGTCGTCAGCTCGTGTCGTGAGATGTATGGTTAAGTCCAGTAACGAGCGCAACCCCTATTCTTATTTGCCAGCACTTCGGGTGGGAACTATAAGGAGACCGCCGTGTATAACACGGAGGAAGGCGGGGACGACGTCAAGTCATCATGGCCCTTACGGGTTGGGCTACACACGTGCTACAATGGGAGATACAGATGGTTGCGAAAGCGCGAGCTGGAGCTAATCCCAAAAAGTCTTCCTCAGTCCGGATTGGAGTCTGCAACTCGACTCCATGAAGCAGGAATCGCTAGTAATCGTGAATCAGAATGTCACGGTGAATACGTTCTCGGGCCTTGTACACACCGCCCGTCACGTCATGGGAGTGTGTTGCACCAGAAGTGGTTTGCCTAACCTTTGGAGGGCGGCCCCCACGGTGTGATACGCGACTGGGACGAAGTCGTAACAAGGTAGCCCTAGGGGAACCTGGGGCTGGATCACCTCCTAAAATATATACACGACTTAATATTGTGAGTGTCCGTTCGAATTACTTGAATTTTCTACAGATCGCTAAATTGACACTATTTAGATCTTAAGAGTTCTTTAAAAGTATTGTAATTCCAAAATATGAATGAATTTTATTCATTCATGATCAACAATTTTTGTTATCAATTGTTGATTGTTTTATCAAAATTTTTTGATAATTCACCAAGTAATATTCTGAGATTTATCTCAGAATGCTAATGGCAAATTCTGGCGCTTAGTAATCAGAAAACTTTCATAATTTTTAAGTAATTAAAAATATATGGTTAAGTAATTAAGTGCATACGACGGATGCCTTGGCAGCTGAAGGCGATGAAGGACGCGAAAGCCTGCGATAAGCTTCGGGGAGCTGGCAATTAAGCTTCGATCCGGAGATTTCCGAATGGGGAAACCCACTTGAGATAACTCAAGTATCTTTATCTGAATTCATAGGATAAATGAAGCGAACGCGGGGAACTGAAACATCTAAGTACCCGTAGGAAAAGAAATCAACCGAGATTCTGTTAGTAGCGGCGAGCGAAAGCGGAACAGCCCTTAAGCTTTGTTGAAGAAAGAAGAAAGAGTTGGGAAGCTCTACCATAGAAGGTGATAGTCCTGTATTTGAATTCTTCTTCAAAGTGAAATCGAGTAGGTCGGGACACGTGGAATCTTGACTGAACATGGGGGGACCATCCTCCAAGGCTAAATACTCTCAGCTGACCGATAGTGAACCAGTACCGTGAGGGAAAGGCGAAAAGAACCCCGGAGAGGGGAGTGAAATAGAACCTGAAATCGTATGCATACAAGCTGTCGGAGCTCTAAGTATATCTTCGGATATACGGAGTGACGGCGTACCTTTTGTATAATGGGTCAGCGAGTTACTGTCTGTGGCAAGCTTAACTTTAATAGGTAGGCATAGGGAAACCGAGTCTTAATAGGGCGTTGAGTCGCAGGGAGTAGACCCGAAACCGGGCGATCTATCCATGGCCAGGGTGAAGGTGAGGTAACACTCACTGGAGGCCCGAACCCACTTATGTTGAAAAATGAGGGGATGAGCTGTGGATCGGAGTGAAAGGCTAATCAAGCTCGGAGATATCTGGTTCTCCTCGAAAGCTATTTAGGTAGCGCCTCGTGTATTACTCTTGGGGGTAGAGCACTGTCTCGGCTAGGGGGTCATCCCGACTTACCAAACCGACGCAAACTCCGAATACCAAGAAGTATGAGCACGGGAGACAGACTGCGGGTGCTAACGTCCGTAGTCGAAAGGGAAACAACCCAGACCGCCAGCTAAGGTCCCAAATTATGGTTAAGTGGGAAACGATGTGGGAAGGCACAAACAGCTAGGAGGTTGGCTTAGAAGCAGCCATCCTTTAAAGATAGCGTAACAGCTCACTAGTCGAGTCGGCCTGCGCGGAAGATTTAACGGGGCTAAACCATAAACCGAAGCTGCGGATAGATGTTTACATCTATGGTAGAGGAGCGTTCTGTACGCCAATGAAGAAGGACCGAGAGGTTCTTTGGAGGTATCAGAAGTGAGAATGCTGACATGAGTAACGAGAGAGAGGTGAAAAACCTCTCCGCCGAATGATCAAGGTTTCCTGTCCAACGCTAATCGGGACAGGGTAAGTCGGCCCCTAAGGCGAGGGCGAAAGCCGTAGTCGATGGGAAACAGGTTAATATTCCTGTACTTTTTGTAATTGCGATGGAGTGACGGAGCAGGCTAGGTCAGCAGGGCGATGGTTGTCCCTGTTTAAGGTCTTAGGCATGTATCTTAGGTAAATCCGGGATGCTTTATGCTGAGAACTGATGACGATTTTTCATTTATGAAAAAGAAGTGATTGATGCTTTACTTCCAGGAAAAACTTCTAAGCTTAAATTGCAAGGAACCGTACTCTAAACCGACACAGGTGATCAGGTAGAGAATACTAAGGCGATTGAGAGAACTTGGGTTAAGGAACTAGGCAAAATGGTACCGTAACTTCGGGAGAAGGTACGCCTCTATTACGTGATGAAACTTGCTTTCTAAGCGGAAAGAGGTCGAAGATACCAGGTGGCTGCGACTGTTTACTAAAAACATAGCACTCTGCAAACACGTAAGTGGAAGTATAGGGTGTGACGCCTGCCCGGTGCCGGAAGGTTAATTGATCAGGTTAGTCCTCGGACGAAGCTTGTGATCGAAGCCCCGGTGAACGGCGGCCGTAACTATAACGGTCCTAAGGTAGCGAAATTCCTTGTCGGGTAAGTTCCGACCTGCACGAATGGCGTAACGATGGCCACACTGTCTCGACCCAGGACTCAGTGAAATTGAATTTGCGGTGAAGATGCCGTATACGCGCGGCTAGACGGAAAGACCCCGTGCACCTTTACTATAGCTTCACACTGGACTTTGAATTTATATGTGTAGGATAGGTGGGAGACTTTGAAACCAAAGCGCTAGCTTTGGTGGAGTCGTCCTTGAAATACCACCCTTATACATTTGAGGTTCTAACTTAGATCCGTTATCCGGATCAAGGACAGTGTGTGGTGGGTAGTTTGACTGGGGCGGTCTCCTCCCAAAGAGTAACGGAGGAGTGCGAAGGTATCCTCAGCATGGTCAGACATCATGCAATGAGTGCAATGGCATAAGGATGCTTAACTGCGAGACTGACAAGTCGAGCAGATACGAAAGTAGGTCATAGTGATCCGGCGGTTCTGTATGGAAGGACCGTCGCTCAACGGATAAAAGGTACGCCGGGGATAACAGGCTTATACCCCCCAAGAGTTCACATCGACGGGGGTGTTTGGCACCTCGATGTCGGCTCATCACATCCTGGGGCTGGAGCAGGTCCCAAGGGTATGGCTGTTCGCCATTTAAAGTGGTACGCGAGCTGGGTTTAGAACGTCGTGAGACAGTTCGGTCCCTATCTGCCGTGCGCGTTGGAGATTTGAGAGGAGTTGCTCCTAGTACGAGAGGACCGGAGTGAACGAACCTCTGGTGTTCGGGTTGTCACGCCAGTGGCATTGCCCGGTAGCTATGTTCGGACAGGATAACCGCTGAAAGCATCTAAGTGGGAAGCCCCCCTCAAGATAAGATCTCCCTGAACCTTCGGGTTCCTAAAGAGCCGTTCAAGACTAGGACGTTGATAGGCAAGGTGTGTAAGTGCTGTGAGGCATTGAGCTAACTTGTACTAATTGCTCGTGAGGCTTAACCGTATATTTTTAGTTATTTAGAAATTTTTCTAAACTAAGCCAGAATATTTGGAATTCAATACGAAAAACGAATTTTGCTCGATGACAATAGCAAGTGTGTCCCACCTGATTCCATTCCGAACTCAGAAGTGAAACCACTTAGCGCCGATGGTAGTGTAGCTTTTGTTACGCGAGAGTAGGACATCGTCGAGCTTTTCGTTTATATTCTCAATATGAGAATCTTTACATTACTTATTTTCCTTTTTTTATTTTCTTGTACTCAAACTCCATCTGTTTCTTCAGAATATATGGATAACTTTATCGAGTATGTAGAAACATTATCTTCAGATGATTTTGAGGGCAGAGCCCCTGGCACACCAGGAGGAATTAAAACTAAGAACTTTATATCGGAAAAGTTTTCAGAATTTGGTCTTGAAGGTTTGAACGGCAGTTATCTTAGCGATGTCAAATTAACTGAAATTACACTTAAAAATTCATCTACTTTTTCTATTTCTCATAACGATAAGAAGTTAGATATAGACTTTGGAGCTGATTATGTTTTTTGGACAAAAAGGCAAGTCAATGAAGTTGAACTAAAAAATCAAAAAATGGTTTTTATAGGCTACGGCGTTGATGCTCCTGAATACGATTGGAATGACTACGAAGGAGTCGATTTAAAGGGAAAAGTTGTTGTAGCTTTAATCAATGATCCAGGTTTTGAGCTGGAAAATGAAAATATATTTAAAGGAAAAGCCATGACCTACTACGGTAGATGGACCTATAAATTTGAAGAAGTTGCAAAAAAAGGAGCCACAGGGATGCTCATCATTCATGAAACTGCTCCAGCTGCATACGGATGGAACGTTGTAGAGACAAGCAACACAGGGCCTCAATTGGATTTATATTCAGAATCAAAGAATGTCCATAGAGCAAAGATTGAAGGATGGATCACCAAAGAGACTTCAGAGAAAATTTTCTCTCTTATTGGATCTTCCTATGAAGACATGAAAAGCGCTGCTTTGAAGAAAGACTTTAAAGCTATCGAGTTGGAAGGCTTTCAGGTCAGCGCAAAAATTAACAATCTAATTAAATATGCAAATTCTCATAATGTGGTGGGTATAAAAAAAGGGAAGACTTATCCTGATGAATTCATAATGTTGATGGCTCATTGGGATCATTTAGGTAAGGATTCTTCCTTAGATGGAGACCAAATCTATAATGGAGCTGTTGATAATGCTACCGGAACTGCCTTGATTATGAGCGTAGCTGAAAGATTAAAAAATGAAGATACAGAAAGGTCTGTAATGTTTCTTGGTTTAACTGCTGAAGAATCAGGATTATTAGGTTCAGCGTATTTAGCTGAGAATTTTCCTTTTGACTATTCTCAAATTATTGCAGGAATGAATTTTGACGGAATACCCGCAATTGGTAAAACAAAAGATATGTTAGTTATTGGCTATGGAGCCTCTGAACTAGAAGATGTTCTCAAAAGACACTTAAAGAAATATTCAAAAGTCATAACGCCAGACTTGTTCCCTGAAAAAGGATTTTTCTACCGATCAGATCACATAAGTTTTGCAAAAAAAGGAATCCCTGTTTTGTATGCAGATCCGGGGTACGACCTTGTTGATGGAGGTTTGGAAAAAGGCATGAAGTATGCAGCAGAATATACTAGCAATCTCTATCATCAGGTAGCAGATGAAGTATACGAAGATTGGAATTATGATGGAATAGCTGAAGATATAGATATCTTCTATTCAATGACAAAGGATTTAGCAAATTCGAGAGAATTCCCTAATTGGTACCAAAACAATGAATTTAGATCCATAAGAGATAATTCTTTAATCAATAAGAGTCCCTAAAGAGCTTGCAAACTCTCCGTTCTTTGGAAAATCGGCCGATAATCCAGCAAAAGAAATCCACCTTTTTAGAACGCTCTTGTATAAATCATATTGAGGCGTTCTCCCAACTACGTAAACATTCTCGCAGTTGAATGCTACTGCAGTTGCAGAAGCCATTCTCGCAACAGTTTGTCCGACTAAATTCATTATTGCAGCTGCTTTGTCGGCTTTAGTTGATTTATTTTTATATCTTACTTTTCCAAAATTTACAGCGGTTGCATCTTTGGGTAATTCGCCTATTGGTCCTGTTACAACTTCATTAAGTAATAAATCTACCTTTTCTACCT
>CACELJ010000006.1:0-55511 GCA_902560275.1 uncultured SAR86 cluster bacterium | reverse complement strand
AATCTATGAAGTAATTTTAGAGCGGTTCAGTTTAGATCCAGAGGATATTGGTCTTAAGAAAATCAAAAGTGATTCATACTCCTTCATGCATGATCAAGAACAAATTAACTTTTATTCTGTATCCGTTGGAAACCCGCATGCAATTATCTTTGCTGAAGAGATTTCTTCAATAAAATTAGATGCTTTGGCTCAGTCCTTGAGAGAAGAAAACTGTTTTATAAATGGTTTCAACCTCAATCTTGCAGAAATATCGTCAAATAATTCCATAAAACTTAGAGTTCATGAGAGAGGGGTTGGGGAAACTGAGGCTTGTGGAAGCGGCGCTTGTGCAACAGCCCTTGCTGCAACACTTTTCAAAGAAATGCAGCATGACATTGAAATAATATTTGAAAAAGGCACATTAAATCTGAAAATAGACCTAGATAGTAATAAAATATATCTAAGAGGAACTACCAGCTATCTAAACTAATTTACATGTCAAACTCGTCAAAGATTTCTTCTGAAGAAGTTGTCGAATATCTAAGAGAAAATCCTGATTTCTTTAATTTAAATCCTGAGTCTTTGAACCAGATAAATCTTAAACATGAATCCGGTGATGCGATTTCTCTAATAGAAAAACAGATTATTGAATTAAGAAAATCCTCAGACCAAGCAAATAAACATTTAATCCAGATTCTCGAAAATGCAAAAAGGAACGAAAAATTATTTCTGCTCTCGAGAGAAATAATTCTTGGTTTATTGGCTAGCTCAACAATAGACGATACGGTAAACGAACTCGAATCGTATTTTATAAACTCATTTAACACCGATGCCTGTAGGGTAATATTTTTTAGCGAAGATGAAAAAAGATTCGGCAAGGAAAGAGTTACTAGCCCTGATCTTGCAACTGACCTCTTTCGCGATCAATTTAAAGATAAAGATATTATTCAAGGCGGAATAAGTCCTGAGATAAGCAATTTTGTTTTTGGCGCTAAAGCTAAAATACATGAAGCTGCGATATGCAAATTGGAATGCTCTGCGGTAACAGGGATATTTGCGATCGGCAGTAAATCTTTAGGAAGATACTCAAGCGAAAAGGATAATTTATTTCTCCTTTTCATCGTTTCAGCTTTGAGTAAATTTATCGATAGAATTATTCTCAGCAAGTCATATGCAAAAGGAAATAAATAAATTTCTTGATTACCTATCAACGGTCAGAAATTTTTCTGTCCATACGGTGAAAAATTACAAGAAAGATCTTGAGAAGTTCAGCGCTTTCTACGAAGCAAAAAAATTCATAGATCTGGCTGCTGTGAGCCAATCTGACATAAGAGATTTCGTTGGTATTGAGAGAAGGCGCGGGCTTAGTCCGAGAAGCATTGCTAGGTTAATTTCTTGTTTGAAAAGTTTTTACCGCTACCTCAACTTTGAAAGAATAGTAATAAAAAATCCCATTTTGGGGATAAGCGCGCCAAAGTCTGCCAACCTATTACCCAAAGCCATCGATGCTGATTTGATAAATCAACTGCTGGATTTTCATCCGAAAGAATGGATCGATTACCGAGATAAAGCTATGGCGGAATTAATCTATTCTTCTGGATTAAGACTTTCTGAATTATGCAGCTTGAATATCTCTGATTTGTCTTTAAAAGATCAAATTTGCAGAGTTGTTGGCAAAGGAAACAAAATGAGAGACCTGCCCATTGGAGGCATGGCATTGAAAGCATTAGAGTCTTGGATGTTGAAGAGAACTGAAGTAGAGATAAACGAACCGGATGCTTTATTCATCAATAAAATGGGAAACAGATTAGGAGCGAGAACGGTGCAAGAAAGATTAAAAAGATTGAGCGTTAAACAAGGCGTTCCTTACTTGCATCCACATATGTTAAGACATTCTTTTGCTTCTCATGTATTGGAATCTAGTGGCGATTTGAGGGCAGTTCAGGAGTTGCTTGGTCATGCTAATTTATCGACCACGCAAATATACACAAAATTAGATTTCCAACATCTTGCCAAGGTTTATGATAAAGCTCATCCGCATGCGAAAAAACGAACATGACCATTAAAGTAGTAACATTTGATTTGGATGATACTCTCTGGCCTTTGAGAGAAACGATATTGGCTGCTCACAAAAGTGCTAATGATTTTCTAGCCAGTCAAGTTCCTAGCGTTAAGGAAATATTGGCTACCAATAAGGAAAGAGAAGTATGGGGACAACTTATTGAGAAAGATCCAACAATGCGTCACAGACTGAGTGAACTTCGTTTCAATGTCTTTAAAAACATTCTGCAAAGCTTAGGCCAAACCGAGCAACAGGCGGAGAAACTCTCATCTGAAGCATTACAAATATTCATGAATGGTAGACATCAACTTACTTTGTTTGATGGTGTCGAAGAAGTTCTAGCCCGACTAAAAGAAAAATATACTTTGGGTGTTCTTACAAACGGCAATGCAGACATCAAGAGGCTCGGCATAGATCACTATTTTAATTTTAGCTTCAGTGCGGAAGAATTAAACGATAGTAAACCCTCAGCAACCCACTTTGAGAAAGCTATGGAATTCACTTCAGAAAAAGCTGCCTCAATTTGTCATATTGGCGATCATACAGAATGCGATGTTGAAGGTGCCTTGAATGCCGGATGCAGGGCAATTTGGTATAACGAACTTAATAACGAGTGGCCGGATTCTGATGGTTGTCCCGTTCAGGAAATTAAAAGTTGGTACGATATGGAAGAAGCCATATCTAAGTGCTAGTCCAAGGAATCAAGCATATATTGGACAACTGCTTTTAACTCTTCATCGGTGCAATCTGCGCACAGTCCCATTGCTGGCATTGCGTTCAAACCGTACTTAACGTTGTAAGTTAATGTATCAATTCCTTTATCAACTCTTTGACCCCATGAGTATGTGTTTGCAAAAATTGGGGCACCAGCCATTCCTCTATCGTGGCAGAACGCGCACGCTTGAGTATAAATCTCCTCAGTTGTTCTTGATTCACTTATTGTTGAAACAGGAGATTTATTTTCTTCTGAACAAGAAACAAAAAGTAAGAACGTTATTAATCCTAAAAATTTAAAAAGCTTATAGTCTTGAAAGATAACCATCTAATCGATCGTTGTTCATGATGAAGGTTGATTTCAAGTCATTTGCAGCCGACTTGATTTCATTAATATTAGAAGCTTCTCCAACTTGAATTACCCCGACCATAGCCATCATTGCATGCGGAGTGCAGTTGTAGACATAAACACCTTCTTTATCTAACGTAATGCTTATCTCTTGATTGATTTCCCCAGTCCATGCTTCGGCTCCGGCAGGAATCATCCCTGGGAGACTAGCTGAGTTATGAAGTTGATCCGTTAATACAAAATTGATGGTGTCACCAACTGAGACCTTTATTACTCCTGGTTCAAACACCATGGTGCCATCTGCCCCTTCATTTTTCATTTCAATGGTGTGCACATTACCTTCGGAAAGTTGAACCTTATTAGCTTGGTCTTCATTTGATGCAGAAGACATAGATCCAGAATTTATTGCTACTTTGTAACCTGGGCCCGCTGTTCTTATTCCGCAACCGTCACCTTCCATACATACCTGACCTAAAGGCATAATTCTTTTTTTTATGGATTCTGGTCTCATATCTTGAGCAAAAGTTGCATGAGAAAGAACAAAAACTAATAATATAAAATTTTTCATGGGGCGATTATAGATCATTGAATCTCTAATATCTTCGGGGGTTGAAAAAATTTTATATCTAGAACCTGATGTTATGAAAAAAAGGGCTAGTAGTTCAGTGGATAGAACGTCTGCCTCCGGAGCAGAAGGTCGCAGGTTTGAATCCTGCCTAGCCCACCAAATTGTTTGATAGCTCTTCTTGGTTCTGTTGAGAAACTAAATCCACACCATCCTGCTCTAGCAATTGATTCAGTTCAAAATTACCGATAACCACATCAAATAACCAGCTATCATCAATAACTGACTCATGTTTTATGTAACCTTGTTGATATAAAGATGCTCGAATACCACCAAGCTTCTGTTTAACAGACAGCCTGCCCGTGTAGATTCCCTTACTTAAGTGATTGGTGATCTTATCTTTTAAACGACTCAGGCCTATTCCTTCTGAAGCGGATATCGAAACTTGATTTACATCTTCTGAAATTCCAATCGCAACGGCTTCATCTGCCTGATCAATTTTATTGTTTACTATGATTTGAGGAATGTTATCAGCATTTATTTCTCGCAGGATTTTATTTACTTCTCTGAATTTGAAATCACAATCAATGTCGCTCACATCAGATACGTGAAGTAAAAGATCTGCTTCTCGAAGATCCTCTAGTGTTGCCTTGAATGATTCAATCAAAGCAGTAGGTAAGTTGGAAATAAAACCGACAGTATCGATAAAGAGAATCGACCCTGTACCAGGGCTTAAATTTTTTCTCGTAACAGTATCCAAGGTAGCAAACAATTGATCTGCTTCGTATTGATCAGATCCAGTTAATTTATTAAATAAAGTTGTTTTTCCTGCATTGGTGTATCCAACCAAAGCCAAGACGTGATTGTTGCCTTTTTTCCTTGCGTATCGATTTAATTTTTTTTGGCGGTGACTCTTCTCTAGTCTTTTTTTAATGGATTTAATTCGGTTTGCTATAAGCCTTCTATCGGTTTCCAATTGGGTTTCACCGGGACCTCTCAAACCAATTCCTCCTTTTTGCCTTTCTAAGTGACTCCATCCTCTCACAAGCCTTGTTGATAAGTGATTCAGCTGGGCTAGCTCAACTTGCATCTTACCGATGTGACTGGTCGCTCTTGAGGCAAAAATATCTAAAATCAATCCTGTTCTATCTAAGACCCTTGTTCGAAGTTCTTTTTCTAAATTCCTTTCTTGAGAGGGCGATAAATCATGATTAAAAATGACAAGATCAGCTTTGTAATTTTTTGTAGCTTCACTAATTTCATCAACTTTTCCTTTACCCAAAAAGTACTTTGCAGAAAGATTGTTTTGCTGACCATGATACTCTTTAAGAATATTAGCTCCTGTTGATCCTACAAGCTCTTTGAATTCGTTAAAGGGATCAATAGGATTTGATAAGTCGGTAACTTTTTTTAAATCCGATTGAACGATTATGACATTAGAATGAAATCTATTTTCCATAAAAAAATAATTTTATCAGTCTTTTGTGCTTTAAAATAAAACACTATTATATTCATTAAAAATTAACAGAACCTAAAAAAGGAGTTTGAATGAAGTTGCTTTACATTATTTTAATTAGTTTTGCCTTTTTTTCTTGTGCTAATAACATGGCCACCTTGGCTAATGTGGATAGGGATGTAAAACATTCAAAAAATAAAGAAGAATTAAAATGCTTTTACGAAAGTATGACTGGAAGTTATATCAAAAAAAGAGTCTGTTACAACAAACAACTTCAAATAACCAGAGAGATGGAAACAAGGTCTGCGATAAGGCAAATGGATATTTTCCCTATGCATCTCGAGCCATTTTATCAATGAAAACTTTTTTATTATTTTTCCTATCTAGTTTCTTATTGAGTTGCGCTGTAGATGAAGTTTCAGATGAATCCGCATCAAATGATTCGAACAGTAATTTAATATGTAAGGTTGAGGAAATTACGGGGAGTAATATAAAGAAGAAGGTTTGTT
This sequence comes from uncultured SAR86 cluster bacterium, assembly GCA_902560275.1. Classification (GTDB taxonomy): domain Bacteria; phylum Pseudomonadota; class Gammaproteobacteria; order Magnimaribacterales; family AG-339-G14; genus CACNYO01. Next base: position 49,877 of record CACELJ010000006.1, on the reverse strand, counting down.
ATACAAAGCAACAAATTGAGAGACAAAGGGAAGTTGCTCAAGAAGCTTTAAGAAGAAGATCCAGCGCAGGCAGCGCGTCCAATCCCAATCCCTAAGGGATTGAAATCTGATCCTGGCCTTCCAGGCTTTTTGCGGTATCCACTAAAGTTTCTTCAACAGGTCTAGGCTGCCAATTCAATATAGTTTTTACTTTTTCATTTGAGAGAAACTGGGGATCACCAAGCATCCTGACACTCTCTTTAGCTCTCGCGCTAAAAAGAGCAGCAAATCTTAAGACAAAATTGGGTAATCTTAATTTAGGAGCTTTTGTAAAACCTGCCTCAATCAATATTTGAGAAATTTCGCGTAACCAGAAACTTGAGGTACAAAGAATAAAACGCTCATTATTAGAACCTTGATTTGAGATAGCGTCTACATGAGCTTGTGCGACGTCTCTTACATCAACAATACCAAGATGAATATTTGGAGTTGCTGGTAATTTTCCAGACGTTAACATCTGGACTAAAACGTTTGTCCCACCTAAGTCAGGCGAAAGTGCAGGCCCCAAAACCATGTAAGGACAAAAGACAGTTAATGGAAATTTTTCGTCTTCGACTAAGTTATCAATGAATTCCCAAGCAAACTTCTCCGCCATAGTTTTACTCTTTGCATATGGAGTAATCTTATTTGAATCAATATCTGACCAATCATTTTCATCGTAATTTTTTTTATCGGAATCATCATAAAAAATTGAAGCCACTGATGAGGTTAAAATCACTTTCTTTGCTTTATTTGCTTTTGCTGCATTGAGAGCACGAAGAGTACCGTCAACGGCAGGCCTGATAAGAACTTCTTCGTCCACAGAATCGCTAGCTGATATTGGAGAAGCAACGTGCATAACATAATCACAATCTCTCCCTGCTTCTTCCCAGCCTTCATCGTTCAATAAATCTAACTCAATAATTTCTAAATTTTCTACTGAAGTATTTGATTCTTTCATGGCAGTAATGACTTCTTCTTTTCTGATCTTATCTCGAAGAGTGCCTCTGACAGCATAACCTTGATCAAGAAGTTGTTTGCAACAATGCAATCCAATGAATCCCGTTACACCTGTCAATAATACTTTTTCCATAATTCTCATTTATTCTTGATCAGACTCTAATCTATTAAGCCATTTTTTAATTATTTCGTCGGTATGCTCACCTAATTTTGGTGCACGAACAAAGCTTTCATCGTGATTAGAAATCTTTACCGGATTGCCTGGAACTTTCACCGTTCCTCCGCTGTCTTGCAAGAGATCTATGATCATATTTCTTTTTAAGAGATCTTCATCTTGAAAAGTTTCCGAAAAATTATTGACTGGTCCACACGGCACCCTATGTTTCTGTAATAAATCTATCCAATGCTTTGTTGTGTTGGTGGTAAATTTTTCTTGTAAGGCTGCATCGATTGTTTCTCTGTTTTCTAACCTACCCTTTCTGTTTTTGTTCTGTTGAGTATCTAGATGCTTTAATTCCAATGCCTCAATCAAGTTGGGCCAAAAGTTTTCTGCCACCACTGCAACTTGGATAAAATTATCCTGAGTTTTATATAGATTGAACGGTGCATGATTCATGTGTTGATTTCCAATAGGATTAGGATCTTCTCCCGACAAAAAATGCATGGTTGCCATATAAGTCAGAAGGCTTACTTGAGTATCTAGCATGGAAATATCGACATGTTCTCCGTAATCGTAGATTTCTCTGGAGCGAATAGCGCTTAGGATCCCGATAATAGCGTAAAGACCTGCGCCAAGATCTGCTATAGGGATTCCCGATTTAACTGGATTATTTTTATCAGTGCCAGTAATGGACATGGCACCCGAATAACCTTGTACAATGTTATCGTAAGCTGGACGATTGATCTCAGTATCGCCAAAACCACTTATAGAACATGTAATTATTTTGGAATTTACTTTCACTAAGCTATCGTGATCAACGCCTAATCTTTTGGTTACTCCTTGACTAAAATTATCTACAACCACATCGGCTACCTCTACCAATTTCAAAAAAAGTTTTTTTCCTTCATCGCTTTTTAGATCTAACTCAACGCTTTTCTTGTTTCTAGCAAGAGTCAGATGATAGGCACCGATACCGTCGTGCGAGTACTTTGGATCATCTTTGAGAAGGTTTCTGGTGATGTCTCCTGTTTTGGGCTGTTCAATTTTGACAACCTCAGCTCCCAAATCAGCCAACACCATAGTCGCGTAAGGTCCCGCAAGCATGTGGGTTAAATCTAAGACCTTTATGCCTTTTAGAGATTGCTTCAATTTAGTAATTTGTTTTGTCGTCGACAGCATGACCTGTAGTTGGGATCAATGCTGAGCGTTTGTATGAAGCTACAACCACGCCGTCTTGATTGGTGCCAGTCGTTTTAACAGTGACTATGCCGCAGTTTTCTCTGGATTCTGACAACCTTTTCTCTAGAACCTCTGATTCAGCATACAAAGTATCGCCCACAAAAAGAGGATGAGGTAAAACAATGTCAGTCCAACCTAGATTTGCAATAGCTTTTTGACTGACGTCGCTAACGCTCATTCCAACCATAACAGCTACAGTAAAAGTGCTATTTACTAGTGTCTTACCAAATTCTGTTGCCTTGCCGTATTCTTCATCGAAATGAAGCGGATGGGTGTTCATGGTCAGTAAGGTAAACCAAGTGTTATCCGATTGAGTTATGGTGCGACCTGGTCGATGCTCGTAGATATGACCAATTTCAAAATCATCGAAATACCTTCCAAAAGTTTCTCGATATCTGTTATTGCCAAGATCTTTAGTGCCTTTAACCATTAATCGTCATCTTCTCCTAGCTCTAATCTCAATCTCATTGCTTCAGCAATTGGTTCATCAACCATTCTACCATCGACCTTGATAACGCCTGATCCACCAATCTTTTCGTATTCTTTTAAGACCTTCATTGCTTCCTCTTTTTCTTCTTTGGTTGGTTCAAAGGCTTTGTTAATGATATCTACTTGAGAAGGATGAATACAGGCTTTCCCAGTAAAACCCATATTTTTTACCGCAATGGCTTCTTGTTCGCATCCCTCAGGATCATCAAGAAAGAAGAACGGAGCATCAATCGTAAATAAATCGTACATTGCTGCTGCAATAGCGACTTTAGATCTTGCGTAAAGAAGTGGCTCCCAAGCTAATTTAGCTTTGAGACCTGCTGAAAAATCTGCTGCACCAAAAAATAATCCTCTGACTCCTTTAAAAGATGCTATCTCATCCACAGTAGCTACTGCTCGAGGAGTTTCAATCAGCGGAATTAGATCGTCTTCAAACGCAATCTTGGTAGCAAGCGTTGCCAACGAATCAAAACTTTGAATCTTGGGCAATATGATGGCTTCTATTTGTTCTTGATAATCTGAGATCAAATCTATGTCTTCTCTTCCTAAATCAGTAATCGGATCGTTCACTCTGACAAAAACCGGTTTAGAAAATTTATTTCCGTCTTTAAAGTTGTTGATTAAATCTTCACGAGCTTCTTTTTTCAGGTCATCCGGACAACCGTCTTCCAAGTCAATAATCAGTGCATTTACGTCGGTCTTTTGAATATCTTCTAGGTTGTGCATTTTATGACCTGGCACAAACAGGTTGGACTTAAATCTGTATAACATTACTGACTCCTTTCGATGTCTACTAGATGATCAACAACATCCAAGAGTTCCTCGGTAGGGATATCTCTTGATGCTTTTACTTTGTACTTTCCGTTAACAATAAATGCCGGAACGCCCATGATTTCATATTTTCTTCCGTACACATCAGCAGCATTGATATTCGACTTTATTCGAAATGAATTACTGATAGCTTGATACTTATCAGGTTCGACTCCAAAAGCACTGAAAAGTTCCGTTATTTCTCTTTCGCTGGTGAGAAATTTTCTATCTAAATGAATGGATGTGAACGCTGAACCGATTATCTCTTCCATGCCTAATGCTTCAGCAGCGTAAAATAATTTTGCATGTTCTTTAGCAGGCGGATTCCAAGTCACTGGAACTCGCCAAAAGTCGATGTCTTTATTGAGGTTTTTCTTCCAATCTCTTATTAGCCCCTCTAGCGTGAAACAATGTCCGCAACCTAACCAAAAGAATTCAATCACTTCTATTTTTTCTGGATTGCGAGTTTGAACCTCTTCATCAAGAAATTGATAATCAATGCCAGGTCGGTAATCTTTAGCATTCAATGCAAAAGAGAAAAGACTTAAGAAAATAATTAAAAAAGATTTAATAGAGACCCGATACATAATTAGCTACTGCTTGAATTTCTTCTATGGTCAGCATGCTAGCAACATTCTGCATAACCAAACCTTCTTCTTCACCGTTTCCACGAGTTTTATTTTTGTAAGCCACTAGACTGGTAACAACGTATTCTGCTTTTTGGCCACCAAGAGCAGGATAGCCTGCTGAATTAACTCCTTTTCCTTGGGGACCGTGACACCCTGTGCATGCTGGCAGTCCAGATGCAGCATTTCCAGCTCGATAAATTGTTTGTCCAAGCAATACGTTTTCATCACTTGCTTGGCCTACTTTAATTTTTTGAGAAGCATAGTATGCAGCCATATCTCTTAAGTCATCGTCATTATAGCCATCGAGCAGTCCCATCATGGATTCAATGACCCTTTCACCTTCTTGGATGTGATGAAGTTGATCGAAAAGATAAAGCTCTCTTTGGCCGGCTAAAGTTGGCCACATGCCCACTAAGCTGTTTCCGTCAGCACCATGACAAGCAGCACAAGAACCGACTAATTTTTCTCCTCTTATTGGATCGCCTTTCGGTAAAGGCTTCACCTCGCCAGCTTTTTCAGATGCGGTGAAAACAGCTCCAGATAAACAGAGAATTGAGATGAATATAACTTTTTTAATCATTAAGAAATATTTCAGGGTCGAGCGAGCAAAAATTATATACCATACTCCTTTAATAATCTTTGTTTAGTGATAAAAACAATGAAATCAATATTACCTATTAACCTAGCGTTTGAGCGCGTTGTCGGCAACCTTGCGCAGCTACCTTTTGATGAAGGAATTGAGATAGCCGTGTGCGGTCGCTCTAACTCAGGGAAATCTAGCATCATCAATGCTTTGGGTAATAACAAAAAGCTTGCTAAGACCTCTAAAACACCGGGTCGAACCCAAACGGTAAACTTCTTCACTATTAATGATGATCCACAAACTAAATTGGTTGACTTGCCCGGTTACGGTTACGCTAAGGCGTCTAAACAAGATCAAAATAACTGGGCACAACTGGTGGAGAGTTATTTACTCGGCAGACAGTGTCTTAAGAAGGTAGTGGTCATCATGGATATCAGACACCCATTTAAGGAAGCTGATCTTGTTTTTCTGGATTGGTGTAAAGGTTTACCTGTAAATATTTTTATCTGTCTCAATAAAGCCGATAAATTCTCCAACAATCAAGCTGGCCAGTCTTTGGCAGCAGCGCAGCGCGCAGCGCAAGAATACCCAGAGATAGAGCACCTGCAAATTTGCTCTGCTGAAAAGGGTAATGGGCTGGAAGCTCTCGGCTCTTTTATCACTTCATAAAAAAACCCCGGACATTGGGGTGGCCCGGGGTTAATAGGAGAGTAAACATGAAAAAATCTACCTATACCTATGACCAATCAAAGATATAAAAGTTCAATGAAACTGAAAAAAAATTAGTGGGCTTTGCCCCAGTTGTTTGCAACGCCGCTTTCAACCACTAACGGAACGGATAATTTAGTGACGTCGGTCATGATTTGCTCTAGAGCTTTTAACGTTGTCTTAGTATCTTTTTCTGGACACTCAACGATAACTTCATCATGTACCTGTAAAATTAGATGAATATCTTTACCTGTACCTTTTATATAGTCATGCATGTTAATCATGGCTAATTTCATAATGTCTGCAGCAGTCCCCTGCATCGGCGCATTGATGGCTGCTCGCTCTGCTGCCATCCGCGTTCTGCCAGAATGAATACCAGGTAAATAAAGCCTTCTGCCAAAAGCTGTTTCCACATAACCCTGGTCTTTAGCTTTAGCTTTCATCTCATCCATGTATATTTTAACCCCGGGGTACTTACCAAAATAAGAAGCAATATAATCAGCTGCCTCCGGTCTTGTTACACCCAGAGCCTTGCCTAGCCCGAATGCTGACATTCCGTAAATGAGACCAAAATTTATGGCTTTTGCACTTCGCCTAGCTTGATCATCGGCTGAACCAAAGACTTCCTTAGCAGTAGCCGAGTGAATATCTTCACCGTTTTCAAAAGCCGTGATTAAACCTTCGTCTTTGGAAAGGTGCGCCATGATGCGAAGTTCTATTTGTGAGTAATCAATAGAGATTAAATCAAATCCTTTCGGAGCCACAAAAGCTTCTCGAATCATCCTGCCTTCCTCAGTTTTAATGGGAATATTTTGTAAATTAGGATCTGAAGAGGATAGTCTTCCTGTCGTAGTCACCGCTTGATGAAAAGTTGAATGCACCCTGCCGGTTTTCTCTGAAATCTGTTCAGGCAGCCTATCGGTGTAAGTTGATTTGAGTTTGGAAAGCGTTCTGTGTTCAAGAATTACCTGAGGAAGTTCGTATTGTTTAGCCAGTTCTTGCAAAACGGATTCTGCGGTCGAAGGCTGACCGCCAGGGGTCTTTTCAATGACCGGAATGTTCATTTCATCAAACAGAATCTCTTGAAGCTGTTTGGGTGAGGATAAATTAAATTCTTTGCCGGCCATCGAGAAGGCTTGTTCCTCAAGGCCGTTGATGCGTTGACCTAAATTTTTAGATTGAAGATTCAAAATATTGGAATCGATAACTGTACCTTTTTGCTCCATGTCCGATAAGACTGGAATAAGCGGCAGCTCAATATCTTTGAGGACTTTTTGTAGCGTTTTTTGTTTCTTTAAGTGCTCACCAATCGTGTCATACATTTGCAACGTGATATCTGCATCCTCGGCAGCGTAATCGCTTGCGACATCTAGGTTTACTTTATTGAAGGTAAGCTGCTTAACTCCTTTTCCTGCAACTTCCTCAAAAGTTGTGGTCTTTAAATTGAGATAATGATTGGCCATATCGTCAAGGTTATGACGAGTGGCTGTTGAATCAAGAACATAAGACATCATCATGGTATCGTTCTCGATACTATTTATATGAATGTCGTAATTGACCAAAACGTTTCGATCGAATTTTATGTGTTGTCCGATAATCGGCTTCTCTTCCAAAATAGGTTTGAGTTTTTTTAAACAAGTATCGCGATCTAATTGCGACGGAGCGTTGTCGTAATCGTGGGTAAAAGGCAGGTAAGCTGCTTCGCCAGCATCAACGGCAAAAGAGAGACCCACCAGATCCGCAGTGGTGAAATCCAATTGATCGGTTTCGCAATCCAAGACAATTTGTTTTGCCTTGGCTAGTTTTTTTAGCCAACCATCGAAGGTTTTGTCATCCAAGATACAAGTATACTTGCTGGTGCTTTTTGGCTTAGAGGCTTTGGGTGCCTCTTTTAATAATGTTTTGAATTCAAGTTCCTTGAAAAGCTCGTGCAACCTTTTTTCATCGCGCTCGCCAACGGCTAAATCTTCAATCCCAAAGTCCAATTTCACATCTTTCTTAATTTCGGTGAGTTGACGCGAGAGTTTTAATTGCTCAATGCCGGCACGTAAATATTCTCCAACCTTGCCTTTGAATTCATCTGCTTTTCCAATGATGGTATCGATGTCGTTATGTTCGGTTAACCAATTGACCGCAGTCTTCGGACCCACTTTTTCTACGCCAGGAATGTTATCCGAGGTATCACCAACTAAAGCCAAGTAATCAACGATTTGTTCCGGCTTCACGCCAAATTTTTTTTCCACTCCTTCAATGTCGAGGACCTCGTTCTTCATCGTATTCACCAACTTAATATTTTTGGTGACCAATTGTGCTAAATCCTTATCGCCGGTAGAGATAATTGTAGAGATACCTTTTTGTTCTGCTTCAGTAGCTAAAGTGCCGATCACATCATCCGCTTCAACGCCCTCGACCACAAAGATTTTAATGCCTAACGCTTTGATCACTTCGTGAATCGGTTCAATTTGCGGAATCAAATCATCGGGCATTGCAGCTCTGTTTGCTTTGTAGTCTTCATACATTTCATGACGAAAAGTATTGCCTTTAGCATCAAAGACCATGCCAACCGGAGCGTTAGGATGATCTTGCAAGATACGCATTACCATCGTTACAACCCCGCGCACAGCGCCCGTAGGCTGACCGGTGGATGTCGTTAAGGGCGGTAACGCATGATAAGCACGGTACACATAAGACGATCCGTCGACCAATATGACAGAATTGTTATCGTCTAAATTTTCAGGTTTGGCCATGCATTCAATATTGTTTTGATGGTTTATACTTCGATACTCAAGTTTAGAGTAGCAATGAAAAAAGTTCTATTACTGATTTTTGGTTTTTGTGTGGTGCTCATCGCGGTGGCTTACTTCATGGAGTACCAAATGGGATTGGAGCCTTGTCCCATGTGTATCATTCAAAGAATCGCCATTGCGTTGACCGGTTTAGCGGCCCTTATCGGTTACTTTCATGATCGCTGGTTTAAATTTTATTTTTCCTTAACCACTGTATTTAGTATTGCCGGAGCAGCATCCGCGATTCGTCATTTGTACTTGCAATCCTTACCGGAAGACCAAGTGCCTTTTTGCGGGCCCGACTTAGGCTACCTGATTGATAACGCTTATTTTTCGGATGCTTTGCGCTTGCTTTTTATTGGTGACGGTAATTGCGCTGAAGTCGTCTGGAGTTTGTTCGGCGTATCCATTCCAGGTTGGGTGCTTATCTGGTGCATCATCAATATTTGCCTATCGGTATCGCAACTGAATCCCAAAACAGCTCTTTCACAGAGTAATTAAAAGTAACTTTTTAAGGCTCCTCTAAGATGAGACAATAAGCTGAAATGAGCTTAAACGTTATCGCTATCGTCCTCTCGGCTGTCACTCTAGGTCTAGTGACTTACTTGCTGATAAAACTGAGAGATCAAAACACCTTGGAGAAAGGCAACTCCGATCATTTACAAACTAAATTAGATTCGGTTTCAAAAGATATCAACGACATAGAAAATCAATTGGCATCCGTGACAACGCCCATCAATGAACTTAATCGCTTTCTTGGTGGTAATGTCACAACCGGAAGGTTGGGTGAATGGAACCTAGAATCCATCGTCAAAGAGATCTTGCCCGATGGCAGTTATAACTTTCAGGCACAAATTAATCCTGAGACCCAAGATAGGGTCGATTGCGCGGTGAACACTGCCGATGGTCTTATTATTCCTATTGATTCAAAGTTTTATGCCGGTCAATACAAACAATACCAAGAAGCCAGCAGAGACAATGAGCGAGGCACTGTGCTGAGAGATCTACGCACAGCGATCTTACGCGATGCCGACGATATAGCCAGCAAGTACATTCGCCAAAACTCTACTTCTAACTATGCAGTGCTTTATATAGCATCCGAAAAATTAATCGATCTAGTCGATGACATCGAAAACTTAAGACAAGACTGTTTGGCAGAGAAAAAAGTTCTCATTCAAGGTCCCAACACTTTGGCTGCTTTTCTAGACACCATCAGGATCGGTCACCATTATCTGCAACTCAATGAGACGGCAGGAAAAGTTGCAGAAGTAGTGAGACGAATTAAAACTCAGTTTGATAGTTTCGATAAAAGCACTGAAGCGGTGACCAAAAAATTAGAGGCATCAATTAAAGAGGTCTCTTCGCTACAAACCAGGATTAATGTTTTAGGAAGAGAGCTTAATAAAGGTGCTGAGGATCTTAAAAAAGATTAACTTAAATCATAGCCATATCTTTCTTTTTGGACTTTAAAGTATTCATCGTCGTCTTCAATTTTGCCGTCTTCAATCCAAGCTTCTGGGCCGTCCTCATCGTAAACTCTGATGTTATCTCTGGCATCTTGTTCGAGTAAATAATGCATCTTGGGATTTTCTGAAACGACTATTTCCTCCATGCACTTAGCTATATCGATTGGATCGCAACCTGTTTCCATTAAACCTTTAGTTATCATGCGCACTGTTCTTGATTGCAGCATTTCATAATGTTCCTTGTCCTCATCAGGTAGAGCGTTTTTACCAAAGATAGGGGTTCTTACGACTCCGGGCTCTACTAAGACTACTCGAATACCAAACTTAGCTACTTCGTGAGCCAAGGTTTCTGAGAGTCCGTTAAGGGCATATTTACTGGCGCAATACGGGCCTTGTAGAAAAAACGGACGCCTGCCTGCTTGAGAGGAAATGTTGATAATAGTGCCAGAGCCTTTTACTCGCATAGTTGGAATCACTGCTTTCATCATACGATAAGCACCGAAGTAATTGGTTTCCATGATCTCCCTAGCTTTATCGATTGACGTATTTTCGACTGACATTCCGTGACCGATACCAGCGTTGTTTATCAGTACATCGATATCTCCAACCTCGTCTGATACTCTTTTAATTGTAGTATCTACTGAAGCTTGATCGGTTACATCAAGAGGCAAAACCATAGTGGAATCATTTTTTTGGTTTAAAGACTGAAGTCCTTCAGATGACTTTGGATTTCTTGCTGTTGCGATGACTTGATACCCTTTGGCTGTAAAATGCTCCGCTGCTACCAATCCAATGCCTGTGCTACATCCGGTTATGAATACGTTCATGGTTAACCTCTCAAAATTTTTTAATTTAATTGTGTGTTGGGTTTAGAATACTCCTCATGTTGGGAATATATCAATCATCTTTAATCGGTTTATGGTTCATCTTGGCTACGATCGTAGTTCAAGCAATGGTTTTAATTCATCTGCATCGCAAACAACCTAATTATAAAGTTGGTGTAATAGATCCATCGTTAGGACAAGAGTCTTTGTTCTTTAGAGCGTATCGAACGTTTTGGAATTCTATGGAAAACATAGTTCCTGTTCTCGGAATGGCTTTAATCGCACTAGTATCTGGCTATAGTGCAACCAAACTATCGATTGTGGTTTGGACGTATGCGATTGCGAGAGTCTTTCATATGATTTTGTACTATATGGTCGCTACCGATAAGAATCCGAGTGTGCGCAGTATCTTTTTCGGCATTGGCTTTTTGGCTACCTTTTATTTGATAATTGATTTAGGTCTGTATTTAATTTTCTAACCTCTTTCTTTTTTTATTTTTTAGAGGTTTAATAACGCCCATGAAATTTAAGCTGTTTGCAATTCTTTTTGCGCTCGTCTTTTCCGCGGGAATCATCTCGCACGAGACATCGCATTTTGAATTGGATCACGGTGAGCACGTTCATAACGAGCATGCAGTTGAACTAACTGAAGATTGTTCAACTTGTTTAGCTGAACAAATTGAGTACGTGCAAGACGATACCGTTGTTAATCCAACAGCCATTTCCTTTGATTTCCTTGATGCTTATCAGACAAGTGAAATCACCCTCTCTTATAATCAACTTTCTATTCGCGCACCACCAAGAAATTAAATTTTAATTTTTTTTAATTTTTAATTTTTTTGGAGGTTTTTGTGAAACATTTTATTTATTTATTTTTATTTTTATTTACTGCACCATTTCTGCTTGCTCAAGATGAAGAAGAGGTGACAGTTACCGCTTCATTAATAGATCAGAATTTAAGTGACTTAGGTGATCCAGTTCATGTTTTATCTGGAGTTGATTTAGACGATCAAGGAAGAGCAAGTCTAGGTGAATCTATCGATGACCTGCTTGGAGTAGCCAATTCAGACTATGGCTTTGCCACTGGGCAACCTGTTATCAGAGGATTGTCGGGTCCCAGAATTAAAATTCTCAAAAACGGAATGGTTAATCGAGATGTTGCTGGTATCGGAGTTGATCACCCTGTTGAGATCGATATGAACAACGTGCAACAAATTGAGGTTGTTCGTGGTCCTTCATCACTTTTATACGCCAACGGTGGTGTAGGTGGAATCATTAATATTGTTGATAACACCATAGCGAGACAAGATTTTGATGGGTTAAACGCCAACGTTGATTTTGAAAAACAATCCGTAAATAGGGGAACAGCAGAAGCTTTTGGAATTACCAACATTGTTAATGGAATCAATTTTAGCTACTCCTATGAAAACACCGATTTTGAAAATTACGATGTGCCCGATGGAGCAGTTATGCATTCTGAAGAAGAACATGACGAGCACGAAGGCGAAGAAGAACATGACGAGCACGAAGAAGAAGAACATCACGATGAAGAGCTTGGATACTTAGAAAATTCTGATTACGAGCGTGAGTCTCATAAATTTGGTTTTTCGGTTGTCGAGGATTGGGGATACATCGGTGCATCTGCAAATATTTTAGAGACTCATTACGGTATTCCTTACCATGGTGAAGGTCACGGTGGTCATGGCGAGGAAGAAGGCCATGATGAGCACGAAGGTGAAGAGGATCATGATGAGCACGAAGAGGAAGGCCATGATGAGCACGAAGGTGAAAGAATATTTTCTGTGACTGATTCCAACGAAGTAAACGTTCAAGGGGCTTATAACTTTGATACAGGAGCAGTTAAGTCGATTAATTACTTCATAAGAGGAACTGATTACTCTCTTACTGAAGGGCATGCAGAAGAAGAAGGTCATGATGAGCACGAAGGTGAAGAAGATCATGATGAGCACGAAGGGGAAGAAGATCACGATGAGCATGAGGATGAGCAAGGACACGGTGAAGAGGGACCAACCACTTTCTCGAATGACTCTTACGAAATAGGAACGATTCTTGATCTTTCAACATCAAACTTAGGTCAAAAAATTTCTTTTAATCTTGCCAAAGAAGATCAAGCCATTGTTGGTCATGAAGCTTTCATGAATCCTACTAAATCGGATGAATATACGGTTGGTTACTTTATGTCTAAAGACTTTTCCGATCATCACCTTGATTTTGGTGTTCGTTACGACTCTGTGAGCAGAAATGGATCCATTACTGAAACAGAAGAGCATGATGAGCACGAAGGTGAAGAAGACCACGATGAGCACGAAGAAGAAGAACATCACGATGAACATGAAGAAGAGCACGGAGAACAGACTTTCTACAATGTTGATATGTCTAGTGCGAGTCTTGCATTAACTTACACGTACGATATTGATGAAAACGTTAAGTTTCTTATTGGTGCAGCTTCTGTAGAAAGAGCGCCTTCAGCATTAGAACTTTTCATGAACGGTCCGCATTTAGCTACCGGCAGGCTTGAAACCGGTAACGTCAACCTTAATGCTGAGAGATCAAATAACATTGATCTAACTCTAGAATTTGACATTGACAACTGGTTTGGAAACGTCTCGGTGTATGCGAACAACATCACTGATTACATCTACCTACAAGATGAGACGGAGGATGATCATGAAGAAGAAGGTCACGATGATCACGGCGGATTAATAAAGTCTGATTACTTACAGAAGGACGCTGAATTTACTGGTTATGAACTTCAGTTCGGTACCGTTATTTATGTGGACAATGGTGAAGTTGAAGTTTCCTTCGGTAGAGATTCAGTGGAGGGTAAATTTGCATCAGGCGGTTACATTCCTAGAATGACGCCTGCTAGAAATTTCTTTGATGTTTCTTACAGTAATGATGACTTGAAAACTACTTTGTCTCTTAAAGACGTCGAAGAGCAAACAAAACTTGCTTTAAATGAAACAGCAACAGAGGGATATCAAATGGTGGACTTTACTATCTCAGGTACGGTGCCTTTAGATCCAAATGTTGATTTGAAATTATCGTTCTTTGCTTCAAACCTGCTGGATGAAGCAGCTAGGAATCATAATTCGTTTGTGAAAGATCAGGTCCCCCTACCTGGCAGAAACGTAGGTTTGCGCTTCAGCTTACGCTTCTAAAAATGTGATGCTATCGCCCAATTAATTTTGGGCGATACGTCATAAAAGTTAATTCTAATCACTTTGGTAGGTGTGAAAGATGGAAAATGTTTTAAATTCAAAACTCCCTGTAACGGTTTTATCAGGGTTTCTTGGTGCGGGAAAAACAACCGTACTAAGTAATATTTTAAATAATAGAGAAAATAAAAAAGTTGCCGTTATCGTTAACGATATGAGCGAAATAAATATTGATTCTGCAATTGTTCAAAACGAAGTTTCTCTAAATCGCAGCGAGGAGAAACTCGTTGAAATGAGTAATGGATGCATTTGTTGCACTCTCCGAGAAGATTTATTAGAAGAAGTAACAAAACTAGCCCAGGAAAAGAGATTCGACTATTTAGTTATTGAGTCAACAGGTATTTCAGAGCCCTTACCTGTAGCTGAAACTTTTACTTTTGCAGATGAAGATGGGATTTCATTATCCGATGTTGCCAAATTAGATACGATGGTAACGGTTGTAGATGCTGTAAATTTTGTTAAAGATTACGATCAAGCCAAAAGCCTTCAGGAAGCAGGCGAGTCAATGGGTGAAGATGATGAGCGAAGCGTGGCTGATTTGCTGGTTGATCAAGTTGAGTTTGCAGATATTATTCTTATCAGCAAAATTGATCTTGTCACAACAAAAGAGGTAGAGCGTTTAACGGCAATCATAAAAACACTCAATACAGATGCAAAAATCATTCCAATTGAAAACGGAAATGTCGATATCGATGAGGTTCTAAATACGAATTCTTTTGATTTTATGCGTGCGCAACAATCTCCTGGTTGGCTTAAAGAAATGAGAGGTGAACATGTACCTGAAACAGAAGAGTACGGAATTTCGAGCTTTTGTTATGAAGCACGCAGGCCTTTCCATCCTGAAAAATTTCATAATTTTCTTCATGGAACAGAAAGGTATGGAAAATTAATTCGTTCAAAAGGATATTTCTGGTTGGCCACTCGTCCGGAATTTGCCGGACAATGGAGTCAAGCTGGGGGAATTGCTCGTTACGGTTTTGCGGGGATGTTTTGGAAAGCAGTGCCAGAAAAAGATTGGCCACAAGATGAAGAATATCTTGAGTCTATTAAGAAACAATGGGTTGAGCCTTTTGGAGATATGCGTCAAGAGTTAGTCTTTATCGGTCAAAGACTTCAAAAAGAAGAAATGATTGCTGCTTTGGATGCCTGTCTATTAAGTGAGGAAGATGTTCTTAAAGGAAGAGAGTACTGGTCTAGTTTCAATGATCCTTTTCCAGCGTGGAAGTAAATTGGGGATAAAAATATCATGAGATCAATTTTTAGCAACAAGTTAGAAAGTTTTGCAGATATTTATTCAAAAGATGTCGAACTAGTGTGCATGGCTCATCCTCAATCAAGTTATTTAGATACTTTGGGAAAAAAAATTCTCAACACAAGGGAAGACCTCGAACTTCAATGGATTCAATCTCTAAATGATTTGAGAGTGGTAGATGAACTGCTATCAACATCAATTGATTCTGAGGCAAAAAAAATGCTTGCTGACCAAATAAAAGAGAGCTGTGGCATGCTGCATGAAACTTTAGATTGCAAATACGTTGGGGTTAGGCTCTTAACCCTCAATAAACCCATGTGTCCTAGGTTTCATGTTGATCAAATTCCATGCAGATTGCTAATTACACTTTCTGGTGGAGGGACCGAATGGATCGCAAATAAAGATGTTGATTGGAAACTTTTTGACGACAGAACAAATCTTGATGCCCCATTAAAAGAAAAAAAGAAAGTAAAGCAATTTAAAGCGGGGGAATGGTCGTTGTTAAAAGGCGGAACTTGGCAAAGTCAGTTCAATGGAGTTGTTCACCGATCTCCAAACATATATGAAAACAGATTAATGTTGTCTCTAGATCCGATTTTTGATGAAGATCAGTTCAAAATGTATGTTTGACAAAAATATCAAATCATAAGATTTCAATCACTAACCCTGGAAAATGTGATGCAACCACCTGATTAATTTTGGGTGGTTCGTCACATCCATTATGTATTCTTGGCCACGACCTTTGCAATGCGTAATGCATTCATTCTTATCTATCCACTTGAGTCTGTTTAAAAAAGGATCTGAATTTGCAAAGTATTTTTTTGGTAATTGCCAAACAGAACGGGTTGCCTGATCTTTTGTTAGCACTAAATCATTATGTGTTTTTTTGAAATGCCCAAAACCTTTATGAGGAGTTTTTTTATTTCCTAAAATTAAATTTTTTGATCCAACGTAAAGGCAATTATTGCTAAATCTATAAAAAGCATGCGGATGCATCTTTTTTTTATTTTTAAAGTACTGTTGAATCGCTTCATTACCATCGATTATTTTATCTATTTGAAGCCAGCCAAAAATGTGATGCAAGTCTCTTCCACCTTCCGAATAATTTTTAAACCATCCAAAAAATAAAAAAAGATCGCCCGGTCCAACTTGATTGTTACGTAACTCGGATTGTGAACTGCTAGCCTGTCCAAAAAGTCCTGTTTCGAGATTTGGATCGTAATGGCAATTGTCGCTTGGTTTACTTTTTGCCTTGGATTCTTTGAGGGCATCGATACATCGAATACCGTTCACACTGACGTTTTTAAACTTATCCGGTGCCGGTCCTGAGAAAGGAATCGGCAGAGAACATAAGCTTCCATCTGCAAAAATGGGAGAAGCCACCCCACCAGAAGACGAATCAAAGCCTTTTCTACTTAAAATTATTCTTCTCATAGACCAATGATATGATTTTAAAGTGGATTTTTTTATCTACAATATTAAAAGCAATTATGGAGAATTTATGAGAATAATTTTAGTTTTATCAATGTTTTTGCTTGTGGCATGCAATATGGAAGTTGATGTTCAAATTAACGGTGAGAAAAATGAAGAGTTAGCTCAGTCCTGGATGGATCATTTGTTGATTTCTGGCGATCTTGATGCAGCATCAGAACTAATGCATGAGGATTTTACCTTCATGTGGATGGGAATCGTTTACCCAGGTAGTGAAATTCATGGAAAAGAAAGTTTTTTTGATAATTATTGGCCGGTCGTTGGAGAGCTTTTACCGAACGGAATCGTTCTGACCACAATTGATGCTATTTCAGATAATGATGGGGTAGCTTTAATTCAAGTCGGTGATGCAGAAGGTATCAACGGAGAATACGATAATAAATACGTTTGGATATTCAAAATGAAGGATGGCTTGATCCATTCTGTTCGTGAGTACAATAGCGATTTATTGGTAGCGACTCGATTGTTTAAAAATGAACTAAAGCCCGTCGATTGATCTATTTTATCTACAATGCCGATGGATCTTTTTTTGGGGAGATCAGTTACTTTCTTAAAAAAATATCCGGCCGTGACAAGTGTAAACTGTGCGATCTTAGTCATACTTTAATCTTTCAAAAAAAGTCTTGGGATGGTTTCCTTGGAGAATTAGATCGTCCTTATCAAGTTTTGCATATAAACGAATTACCCGAGTCGATAAAAAAGCTGAACCTGACTTATCCTACAATATTATTGGAAAAAGAAAATTCCTTTAAAGAGCTGATCTCAAGAAGAGATTTTGAACACATCGATAATTTGTCTCAACTCAAAGAAACTCTCGAAGCAAAGATTAATTAACCTTTTTTTTTAGCTTTGGATCATATACCATACCCGCCATGGGTATTAAGCTACTTGTATTTACAATGTTTTTTTTCACTTTGATCAGTGAGGCGAGGCCTATTTCGTATTCAGGAGGTTCCACCCTGATGGCTTTTTCCGGAAACATGTATAACTCTCTCTATTATCATTTCTCGCCTACTTATCGATATTCGGTTGGCATTGAAAGCGTTGAAGATAAGTTTTTTAATCAACAATACAGTTACTTCAGATTTACCTATTTACTAAATAGACGTAATACTGAGAATTCTCAAGGGAATCT
Source organism: uncultured SAR86 cluster bacterium (assembly GCA_902560275.1). Lineage (GTDB taxonomy): Bacteria > Pseudomonadota > Gammaproteobacteria > Magnimaribacterales > AG-339-G14 > CACNYO01. The sequence continues at coordinate 32,088 of CACELJ010000006.1, read as the reverse complement.
CTATTTCCAGTCTGGTCTTAGCTCGGATGGCTTGGATGGGCATTTTTATGGATTGCACGGAGACTGGGAGACACGAAGATGGTTTATTGGCTTTAATTATCGGGATGTAAAAAATTCACTTAAAAATTACACCGATCAATTTTTGCAAGTTGGAGTTGCTCCCTATTTGGGTGCTTACGGGGATTTTCACACTTGGATTATGATAAAAACAAAAAAAAATACTCTGCTTGGCGATTGGTCAACTTTTCCAGTTTTAAAATTTTTTAAAGGTAACTTTCTCATCGAGTTTGGTTACAACGATCAAACAGAATGGGATGCCCATATTATGTATAGGTTTTAAGGAGATGTTTATGAAAATATTTTTTATTATCGTGTTTCTTGTATCTACATTTGTTAGTGCACAAGATAATTACGATCATCACGATCATCATTCTCATGAAGGTCATCTGCATGAGCAAATGGTTGATGGCGAAAAGTTAGAGGTTGATGTCGAACGTTTTGATAAATTTGTTGAAGGTTTGAAAGATAAACAAATTGCAGTGGTCAGCGTCAAAGGAATGGTTTGTGACTTTTGCGCGCAAGGAATCGAAAAAACTTTCAAAAAAGATAAAACCGTGGCCAAGATTGATGTTGATTTGAATAAAGGTAAGGTTTTTATTGCATACCAAATGAATACAAAAATTGATTTTGAAAAAATCAAAAAGATGATTGTTTCGAATGGACAAAACGCAACTAAACTTCAAGTGCTGAAACTCTAATCATGTTCGATAAATCGGCTAATTTCTTTTCTTTGTTTGCTTCTTCATCAACTTTAGTTTGTTGTGCTCTTCCAGCCTTATTTGTCGCCCTAGGCGCTGGCGCAACCTTTGCCAGTTTAATTACTGTGTTTCCTTTTCTTATTGTTCTATCGCAGTACAAACTTCAAATTACACTATTCGCCCTTTGCATGATCGTTTTAGCAGGATACGTAAATTATCGAACGTACTATTTACCCTGCCCTGCTGATCCAGAATTAGGGAGAGCTTGTTTGCAAACCCGAAGAAGGTCTAGATACATTTATTATTTTTCTGTTGCGATTTTTATTTTTGCAACTTCATTTACTTATATTATTCCGAGGTATTTATAATCATGAGTCATCCGTGCCATAAAGAACAACTTATCAGTATCAGAAGAATCGAAGGTCAAATTCGCGGTATTGCGAAGATGATTGAAGACGAAAAATACTGCATTGATATTCTTAACCAAATTAAAGCGGTTAGGAACTCGCTAACTAGCGTAGAGGGGAAAATCGTCAAAACTCATCTTAAAGAGTGCGTAAAAGAAACACTCAACGACAAACACAATTTTGACGATAAAGTTGAAGAAGTCTTAAAAGTTATTAAAAGATAGTTTTTAGTTCATACTCCAAAGAACATTGCCTGATCGAGGATCGGTTACACCCAGCTCAGGAGAAATTTCTTCAAGGTAGTCTCTGATAGTGTCCAAGAAAGCTATCATTTCGGGTCTAGCTGCTGCAAGGGCATCTTCACTCTCAAACACTCCAAACGAAACAAATTCCCTATCACCGCTTTGAAACATTTCGCTCACTAACATTCCAGCCGGCTGAAAGTTTGAATCTGTAAAGCCTGCAATAAAATCTTCAACGCAGTCTTCTTTAACGACAAAGCGAACACAATTTGCAAATTTACTCATGGTAATCTCCTTATTAATTTATTAGTTATGTTAATGTTTAAACTTTAAGTTTATAAGTCTGATGAGCGAAATAAATCAAAATAATTGGAATCAACATCCAAATCAAGTTTGGAGCTTTCAGAACATGAAAGACCTGTTCTCAACAAAAACACTTTCAAAATCTAATGATCCATCGTCGTTTGATACGAAATTAAATCAGGACATTGAAAGTTTTGAATTCGATACGTTGGAAGGAAAATCAATATCAATAAAAGATTCATTTAGTGAAACGCATGCAGATGCTTTTTTAGTCATTAAGAATAAGGAAATTATCTATGAAAAATACTTTAACGAGATGTCTGCTCAAAGCCCTCATCTGATGAATTCAATTTCAAAGTCTTTCTTGGGGATGTTAGCTGGAGTTTTAGTTGAAAAAGGAATCATTGATCCAAAAGATAAAATCTCAAACTTAATACCTGAATTCAAAGACAGCGCCTTCGCTGAAACAACTCTACAAAATGCTCTGGATATGGCGGGAGCAGTCAAATTTGGTGAAGATTATGCCCAGCCCAATGCAGACTTTTGGCATGAAACTGCAATGGTTGGCTGGCGTCCTGACCTTAAAGAAAATCTTAAAGTAAATAACTTAAGGGAGTTTGCTCAATCCTTAAAAGACACAGAACAAGTTGATGGAGAAAAATATCACTACAGAACCGTCTTAACCGATGTTGCCGCTATGGCTTTGGAGCAAGCAGCTAAGAAAAGTGTTTTTGAATTAATGGACGAACAGATTTGGCAAAAACTTAAACCCGAAAACGATGCTCACGTTGTATTGGATCCTAATGATTTTCCTTATTTTGGTGCGGGCATGAATGCCAGCGCTAGAGACTTAGGCAGGTTTGGCTTAATGCTTCTTAACGATGGAAAATATGCTGGCGAACAAATCGTTCCTGCTTCTTGGATTTCAGATACCATTGCTGGAGACTCAGGATACAAACAGCGTTTCGCAGCATCCGAACACGGGCCGATGATGCCGGACGGTCACTACAAAAACAAAATGTGGGTTGTCGATGAAAACATCATGCTGTGCATTGGTATACATGGTCAGTTCATATGTATCAATAAAGCTACAAACTCTGTCATTGTTAGATTTTCATCTCAACCTGAACCATTGGACCTCATGATGTTTGCCAATACTCTGGCAAGTATTCAATCCGTATCTTCAAAAATTTAATGGAGTTTTAAATGTCTTATCAAAACGATGTTGCAAATTTTATGAAAGCTGGCGAACAACCCATAAGCTCAGAATTATCTTTAGAGGGAGATCAAGCAACTTTATACATGAATCTTATCTCAGAAGAATATCAAGAAACTTTATCGGCTTTCAAAACCAATGACATGATTGAAGTTGCCGATGGTCTTGCCGATATGGTTTGGGTCATTATGGGGATGTGTAACAGCTGTGGGATTGATTTTGATTCAGTTTGGCAAGAAGTAAAAGCATCCAACATGAGTAAGTTTCCCGACGGAAAAGCCATCAAAAACGAACACGGAAAAATTATGAAGCCGAAAAGCTATTTCAAACCAAACATTAAAAAGGTTTTGGGCCTTGAGGAGTGACAGATGAAAAAAGGATATTGGGTCGCAAAAGCAAACGTGATAGATGGCGACAAGCAAGGAGCCTACGGTAAATTAGCAGAAGAAGTCATAGCAAAATTTAACGGCAAATTTTTAGTTAGAGGCGGTGAGCAAACCACGAAAGAAGGTGCAGAATTCATGCGCAATGTTGTTGTCGAATTCCCTTCCTACGAAATTGCCTTGCAAGCCTATGAAAGCGATGACTATCAAGAGGCTCTTGCTGTGCTCGACGGCGGGGCTGAGAGGGCTTATGCAATTGTCGAGGGTTATGAATAAATCGCTTCTTCTTTTTATATTTCTTTCGTTAGTTTTAGGATGCGGTAAATCGTCTAATTCAGATAACAGCAGTTCTATCCCCTTAGAAACTGGGTTTAATCCAAAGTGCTCAACTTACAGCGCAACCATTACTATTTATCCGTCTCCATACCAAGGTACTCTCAGAAGATGTATTGCTTCCGATAGGCAATTTTACATATACCTTCCTGAGAACTATTCTGAGGTTGGATCGTCCTATCCTGCAATGTTTAGTTTGCACGGTTATACCAGCACTGCCCTGACGAATATGAGTTACACAGGATTTATGAAACAAGCCGATATCAATGATTTTGTAGTAATTTATCCCCAAGGTTTGGTTCATGAAACAAAGGGAGGCACACATTGGAACATTGATGAAATAGGTCCAGGAAACTCAGTCAACAGTATTGAATTTTTAGAATCCGTTTTGGATTGGGTCGGTCAGAATTACAATATTAATTTAAATCAATTTTACTCTGCCGGAATGTCAAATGGCGGTTTTATGAGCTACCACCTCGCTTGTAATATCAATTCGAAAATTGCAGCCATTGCCTCTGTTACCGGATCAATGAGTGTTTTTAGTTACGATAACTGCAACGCTCAACCAACTTCCGTAATGCAAATCCATGGGACTGTGGACACAATTGTTCCTTATGACGGTACGGTTACCGCTTCTGGAGTAGGTTTCAAGGGTATCGAGGACGTTATGGAGTTTTGGTCGAATAACAACGTTTGTGATCTTGAACCTTCTATCGCAACGCTATCAGACATTTCTGGAAATGGCGTAAGCGGAACGCATAGTATTTATTCTGAATGTGCTAACGATGTTGAAGTTCAGTTGTATCTATTAGAAGGAGTTGGCCACGACTGGCCTGAAAATTACGAGGTCGATGGCAATGGGGGGACTGGTCAGTACGACATAAATTCTGCAGAAATTATTTGGGCATTTTTTAATAATTTTGATCAGCTCGGAAGAAAACAGTAATCATGTGCGGCCGCTTCACGTTAACCAAAACTCATAACTTTGAAAGTATTCCAAGAGATAAAAGAGAAGTATCTTTTAATATAGCGCCATCAAATGAAATAATCATTCTCGATCCCGAGCCTTCCTTGAAGACTTGGTCTTACAGTCCTTTGTGGGCAAAAAAGCCCTTCCATCTCATCAATTGTCGTTCTGAAACCATGCATCAAAAGCCTTCTTTCAAAGGTGCCATGCGTTGTCTAATTCCCTCTACCGGTTGGTACGAATGGCAAGACAACGGCGCCCAAAAGCAGCCCTACTATCATCACATTAATCACGATTTATTTTATTTTGCAGGACTGGCTAATAGTCAAGGCTGTCTTATCGTGACCAAAGAAGCTAATAAAGATATTAAGCAGATTCATCATCGGCAGCCGGTTTTACTGACGCAAAACGAGAGTGATCATTGGCTTAACAATGAAGACCAATTAGACAGTGAGCTTGATGATTTGGTTGAGTACTATCCCGTCAGCACAAAAGTTAATAACCCAAAAAATAATTCACCTGAATTAATCCAGCCTTTATAATTTTTTTATGAAGAAACCCGATGACAATTTTGTGGTGCAGTATTACAAATTTATTGTTGCGCCTATTTTAATTACTGTCTTTGTCTGGCTCATGGTCGATAGGTTTTTGTGAAGCTCTTTATAAGCGGCTTGATCTTTTTTATTGTCATGTTTTACGGGGTCAGATTATCCCATCGTCTCCGAGATCGTCATTTAACAAACGTGACAGACGATAATGTCCGCATTGCTCTCGGGATGTTATCTTTTGTGGTAATTGCTGCGGTAGCAATTGGAGCATCAACGATTGCTCAATATTTTATTGAGTAAATAGACCTATCGCAGAAAAAATACTCAAAACAAAACAGGCTGTAACGCCCGTGGTTAAATTCAATCTCAAGCTAGCGTAATCTTCATCAGTAAAACTTTCACTCGTTCTTTTTTCTTGCAAAAAGCATAGCGGAAAACAAATCGTTAACACTACCAATGGAATCATTATGTTTACCGTGAACAAAAATACGCCTGCAAATCCTAACAATGAAAACACTATGGCTATTATTAAATCAGACTGTTTCTTGGATGACTGCCAAATAATCCCAGCCAAAAAAGAAAGAATGATTGCTCCGTAAATGACCAAACTGATCAGCGATGGTCTCAGCCAATTTTCTCCTAAGATCCAAGGTAGGATAGTGAATGCGGCGAAAGGTATAAATCCTAAATATCCCAAAATGATTTTTGTTTTTAGCATTTCAAAATTTTTGCTAGTATAAAAATGATGTATTTAAAGAAAATTATACCTTGTTCGCTCGTTGCCATATTGCTGTCTTGCAGTGAAGTTAAACTACCGGATTTTGACGTTTATGCTGAAGGCCAAAAGGAGGTTTTAGATGCTTTTGGATTTACCTTCGATCCTTCTTTGATAAGACATGAAACGATTGAAGAGGACTTCCATGTAATTTTTGGTTTCGGTGGCAACATCTTAATTTCAATTGGCGAAGATGGTGTGCTTGCAATTGACTCACAATTCCCGCAAATCTATGAGGCTTTGCTAGCAAAAATAAAATCTCTTGGTGGTTCGGGCATAAATCATATTATCAATACGCATTGGCATTTTGACCATGCAGATGGAAATAGAGCTTTTGGTCCCCTAGGTGCAGAAATTTATGCGCATATAAATTCTCTCAATTATATGAAATCAGGAGCTTCGATTAACTTAGTCGGTGCCGTTTATCCGCAGCAACCCTATGAAAAGGAAGCGTTAGCAACCGTGACTTATACAGATACGCTTGATCTAAATTTAAATGGTCAGAACATCAAGTTAATGAATTTTGGCCCTGCGCACACCACGGGTGACACAGTTATTTATTTCAAAGAAGCCAATATTATCCATACCGGAGACTTAACGAACTTAGATGGACTGCCATTTATCGATGCAGATAACGGCGGCACCCTTGAAGGGATGATTTCTTCCTTATATAGAGTACTTGAGCTCATCGATGACAATACTATAGTTGTTCCAGGACATGGACCTGTAGCTGATAAAGACACAATTAAAAGCTTCTTAATGAAGCTTGTTGCAGTGAACAACAGAATAGATGCTTTAGTTGATGAAGGTAAATCAGGACAGGAAATTCTTGAAATTAATCCCGCAAAGGACATCATTGAAGAAGTTCCTTTTCCTATTTTAGTGAACAGAGCTCTTGTTGGAAAAGGTTTACTCTAAAGACACAATTCTTCCTCAAAAACCTCTTTTCCCATGCTAGTCTTATATTAGATATAGGAGATTTAACATGAAAAAAATAATACTACTTATGGTTCTAATTGGCCTACCAATTAGTCTTGTTGCACAGGAAGTGCCCGATCCTCTCACTGCTGGATACAGTCAATGTAAATTCTTACCCGGCAAAGGCATGGAATCTCTTGAAGAGTACATAGAACTTTTCAATGAGGAGCTTGATAAAGCAGGCATTGAGATGGGTTCAGCAATGTTGATGCCGTTTTTTAAAACCAATATCTCGGAATACGATGTTTTATGGGTGAATAGTTGGGAAGATAATACTCAAGCAGGTAAAGCAATGGATTGGTGGCTTTCTGATGCTGGAGAAAAATCTAGAGACGCTTGGCCAATGTTTTGCGATACTCAGGTTCTTACTTATCAATGGTGGATGGAAATGGTTACTGATCGAGATGATTTTGAAGGTCAAAATTTCAGTGCATCTTATTACACATGCAATTTAAGTGACGGTAAAAATCTTAGTGATGCATATCTAGCATCTAATGCCGAACTCAAGCTAGCCCACTCAAAAGGATCTAAATCCAGTTCAGCTTTAATCAGACCTGCATCTGGAACCAATGTTGGTGAGTTTCCTTTTGATTTTGTTAGGTTATTTACGAATCCTTCTTTTGAAAACTGGGGTGAAGCTGTCGACGGTTGGTACGATAATGTTAGAGGCTCAGTGGAGAGTAACAAAGTAAGAGATGCATACGATTGTAATGGGTCAACTTTATTTACTGGAAGGATAGTTCGTTAGCTGTCTGAAGATAAAAAAAGGAAGGCTAGTGCCTTCCTTTTTTTTTCCAACTTTAATATTGAATTAAAGTATAGCCAGCATCGACTGTGATAATTTCTCTAATTGATTCTACTTCTCTAGCAAATCTCTTAAAGTTATCACTAGCTTGACTGACACTCAGAGCTTCAGTCATTTCAGCCATTGACGATCCAAAAATGTAAGCAAAGTGAGTCATTCCATCGACTCCTCCTGCCATGATTCTATTCACGCCATAACTTCCAGATGCCAAGCCGTCTTCTGCTTGTGCTTCCATCATCTTCTTGTAAGCTGCGGCATACTTAGCTTCATCGGTCACCTTCATTTGCCAAAGCATGTAAACATTTGCTTCAGGGGCAGTTCCTCCAGCATAGATAGGAGTAGACAAAGCCTGATATTCTTGGCTTGTAACTCCAACTCCATCTGCAAGAAATTTTTGAGCTGCTGCACAAGTTTGAAACGTTTGGCGCACAGCATCCATGCCTTTCCCATTTTGATAATTAAAAGTGAGAATATGCGTAGCTCCGTTGTCACCATTAAAATGAGGCTCGAACAATGTAACTCGAGCTGGCATTTCTTTGGCGCAATCAGAGGCCATAAAAGTTTGTAAAGATTCCACCACCGCAGCAGGATTCGAAGTTGAGAATCCGTAATGCGCTGTCATCGGAGGAGAATCATGACCATCTGCAAAAAGATTGACTGCAGCGATGCTAATCATTAGTAATAAAAACTTTTTCATATTTTTACTCAGCTGTGTAAAGAATTTCGCATTGTTCATGCGAATCTCTGACAATTTCATCTACTAAAGCCATCATTCCTAAAAATGCTTGTCCCCAAGGTGCTCCACCATAACCCTCTTCATAAAGAGAACCAAAAGATTCTCCGGTAGGCGCAATACCTCTCAACATCATAGTAGTTTCCTTAGATCCTCCACCTAAAGGAAGAAAGACACCCATTTCGAATTCAGATCCCGAAGCATTAATTGCAGCTTGAACCATTTCTGTAGCTTGAAGAAATTTTTGTGTGTTCTCAGGTTTGACTTTAACTCTGGTAACTCTTTCAAATCCAGGTTTGAGCTCAAATGGTGTTAAAGGTTTCCATGCACTTGTATACAAAATTTTCCTCATATTTTGAAGTTGTTTTGGTGCATCGTAAGGGTTATACGATAGTCCTGCAGATGAAGATAGTGCATCTTTCAAACTAGAATATGCATTCCAAATGAACATTTCACCTGGATAGTCATGGCCTGTCATCGTCATGCAATAACCAACTACATCGCCTCCACCAGCAGCTAAAGCCTCTGGAGTTGCTTTCAGAACCTCTATATATTCGTAAGGATTTTCTGCAACAACATGAAATGTTGAAAATCCACCCTCTGGCAAGCCAGCTCCTGCCGCAGAACTTGGATTGCCATGATCATCTGCAAAAGATAAATTTGCAATGATCATTACTAATAGTAAATTAAATATTTTCATAATATCTCCTTGTAAATTATTCGGCGCTATAAAGAATTTCACATTCATCATAACTATCATCAATGATCGTTCCTAGACTAATAAGTTTTTGATACATACCAGCCCAAGAAGCATTGCCTGCAAAAAATTCATCTGCAAACTTACCATGCTCACCAGCAGTATCAGTTAATCCTCTAACCATATATTGATTTGCTACCGCTTCCTCAGATCCACCGCCTAGAGGTTGAAAAATCCCCATGACAAAACCTGGATTTGACTTTTGAAGTTCTTTCTCAAATGTTGTCGCTAGCTGAATATACTCAACTAAATTTTCAGGTTGAATGATAACTCTGTTAACTCTTTCAAAGCTTTTTGGTCTGATGTTAAAAGACTTTAATGGCTTCCAAAAAGAGGAATATAAAGGCGTCCTCATTTGTTTTAGGGCAAAAGGAGCAGAATAAGGATCGTAAGCATTCGAATTTTCCATTGCTTCTTCCATGCTGTTAAATGCTTGCCATACAAACATTTCTCCTGTGTATCTGCTTCCGGCTTTTGTAATGCATGTTCCTGCTGCTACAGGATTTTGATTCCCCAAGATTTGCGAATTTTCTTTAAGAAAATTTGCATATTCTGTAGGATTTTCAGCTTTCACATGAAAAGTTGAAAATGCTCCATCTCCTGGAGCAACTTGTCCAAAAGAAATGCTGGCAATTACCAGACAAGTTAAAAGATATAAGTGTTTCATATTTACCTCCATGTTCACTAATCAGCAGTATATATAATCTGACATGACTCATAAGTGTCAGATACCACTTCGTCTGCCAGCGAAAGTAGTTTTAAGTAAAGCGCAGTTGAAGCTGCTCCAGAGTAAGCTCTGTCAATAATATCTCCAGCATCTTCGGAGTCAGCATGAGAACCTCTTACGTGATAATCCATTTCAGAATATCCGCCGCCAAAAGGTTGGAAAATACCCAAGTTAAAGTCATTGCCTTCTGCTTTGACAGCTTTTTCGAACTCCATAGCAGTAGCCATATACTCTTCTAGGTTTTCTCTAGCAATTTTTATCCTGTTTAGTCTTTCAAATGAAGAAGGACGTATGGGGAAATCTTTCAAAGGTTTCCAGAACGTTGAGTACTTCACTTCTCTGAGTTTTTGTAATGCTCTTGGAGCAGAAGCAGGATCATATAAATCAGCTCCCTTCATGGCAGCTGCCATAGAACTAAATCCATTCCAAACGAACATTTCACCGGAATAAGTATTTCCAGTTCTAGTTACACAAACTCCAGCAAGATCAGAGCCAATCGCTTCAAAAGCTTCAGTATTTTCCTTCAAATAATCTATGTATTCCTGAGGATCTTCAGCTTGAACGTGAAGCGTTGAGAAAGCACCTTCGGGTGCACTTTGGGCAAATATAAAGCCGGATAACACCAGCATTGCCGTAAGTTGTAAAAATTTCATATATCTCTCCTAAAAATTTTTTTACGGCCTTTAACTATAGTGAAAAATCAATTGTTATGGAATGCTAAAATGAAAGATATATGAAAACCAACAACTGGCTGGTTTGTTCAGCAATTTTGATAATTCTTTTTCTGCTTAGCTGTCAGAGTGAAGTTATTGAAAATGAGGATAGAGTAATTATAGATATCGATTCGATGGAAGAAGTATTTCCTCAAACAAGCGGCATAAATGTCTATAAATCTTGTACTAAAGGAAAAGCTTTTTCCAAAAAAAATCTCGAAGTTTTATTGAGAGGATGGAATGAGGTGATGGAGGAATTAGAAAATCCATCGGTTAGGTCATCTTTGTTTCAAAAGAATAAAACGGAAACTCTTATTTGGAGCGAGACTTGGAGTGACTACGAAACAAGAGATGAATTTGAGTTGATGTGGCAAGAGCTTTATAAGGAAAGGTGGAGCTCCAGATTTAACGAAGTTTTATCTTGCAATGAAGAGATTGAAGAAGTGACTGAAATAGTTTCTACCAAAGAGCCGGATGTAGAATGGTTGGGTCTTCCACCACATTATTCAATGTTCGTTTCTTGCAATTTTAAAGACGATAACGATCTCAATTTAGCTTTAAAGATTCTCTCAACCGTTGACGATGCAAATCCTGCAATTTTTTCTAATTCTCATCGCTACAACGTTGAAATTACTGATGGCAACAGATTGATATTTTTAGGTAATGAAAGATTTGATTTCATTTGGAGTAACTTTTGGTTAAATAAAAAGGAACGGGATGAAACAAAAAAAAGGCTGAACGAAAGTTTTATTTTTGAAAATTTATCACTTTATTTTGATTGCAACATTGATGAATATTCTTACGAGCCCATCAAATCAATAATTCAAGATATTTAAAATGTTGGATCATCCAAATCAGCTAACAAAAGAATTTATTTCGAATTTGTTTAATCGAGAAGAATTAGATTTAGATAGTTTTGACTTTGAGCCAGTTGGTTCAGGCCAGGTAGGAGATTGTTATCGAATCAATCTAAACTGGATTAATGAAAAAGATTCTCCTGCTTCTTTAATTGCCAAATGTCCCGCAGAGGATTCTTCAAGTAGAGATACCGCAAGAAATCTTCATTTATATGAAATAGAAGTATCTTTCTATCAACACTTATCTGCAAGATGCTCTGCACGAGTACCGGAACCTTACTTTGCAGATTACGATTCAGAAACAAGCGATGGCATCTTACTGCTCGAGGATATGTATCCCGCCAAACAAATTCCTCAAATGGAAGGTTGCTCCGCCGATGAAGTTGCGATGGTTTTAAAAGAAGCTGCAGCACTTCACAAAAGTTATTGGAACAATGAAACTCTTTTAACTTATCCTTGGCTTACTTACGGCATTAGCGAAGAAAGAAAGAAATTCGCTGCAGAGCTTTTGCCAGCCGTCTATCCTGAGTGGAAAAATAGGTACCAAGGAAGAATTTCAAAAGAAATTTTTGAGATGGGCGATACTTTATTAACCAATTACGAAAAGTACGCTGATGTAAGAGAAGGTCCAATGACATTAGTTCAAGGTGATTTGAGGCTAGATAATCTGCTCTTCACAGATAAAAATAACAGAGCAGTCCTTCTAGACTGGCAAACTGCAGCAGTCGGCTTGCCTTTAAACGACGTAGCTTATTGCATATCAACAAGTTTTCGAGAACCTAACGAAAGAGCTAAGAATGAGGAAGATTTAGTCAAGGGTTATTATGATTTACTTGGAGTTAGTGATAATTATAGTTTTGATCAAGCATGGGATGATTATCGACGTGCTTCGTTTGTAGGCTTTTTGATGGCAGTATTATCTGCAATGATTGTAGAGAGAACAGACCGTGGCGATGAAATGTTTGCTGTGATGGCAGAAAGATCGGCCTGGCAAGCTTTACATTTGAATGCTTTATCATTCTTGGAATAAAAGATGTTTGAAAACATAAAATTTACTAATCCTTTTTCCGAATTGCCAAGTAATTTTTATACGAAGCAAAGTTGGACTTCATTTGATCAACCTTTTTTGCTTCACTTTAATCATGACTTAGCAAAAAGTTTAGGCATTCAAGACGATCCAGAAGAATTGATGCAAATTTTTAACGGAAGCAAAAATTTCATTAAATCCTCTCCCCTAGCAATGGTATACGGGGGCCATCAGTTTGGTAATTGGGTAAATCAGCTTGGTGACGGCCGAGGAATCCTCTTTGGCCAAATTGATTCATCTGAAGGACTTGTTGATCTTCATATTAAAGGTGCGGGAAAAACTCCTTATTCAAGGTTTGGTGATGGTAGAGCTGTCATTCGCTCATCGGTAAGAGAACATTTGTGCGGCGAAGCCATGTTTGGGTTAGGTATTCCAAGCTCAAGATCTTTAATGCTTTTCGGCAGCAACGAACCGGTGATGCGTGAAGAAACTGAACGTGGAGCAATGATTGTTAGAACTGCGAAAACTCACATTAGATTTGGACACTTTGAATATTTTCATCACAATAAAATTGCAGATGGCGTAAAAACGTTACTTGATCATGTAATTGACTGCTACTACCCAGATACAAAACAAGATTCTGATAAATACTTATTATTCTTTGATGCAACAGTGAAAAAAACAGCTCATATGGTTTCAGCTTGGCAAAGTGTTGGATTCAATCATGGAGTTATGAATACCGATAATATGTCCATTCTCGGCGAGACTTTTGATTACGGTCCTTACGCTTTCATGGAAACTTATAACCCTAACTACATTTGCAACCATACTGATTCGCAAGGACGCTATAGCTTTTCAAATCAGCCAAGTATTGCGGAGTGGAATTGCTATGCTCTTGCCTCGGCTTTAATTGACCTTTTCAGCGAGACTGAGTTAAGAGATATTTTGAATAAATTTAATGATTATTTTTACGATTCCTTGATTGAAAAATATCGAAAGAAACTTGGTTTTAAAAGCGCTCTGGATAGCGACTACGATCTTCTTCTCGGGCTATTTGAGATTATGGAAAGAGAAAAACTTGACTATACTAATACCTTCAGAGACCTATCTATGATCATCACTTCTTCAGACGATTTAAAATTGTCTGGTAACTTTTCCTCTTGGCTTGCTTCCTATAAAGCTAGATTAGGCAAAGATGAAAACAACATTGAGCAATCCATATCTGTAATGCATGAAAATAATCCAAAATATATTCTCAGAAACTATCTAGCACAATCAGCTATTGAAGATGCAGAGGAAGGAAAATCAGAGAAAATAGATCAATTGGTTAAAGTGTTAAGCAACCCTTTTGATGATCTGGGCAAGTCGATGGAGAAATATTGTAAGCCTGCTCCAAAGGAACAGCAAAATCAGCAACTTAGTTGCTCGTCTTAGCAGATAAAGAAGAGAAACAAGGCCTGCAAACATTTTTTAATCCCATAAGACCGTGGCGATCCTTTTCAAAAAAATGTAGAGGAAGTTTTTTTTTGCAGTTAGAGCAGCGATTGGTCACGCTATATGATAACTTGAGATATAAAGTATCCGATAGAGAAACCTGTTGTAAAGAACAACATGATCAATAGGTTTCTGAGTTTTTGAAAGGTTTCGTAATCCATATTGTTATGTTTTAGATTAGACCCTTCAGGTATGTATTGGGAGAACTGAAGGGTCTAGGGGGAAATGTTCTTATAGTTTGATTAGACTAGACTAAAGCTTGCCAATCCTAGGCTGCCTAAGTAAATCAAAAATCCCAAGCAGAAAGCTAATCCTATGCTTCCGGTGAAAACTTGGAAATTAATCATCTTTTTACTCCTGTTTGTAGTTAATTTGTCTTTTATGAAAAGCATTATATGTAATGGCTAATCTCAAAATGATCGAAAAGAGTGCAATTTTGTGAAATGCAGGCAAAATAATATTGAATTTATATAGATGTAACTCAAAGTTATTAAAAAAGCTTTTTTTTATGCTTTTTTGGGAATATTAAATATGAAAAGAATTGAAATAGAAAAACCTGGAGGGCTAGATAACCTTAAATTTGTAGATGCAGAAAAACCAAAGCCTTTGAGCGATGAGGTTCTTTTGAAAGTTTCGCATAGTAGCCTGAATTATCACGACCTTCTTGTCGCTATCGGTTTTATTCCTACTGAAAATAAGAGAGTACCTCTTGGTGATGCTGGCTGTTCCATCGAAGAAATCGGAGAGTCGGTCAATGAATGGAAAACCGGAGATCAAGTGATGAGCGTGAGTTTCCCGAGATGGATAGATGGTCCACCAAAATATGAATACTTTAGCTTCATTGGAGATAACGAAGACGGTTATGCAAGTGAGTATATGACCATTAAAGCTAATGCATTGACTCCGATTCCTAATGATTGGTCTTTGCAAGAAGCAGCTACATTACCTTGCGCAGGACTTACTGCTTGGCGAGCAATAATGGAAGAAGGAAACCTTCAACCAAACGAAACAATCTTGGTTCAAGGTTCCGGTGGTGTTTCCATTTTTGCTCTTCAATTAGCTAAGGCTCATGGAGCAAATGTAATTGCAACGACCTCTTCTGATGAAAAAGCTGAAAAATTAAAATCCCTAGGCGCTGATGAAGTGGTTAATTACAAAGAACATCCCCAGTGGGGAAAAGAAGTCTTGAAGTTAACGGCGAATGAAGGGGTAGATCATGTCGTTGAAGTTGCAGGAGGAGAATCTTTCAATGAATCAATCCGATGTGCCAAATTAGGCGGCCATATTTCTATCATAGGAATCTTAGACGGCAATACCAGTGAAATACTATTGCCAAGACTTTTCGCTAAGCAACTTCGAACTTCAGGAATTTCCATGGGCAGCCAAAAATCTCAAAGAGATATGGTTGACTTCCTTAATGGGACTGATATTAGGCCAATAATTAGCGATACTTTTAAATTAGAGAAGTTAGGAGAAGCGTTTCAATTTCAAATGGATAATAAACATTTTGGCAAAATCTCAATTGAGATTTGAATTATTTTCAAACCTAATAACTTATATTCACTTTTGACATTAAATATGTCATATTTTTCCTCTCATTCTTGTGATAATTTATTAGAGAATTAAAGACTATCTGCAAGATTTTTAAGGGGAAAAAATGTTTAAAGTTTTACTGATATCGCTAACAATCATTTTCATTGGTTGTTCAGACTCGCTCAAACAAACAAAAGACTTTTCAGAAGAGGCAGACTTAAGTAAAAGAGAGAATGCCAGGCCTGCTTACAGTGAAGATAGGGACGTTTTTTTTGGTGATCTCCACGTTCATACCAAGCATTCTTTTGATGCCTATATTTTTGGCACGACCGCTACTCCAGACGATGCTTATCGATTTGCCCGTGGTGAGTCTATAAAGCATCCATTAGGATTTGACCAACAATTACAAGAACCTTTAGATTTCTTTGCAGTTACTGATCATGGTTTTTTCATGGGCATGGTCCCCGGTTGGGCTGAAGTTGGATCTAAAGCCTCAAGGCTTCCTGGTGCGGATCACTTTCATGATCTTAATGCTATTGAAAATGTAAATCTAGACTCAATTCCGCAAAGGGTTGGTGCTTTTAGAAATATGGTCAGAACTCTCACAAATTATGATCTGATTGGTGCTTTCAATGCATGGCGAACGAATAATTTATCTCTAGCAAGCGATATGTACGATCATGGAACGCATCTTGCAGCGTGGGCGGATGTGGCTCGCTCAGCTGAAGAAAATTATGAACCAGGAAAATTAACAACTTTTATTGCTTATGAATTCACATCTTCAATGGCGAATTCAGAAAATCTTCACAGGAACGTAATTTTTGAAGGTTCGAAAGTACCGACCAGGCCATTTTCACGAATTGACTCAATAAATCCTGAAGATTTGTGGACTTGGATGGATATGCTGAGAGATGAAAAAGGCATCGATAGCATAGCAATACCGCATAACAGTAACGGCTCGAATGGTCAGATGTTTGAAGATGAAAAATGGAACGGAGATGTTGTTGATAAAGAGTACGCAGAATTTAGGATGCGGAATGAGCCTCTTGTAGAAGTGACTCAGGTTAAAGGAACTTCAGAAACTCATCCTCTTCTCTCGCCTAATGACGAGTGGGCTAATTTTGAAATCTTTCCTTCGAGAATTGGACAAAACATTTATTCTATTCCATACGGGGGTTACGTCAGAGATGCTTATCTCCGTGGAATGCTTGCAGAATGGGAGGGTAAAGGTAATCCCTATAAATTTGGTTTAGTGGGAGCTAGTGATACGCACACAGCTGCTTCCTCGTACGATGAATCAAACTATTGGTCAAAAGTGGGTCTGCTTGACGGTGAAACTTTCCTCAGAGGATCAACCACCCTTGCAAAGGAAGACATTGATCAGATTACTTCATCGGTAAACACCCAAGGTCTCTATCGATTCGTTGAACAAGACGAAGAATATTTCTTGGATACTTTCTACTCCCGGTGGGGAGCGTCTGGAATTGCAGCAGTTTGGGCTGAAGAAAATACCAGAGAGTCTATTTTTGCTGGCTTTAGAAGAAAGGAAACTTATGCAACTTCAGGTACAAGAATTAAATTAAGATTCTTTGGAGGCTTTGGTCTAGATGACCTGGATCTAAGTGATGAAGAAATCATTTCTATGGCATATGAAAAAGGCGTGAGCATGGGCGGTGATCTTGCTTATAGTTCAGTTGAAAAGCCTTCCTTTATTGTTTGGGCGCAGAGGGATAAAAACGGTGCTCCACTTCAAAGAATTCAAATCATCAAAGGAACCATAGATGAGTTCGATGCTATGCCAAACGAAGAAGTCATCGATGTGATTTGCTCAAACGGCCTGAAAGTTGATCCTAAGACTAACCGTTGCCCCGATAATGGAGCTAAAGTTGATATAGAAACTTGCGCCTTCTCTATGGATAAAGGTGCCGCTGAATTAAAAACTATTTGGACCGATGAGAATTATGATCCGACTCAAAAAAACTTTTATTACGTCAGAGTATTGGAGAATCCAACCTGTCGATGGTCAACCTGGGATGCCATAAAAACAGGCTCAACAATCAGAAAAGATTTACCTATGTTCATCCAAGAACGTGCTTGGTCCACACCCATCTGGATAAGTTCCATTAGGCCCGAACAAGCTGCTTTATTCTCTACCGACGACACCGCTTTAGACAACAATTAAGGTTAAGCAACAATGATTTTAATGGACGGAAGCATGGGAAACGAACTTCTGGCCAGAAGATCCGATTTGATTTCAGGTCTTTGGTCTGCTCAGTACCTTATCGATGCGCCAGAGCTGGTTAAAGAAGTTCATTTGGAATACATCAATTCAGGTGCTGACCTAATAATCACCAATACCTACTCAACCATTCCAAGTTATCTGTCTAAAAAAAATGCAGTAGATAAAATGCCGGCTCTTATTCGTCTTGCCGGTGAACTTGCAAGAGAAGCTGTTCAAGATTCCAAAAAAGAAGTTATTGTTGCTGGTTCCTTGCCTCCATTGGAAGAAAGCTACCGACCGGATCTTGTCATAGATAAAGAAGAAGCTGTTCCAATTTATGAAACTCTCGTAAAAGAGCTTACTCCGTATGTTGATATTTTTATTTGTGAAACTATGTCATCGATCAAAGAGATGCAACATGTCATGCAAGCTTTACACAATCTTAAGAATGAAAAGCCTGTTTGGATTGCATGGTCTCTTAAAGAAGATCAAAAAAATAAACTGCGGAGCGGAGAGTCCATCAAGGAAGCTTTCGAAGCTTCTGCTTCAGTAGAGCCTGAAGCATACTTGTTCAACTGCACAGATCCCTATGCTATTACTGAGGGGCTGAAAGAATTGAAAGAATTAACTCAAAAACCAATAGGTGGCTATCCAAATGTCTTTAATGTTCCTGATGGCTGGACGCTTGATAACGACGTTCAAGTATCAGTAAGAGATTTGTCAGTTGAAAAATTTTTAGACTTTGCAGAGGAATGGCAAAATCTTGGAGCATCCATAATAGGTGGTTGTTGTGGAATCGGTCCTAAATTCATCAAGGCTGTAGCAGAAAAAAATAAATCGACATAAAGTCATTTTTTTGTCATTTTTATGTAATATGACAATATGCAAACTAGGAAGGCAACCAACCGAAATAAGTTAATCAAAGCTGCAGCAAGTCTCATTGAAAGGGATGGTTATAAAAACATAGATGTTACTAAAATAGCCAAAGAAGCCGAGTTAGGCTATGGTACTTTTTATAATCATTTTTCAGATATCACAGATCTTTTTGAAGAAATAACAAAGGAAGTGATCATCAGTATTCAAGATTTTGTAATCGATTTAACAGGTCATGAAACTAGTCCTCTAAAACAGATTTTTATAAGGAATTACTTTCAATTTCATGCTTTTTATGGGTCTCCTATTCTTGAATGGGTCGCGGAAAATCCTACGTTTTTAATGAAGCTTTGGAATGAAAATACAAAAGGTGTTACCGATAACATGATCAAACAAGCCATCAAGGAAGGAGAGCTAGAGGGAGACCCTCTGGAACTTTTAGATCGATTTGAGAATATTAGAGAAACCTATCGATGGAACTTCCTCGGTTCCCTCCACTCATTGCTTGCTGGGAAAGATCCAAACAAAGCTTTTGTAGAAAGCACTGAAGGTGTCGATATCTTTTCCATGCCGTATGAGAAAAAACATGAATTTCTCTCTTCTATCGTTTCAGACTATAAGAAACATTCCTCAAACATACAGAAAATATTTTTAAATAATTCGTAGTGTGGAATAAAAAAGACATTAACGAATGGTACTCAATACATGAGTGGTTAGTGGGTTGTAACTACCTTCCAAGTTCGGCCATCAATCAGTTAGAAATGTTTCAAGAAGATAGTTTTGACGCAGATACAAATAAAAGAGAAATAGGTTGGGCACGTGATGTCGGGTTTAATAGTTTAAGGATTTATCTTCATGATTTGCTCTGGCAAGATAAGGAAAGTTTTAAAAAACGACTAAATAAGATTCTCTCGCTTTGTTCAGATCATAATATAAAACCTATCTTAGTTCTCTTCGACGATTGTCACAGACCCTTTCCCAAACTTGGCAAACAACCTTTGCCGGTAAGGGGGGTTCATAATTCTGGCTGGAAACAAAGTCCTGGACACGAAATTGTCAGAGAAATTGCAAAGGGTAATAAGGAAGAAGAAGCAAGACTAAAATTATTCACTCAAGAGATCCTCGATGATTTTCGAGACGATGAAAGAATCTTATTATGGGATCTATATAACGAACCGGGTCAATTTGGTATTGGTGACGAATCTAATATTCTTTTAAGTAAAGTTTGGGATTGGGCCTTTGACGTTCGTCCATCCCAACCGCTAACAGCCTGCCTTAATGGCACGATTGGCGATAAAAATATTCAGACTAATAAAGAAAAATCGGATGTTATTACTTTCCACGTCTATGAACACCAAAAGGTGATTCCTATCATTGAAGAACTTAAAGAAATTGGTAGGCCTCTTATATGTACCGAGTACATGGCAAGAGAATTTGGTACGACATTTGAATTTACCTTGCCTATCTTTAAAGAGCACAACATAGGGGCCTATAACTGGGGCCTTGTTGCAGGTAAAAGTCAGACTCATTTTGGCTGGGAAACCATCTTAAAAATCAAAGAACTTAAAGATAAGGGAGATTTTATTGAGGAAAGTGAATCCATACCGGAACCCGAAGTTTGGTTTCATGATATTTATCGCCAAGACGGTTCGCCCTTTGATCAAAACGAAGTGGATTTTATAAAACAGATTATTTCCACATGATTAATATGTATCTTTATTTTGCCCTCGCTGGGAAAGCCCCTTATGAATGGCAAAAAAAGTAATCGTAATATAAAGAGGAGGCTAATTGCCTTCTCTTTATTTCATAATTAAATAATTAGCTCAGGGCCAGCGGGAACAATTCGATAAGGATTTATTTCTTTATGGCTGAAATAGTAATGTCGTTTTATGTGATCAAACTTGGTTGAATCTTTGATCGCTGGAATGGTCATTAAGTCGTTAACGTATCGTGAAAGATGCTTGTAGTCGATGATTCTTTTGATGTTGCATTTAAAGTGCGTTACGTAAGCTACATCAAATCTAAGCAATGTTGGAATAAGCCTTAGATCTGCTTCAGTTAAAGTATCTTCAATTAAGTACTTTGACTTTGCGAGTCTTTGATCCAATTCATCCAATGCTTTAAAAAGATCAGTCACTGCTTCATCATAACTTTCTTGAGTTTTTGCAAACCCGCTCTTGTAGACACCATTATTCACCGAGTTGTAGATCCAATCATTTAGCTTGTCTATTTCTTCTTGCAAATGCTCGGGATAATAATTTTCATTGTTTCCGGTTAATTCATTGAATGCAGAATTAAAAATTCGAATAACCTGAGAAGATTCATTGTTAACTATGGTTTCTGTTTTTTTGTCCCATAAAACAGGCACAGTCACGCTCGTAGTCACGTTAGGTTCGGATTTTTGATAAAGCTCTCTTAAAAATTTGAATCCATACAAGGATTCTTTAGTAGCTCCAGGATAACTGTTATCAAAAGCCCAACCCTCTTCTAGAAGATCGGGATGCACCACATCCACAGATATATGATCTTCCAAAGATTTAAGTTTCCGATAAATAAGCGCTCTTGTAGCCCAAGGACAGGCATAGCTTACGTATAAATGATATCTGTTTGAATCAGGAGTGTAGACAGCATCATCGGCTGAAATATTATTTTCGAACGTTCTCGGTAAACGAGCGTATGCACCTTTTTCATCGCTGGTGATGATAGAACGTTTATCCCACTTGCCATCGATTAATTTACCCATGATAAATATATTGAGGCTAAGTGGGAATTATCAAGAAGGGCTATTTTTCTCTTCTTCGTATTCTTTTAGCTTTTGTTGGTATTCTTCTTCAGATAGCTTATGCCAACCTATGCATTTACCTGTTGGACTTCTTCCGCATCCACAATCCATTTATGACTCCTACCATCATATTAATGAACTTTCATTATCTCATCTTTTGCTTCTTGCAAAGATTTTTTTAGTTTATCTGTTAGCTCATCAACTTCCTTTTCAGAAATAATCAAAGGTGGGCAGAGAGCAACGGTATCCAATATTGGTCTCACAATAAGACCATTCTTTTGACAGGTATCGCTTAAAATTTTGCCGGCTTTGCCTGCTTCTTCAAAAGGAATCTTGTTTGAAGGATCTTTGTACAATTCTATACCAGCAATCAAACCAATTCCTCTGACTTCACCAACGTAGTCTTCCTTGAGGATTTCTTTTATAGAATTTTGAAAGTATTCGCCTACTTTTTTTGCGTGTTGAAAAACCTTATCTCGCTCATAAATTTCTAACGTTTTAAGAGCAACTGCACAAGAAACAGGGTGGCCAGAATAAGTATAGCCGTGACCAAAAACTCCTATGTCTCCGCTAGCTTCTTTGATGGGCTCAAATAATTCATCGTTCACAATAACTGCACTAATTGGGATATAGCCAGAAGAGAGTGCTTTGGCTATGGTCATCGAAGTTGGTTTTATTTCATATGTTTCAGAACCAAATGCATTTCCTGTTCTTCCGAAAGCAGTGACCACTTCATCGACAATTAAAGGGATATCGAATTTATCTAAAACATCTTGAATAGCATGGAAATAACCTTTTGGCGGGAGTATTACTCCGCCAGCCCCCATCAAAGGCTCAGCGATCATTGCAGCAATAGATTCCGGCCCTTCATCAAGTATCGTTTTTTCTAAAGTCTCTGATAAGCGCCTTACATAGTCTTCTTCAGTCTCTCCTTCTTTGCCTTCTTTAAAAAAGTGTGGGGTTTCAGTGTGAATAAAATTTTCTTGTGGCAGATCAAATAATTTATGTTGGTTTGGCAATCCAGTCATACTTGCGCTGGTAACAGTAACTCCGTGATACCCTTTTTTTCTCGCGATCATTTTCTTCTTTTTCTCTTTCCCCAGCTTATTATTTGCGTAAGTGAATAATTTATATTGTGTATCGTTAGAATCAGAGCCTGAGAGACCAAAAAAAACTTTTCCTGATGAAAAAGGAGACATTTCAATCAATTTTTCAGCCAAAAGAATTGCAGGTTCATGAGATTTTGAAGCAAATAAAGTTGAGTACCCAAGCTTGGACATCTGTTCCTTAGCTGCATCTGCCAGTTCGGTGACACCATGACCAAGTGAAGTACACCAAAGACCGGCAAGACCATCAATGTATTTTTTTCCATCTTTATCGAAGATATAGATACCTTCACCTCTTTCCAAAATGAGCACATCTTGGGTTATATGACTTTTAAGATTTGTAATTGGATGGAATAGATAATCCCTATCTAATGCTTCTAAATCAAAATTTTTTGCTTTCACGATCGCAATAGTACATTTGTACGAGGAAATTTAAAAGTAAGAAGTTGAATCAAATTTTAGGACAAATTAGATAGAAAAGTTTTCATCAATTGCTGCGCAACTTTTTTTCCAAATCATCTCCCTAGTTTCAGGATTGTCGTATTTCGCCTCTAATTTAAAGGTAGTGGCCGGTCCTTTCATGCCTTTAGGACCAATGAATGTTCCTGATTCAATTGAAGGGTCAGCTATGCCTCGCAAAATGCCCATAGTTCCATCCTCTTGAGACTGACCAAATTTCATAAATTGTGCGGTAAACCATCTGCCTAAACCCCCCTCTTTAACTGTGGTATTTTGAAGATCAGTCTCAGCAAGACCAGGGTGTGCAACGATAGCTTTAATCTTTGAACCACTATTTTTCAATTTTTCATGCATAGCTGCAGTATAAGCTGCGTTTGCCAATTTTGTTTGCCCGTAACGTATCCATCTACCACCGCCAAAAAACATACTTTTACCATTTCCTCCTAGAGATCCGCCTTTTTGCTCTAAAAATTGTGGTTCAAGTTTTTTTACAGAATGTCTTGCTCCGCTAGAGTGGTTGACTACTCTTGCTTCGCCTTTTTCATTTGCAGCTTTTTCAAGCAACGGCCATAAAAGTTTTGTTAATAGAAAGTGTGAAAGGTGATTGGTTTGCATTTGAATATCGTACCCATCGCCAGTTGGCATGTCTTCAAGTGCCATCACTCCTGCATTGTTGCAGAGCACATCAATGCCCTCTGAACAAAGCTCATTAATTTTGGGGATACATTCCCGCACTGCAGCAAAACTTTGCAAATCGCAATCTATCGAATGAAAAGATCCGTTGGAAGTTGTCTCTTTTAATTTTTTAAATGAGTTTTTAGCCCTTTCTGAAGGTCTATTTAAAAGAACAACTTTTGCGCCTAGTTTGCCGCATGCTTCAGCTGCGGTGTATCCGGTACCAGAGGTGGTTCCTGTGATGACTATGGTTTTACCTTCAAGGGGAGGAAGGCTTTCAAAAAGCTCATGATAATATTTAGATTCTAGATTAGGTTTTTTATATCCTTTTTTCATTCTAATTAAATAAATTTTCTAGAGTTAAAATTTGCTCTGTATCAAGTCTACCTTTTTTTTCTGCCTCTAAGCACTCGATCAATTCCTCTCTATTTTTAATACCTAAAATGACAGAACCTACTTTATCGATACTTAAAGCATATCTGTGAGCAAGAGAAGCAGGTGATTCTCCCCAATCTTCAGCAAGCTCACGAAACGGTTGAGCTTTTTCATAATCAGCAAAATCAGGATGATCAAACCCGCTTGGATGTGGCTCTCGATCCATTTTTGAGGTCAGTGCACCAGCTTGAACAGCTCGAATAGCCAAAACGGGAATGTCTTTTTTCTTGCTTTCCTCTAGAACCAATTTTGGATTTGGCTTTATGCTGGCATACCCAATTGCTCCCAATGAATTCAAAACATTTACTCCGCACTGAATTGCATCCGGAGGAGTTGTAGAATTGATCACATCGCACACAGCCTCCTCTTGACCAGGACCAATACCCCAATTCAAGATCTTACCTTCTTTTTTTAAGGTCTCCATCGCTGGCACAACGGCATCGTAAAAGCTTTTTAAGGTTGTTAGGTTTCCAGTGGCAACAAAAGATGAATCGGGTTTTTGAGATTCATGATCATTCTCTATTAGCTGGGAATGAAGAAGAAAGAGGTCAACGTAATCAGTGCCCATGGTATCTAAACTCCTTATCAATGAAGTATTGAAGCGATCATAAACTTCCTCATCAGGCAAATTGCCGAGCGCGCATTTTGTCGTTAACCTAAAGCTATCTCTGCTTCTCTCTTTTATAGCTTCACCTACGACTCTCTCAGCTTCCCCTTTTCCATACATTGGAGCAACATCTAGGTGATCGATTCCCGATTCTAAAGCCAGATGAACAGATGCGATGCTCTCCTCTTTGGAAGTCTCTCCCCAAACATTGCCAATGCCACCGCCACCAAGGGTTAAGGCACTTACTGATCCGAACGGTTTAAATTCTCTTGACTCCATGTTTAAGAAATACTTTTTGTGGTTATCAAAGGGATAATAGATTCTGAACCATCTATCTCCTTTGAAAGATAGCTAAAAAAAAGTTCTGGATCAATAATACCTGACTCTGGGGCATGGACTCCTGTGTCTAGTACCAGTCCGTCTAAAATCATTTTCACTCCACAAGATAAAGGATATGCTGTTGCTTCTCCCATGGATAAGTCATCAACGCTAGCCTCGGTATGAAAAGTTGCTGCTACTGAGATTTTCTTTTCATTCTTGATCCCCTCTGCATAACCATAGACAGACGGTAACATTTCGACACCTGCTTTATCGTAGTCAGGAGATTGCGTTCCCTCTAACCAAGTTAAAATTCTCGCAGCCATGTTTTTTGACAAAAGTTTTTTTTCTATAAAAAAACGAATAAATTTCAAAACACTAATTAATGAATCATCGTTGCTGTGCATTAGGTTTAAGGATTCTTTTATTTCTGGATAATGATGCGGAAAGCTTATTGCCTCAGGATGTCCAAAGATATTTGCTTTGTAGATCCCCAGCTGTGGATAGTCAACTGTGACCTTTTCAAGCGGGCGAACCATTTTGTATGCTCCAGAGCTAAAGACTTTAACTTTGCCAATTATTTGTTCAATGCCATGAACCATGGCTGCATTAACTCCTTTTTGAGAAGATTCCTCTTCGGGTTGTGCTGATGACATATCCCATCCGGTATAAACCTTAGAAACTTGATCGAGTTCTTTCATAGCGATTAATCCAAGCATGTTGGTAATCCCTGGGCTTGCACCTAAACCAATGATGGCAGTTATTCCAGCAGCTTTCGCTTTATCGTTTAAGAGAAACATTTTTTCAGTAGGTTCCCAGTCATCGCATATGTCTAGGTAATGCGTTTTGGTCTCAATAGCTGCTTCCAATATAGGCACAGCGAGTTTGAAAAAAGGTCCAGTTGTATTTATGACAACGTCAACACCGTTCATTGCTCTCTCCAAAGCCTCTTTATCAGTAACATCGATGCCGATGCCAGAAGTTTTTTCAGAAAGAGTGGAGGCAAATTTCTTTGCTGCGGATTCATTTAAATCTGCAACTAAAATACTTTCTACTTGAGGATGCTTAATAAGAGAATGAACAGCAAACCGTCCCATGCCTCCACTTCCACCTAAAGCAAGAATCTTCATTAAGTCTCAGAGAATTTTTTAAAAGCTGCTGAGTCAATTTTTGCAATTTCTCGAAAAGCAGCGAAAGGCCTTTTTGCTAGATCAGGATCTTCGCCGTTACCCATTTTATTAATTTGGAGGTAAAACCAAGCTTGCGAGCTAAGAGCATTTATTGCTTGAATTAAACGGAATGGGCTTCTTGAGGACAACCAACCAGGGCCAACAGAAAGAGTTTTTTCGTAATCAGGTAGTTGGTCAATTTCACCGTCGATCATTTTTTGAAGCGAATATGGATCTGCGCATAAAGGCCTCCCAATTCCAATGACCTCGCAGGCATTATTTGCAAGAGCAGCATTGATTCCTGTTCTAGATCTAAATCCACCTGTGACCATTAAAGGGATGGAAATAGCTTTTTTGATGTCATCTGCGTATTCTAAAAAGTAAGCCTCTCTAGCAATGGTGCTCTCTTTTCTTTTTTCCATCCTTTTTGGATTCATGCCAACATTGTCATAACCGAGAAGACTTGGTTTTTCATACGTGCCGCCAGAAATTTCCAATAAATCTAAACCTGCATCGCTGACCATTTTCGCAACTTGAATGGACTCCTCATGAGAAAAACCTCCCTTTTGGAAATCTGCTGAATTCATTTTCATGGATATTGGAAAGTCATCGCCAACTGCCTCTCTACAGGCTTTGATAATTTCCAAATGAATTCTTGCTCTATTCTCTAGTGAATCACCCCAAGCATCTGTTCTTTGATTGATATCAGGGGATAAAAACTCCGACAACAAATAGCCGTGAGCTGAATGCAGCTGAATGCCAGAAAAATTTGCTTCGCGGGCAATTTTTGCAACAAAAGCAAATCTTTTTATCACATCCAAAATTTCATCTTCGGTCATTGCTTTCGGCGTACCAAAATTTCTTCCAGGTATTTTTAAAGCCGTTGAAGACGGCGCTAAAGGTTCCTTGTTTAATTCTCCCGGAGTTTGTCTACCGGCATGACTTATTTGCATCCAAAGCTTTGAACCATCTGTCTCAGATACCTCTGCCCATTTTTTCAGTGCTGGCATCTGATTCTGATAGGAGTGCTCTTCTATACAGACATTGGCAGGACCTTCCATGCAGGATCTATCAATTTGTACGTTTCCGGTAAGTAAAATTCCTGAACCGCTTTTTGCCCATTTTTCATAAATCTTGTGATGTCGCTCACAAGCAAAATTATCTGGTCCAGCAACCCTTTCGGTCATGGCTGCTTTGCAAAACCTATTTTTAATCTTCTGCCCGGAAGCCAGAATTAAAGGATCATTAAACTCAGTCAAAATTAATCGTAAAAGCAGATAGCTCTTACTTCTATACTTTCCCTAGGAGATGCATCTTCTCTGCCATTTACCGCATCATCAAAGGCACTGTGCAGCGTTGGCATGAATGGCTTCTCATTTGAATCATATGTTTTGAACATAACGACTTCATCACGATGCATTTTTGGATAGAAATACCATTGATGTTCATCGCTATTCATGGATTGATAAATTTCAACAGTAAAACCGTTCTCGTCAGCATGGGTATCGCTTTTTTCTTCTTCTTTTCCATAATTAAAGAGATCAGTAGGTATGAGTTCTTTTTCGGAGACCGTTCTAGAATCGCATAACGCAAAAGGAGCATCGACTCCGTCTTCATCAAAGCGTCTCCATAAATTGAATACGGTAATCCTGTTGGGATTTGAATTGCTCTCATCAAGAAGCGGCTGAATGGTTTGTTTGAAATTAGGTGTGAAATCGTTATGAACCAATCGGTGTGCTCCTAATCTTTTACCCTCAGCAGCCTCTGCTTCATTTCTAGTGATGTGAGACACGATAAATACTTGGCTAGCACCGGTTTGTTTTTTAACCAGATTAGCCATCTCGTCGTAATAAACCTCAGTGACTTCTTTGTCGCTATAAAAATTTTCAACTGACGATTTATGATCTAAAAGAATAAAGCCAGATTCACTTAGAGAATGCTGTTCTTCACGAGCATTTTTAACTTCTTTGAAAAATCCTTTGTGATCAGGTCTATCCGGGTCTGGTTCACTTAAACCAAAGGCCGGCTTGGCCTCTCCATCTTTTAAAGGCTTTCGGTAGAAAAATTCAGCTGTTACAGATTCCATAAGGTTAATTCTAGATATTTTTTCCTTATAGTAAACTGTTTGTAAATCATTAATTAAGAGGTATACAAAATATGGAAATTCTATATCCCATGTTTGGCATGATATTCGTTACAGCTATAGTAATGATGCTCTTATATATCTCTCGAATTCAAGCTCTTTCAAATCGATCAAAAAATCCAAATAGATTGCCTAACGAGGTAGCAAGACACTCTGATGAAATCAGAAAGTACATGACTCCTAGAAATAGGTTCATTACTGAAAACTATAATCATTTATTTGAGCAACCTACTTTATTTTATGCAGTCGTGATCTACATATTTTTAATGGGAAACTCTGACTTAACTCATTTAGTTCTTGCATGGGGGTACGTTTTATTTCGAGCCATCCACTCGGTTTATCAACTGACTCATAATAAAGTTAAATGGCGAGCTACCATTTTTGGAATTGGAGGAGCATTTCTTCTGATTATGATTGCAAGAGAGGCCATTTCTTTATTAACTTCTTAAATCATTTAAGTTAAATTTAAAGTACAGATTAGGGAGATATATGTCTGGACCGTTAGATGGATATAGAGTGGTCGAATTAACTTCGACAGTTTCAGGGCCTTTTGCGGGCATGATGATGGCAGATCAAGGTGCTGATGTCATAAAAGTTGAACCGCCACTAATTGGTGATTTAGCCAGAGTGATGGGTAGCTCACGTGACGGCATGGCAGCAATGTTCTCGGTGATCAACAGAAATAAACGTTGCATCGTTTTAGATTTCAAAGAACCGAAGGATTTTGATGTTTTAAAAAAACTTTTAGATACAGCCGATGTGTTGATAGAAAACTATCGTCCAGGAGTTGTGAAAAAATTGGGTATCGATTACGAAACTCTAAAAAAAACCAATCCAAATATTATTTACACCTCTATTTCCGGTTACGGGCAATCCGGTCCTTACATAAATAGAAGAGTCTATGATCCGTTAATTCAAGCTACAGCCGGTTCGGCTGCTGCGCAAAATTCAGAGCAGCCTGAGTTCTTTAAAACCATAGTTTTTGACAAAGTTACCGGCCTGACAGCCGCTCAAGCTATCAGCACCGCATTGGTACAAAGAGAAAGAACCGGCAAAGGTCAGTATCTACCGATATCAATGCTGGATTCAGCGCTTTATTACATTTGGCCTGATGTCATGTGGTCCAAAACTCTCTTGGGAGATGGTGTCAAATATTTACCTGACCTCTTCGATGCTTTTCCAATTTTCAAAACTAAAACAAGATATTTAAGCGTCATTCTTTTACAAGACGCAGACTTTCAAAAATTCTGTGAACTTTGTAATTCTGATTTGCACACCAATGAAAAATATTTGACCACTGATGCAAGAGTAGAGAACTTAGAGTCTTTACTTGAAGACGTGCAAGATCTGCTCACCGATATCGATGCAGAATTTCTTTGTGATGAATTGGATAAAGCTGGGGTGCCTGTGGCCATTGTTAATTCCCTTGATGAAATTCATGAAGATCCTCAAGTCATTCAACAAGAATCGTTAGTTGAGGTTGAGCATCCAGTTGCTGGCAAAATGCGTATGCCGAAACCTCCTTTTAATTTTATCGATCAAAATGAATTCCCTAAATCACACGCTCCAAGTCTAGGTATGCACAACCGAGAAGTACTCGAGGATTTAGGTGTTGATGAAGAGGATATCTTGAGGATGGAAGAAAGAGAAAAAACTAACAAAGAATTAATAGAAGCTATGACTCTAGCTGACGCAGGCAATCAATCTAGAAAATAAAAATTAATTAAGATTAATTGTTCCCTCCAAATAACGTTTTGATAATCCTCCAAGGATAATTCTCTTGTTGGAAATTTCACACTGCAAGTAGCCACCTCGTGGTGAAGCTTGATAGGCGTTTAACTTATTTTTATTTAACTTCTTACTCCAGTATGCAGCGAGCATACAATGAGCAGATCCGGTCACTGGATCTTCATCGACGCCTGTTTGGGGATAAAAACAACGCGAGATGAAATCAACTTCAGCGCTTTCAGCAGAGACTACCAGACCTCTCGAATTTAGTTTTGCCATTGTTGCGAAATCGGGTTGTAAATTTTTTATATCATTTTCGGAAGCCAAAATAGCAAGGTAATCGCTTCGACCTTTTAAGATTTCGATGGGCTCGCACTTCAGACTTTCTGTGATGAGAGATTCTGACTCGATAACCGCTGGGTGATCGATAGGAAAATCAAGATGGATCATGTCGTCTTTTTGAAAAGCAATTAACTCGCCGCTTTTGGACTGAAAACTAATCTTAGTTTCGTTTTGAAAATATTCATCGAATAAGATTCTGGCGGTTGCCAAAGTTGCATGTCCGCATAACTCTACCTCAAGCGTAGGAGTGAACCATCGAATTTGCAGTGGATTCTCTCTTAGATTTACAAACGCTGTTTCGGACAAATTATTTTCAAAAGCTATCGCTTGCAGTACGTCATCGCCCGGCCATTCTTCAAGAATACAAACTGCAGCTGGATTGCCTTTAAAAAGTTCCTTGGTGAACGCGTCGACGTAGAAAATGCGAATCACATTTCTGCAATTTTTTTATTCACTATTTCAATGCCCTTCATGTTAGCGCCCATGATTCTTTCCATTTCAGGTGCACCCTGACTGATATCGCCAAGTTCTTTTAAAACCAGGTGGGAATCATCGTGCCCATCAAGCTTAGCCATATCATCTAACCATCTGGAGACGTTTGAAAATTCTGAATAATCAAAAGTATTGGTAAATTCCTTTTTCAATTGACCGAGCTCAACGTAGGCAGCCATGTCCGCCACGGTTGGGGAATCGCCGGTAAGGTATTGGTTATTTGCAAGCCACTGAGTTTCCATTGCTTTTAAACCGTTGGTAAAAACTCGGCGCGACATTTCTATGACCGGCTCAGCCAATCCTAAATCAGGCCTTACTTTAGGGGCAAAAAAAGCGAGCGTAGCTTCTTTAAAACTGCGGTGATGGTAATGCAAAATGGAATCTACTTTTGATCTACGCTCTGGATCGTCGGGATACAAGTCTGTCCACCCGTGCTTAGTGCAAAGATAAGTCATAATTGCTAGAGACTCACCTAAGAGAAATCCAGAATCTGTCTCTTCAAGACCGGGGATAGTTGCGTTAGGAAATTTCTTCATATATTCAGGATCGCGAGTACCGTTAGCTTTAGGAGAACCAGGAACGGTGACGACCAATTCAAACGGTAGCTTTTTATTCAGAAGTAACCAAATAACGGTTCTGACTGCCTGCGACATTGGAACTCCGTAGATTTTAAGTGGTGCACTCATAATTTTCTCCAAATTTTTTAATTAACAAGACTCGAAGTCTTTTTTGATTCAAAAGCATACGTGATGAAATACATACAAACTATATTAATTAAGACGATAATTTTTTGCAGCGTTGCATGTCTTACCATTTCTGATTCACTCTCCATCGGACTACCACTGAATATCTCATAAATAACGTAAGCAGTAATAGCCAACATTAAAAATAAAATGACGTAGGCATAAGTCTTATCAATGCCTCTGTTTTTAAACATTAAAAATAAATACAAAAGAGTAGCTGGAATCAACAATCGAAAAGAATTGAGGGCAAAAAAAACATGTTCGTCGAAATACAAATCATGCGGGGTTAGACCAACCAATGCAAAAAAGGCCATGCCAAAAAAAATAAAGAGTGAACCTGCCAAGGCTATCCAATAATCAATACCGTCCTCTTTAAAAAGAGGCGGCACAGAATTTAAAAATGCAATTCCAGCAAAAAAACAAATACCTAATGAAAAAG
>CACELJ010000005.1:0-59997 GCA_902560275.1 uncultured SAR86 cluster bacterium | reverse complement strand
AATTTAAATTTTTCATTTTAATTTCGCTTTTCTTCAGTTTGCACACTCAAGCAACACTATCCATAAATGACAGTAATTCAAAACTAAATTTCTACCCTGAGAGTAATGAAATTAATGCCAATTCAGAAAACATTTTAACTATAGAAATTAGTATGGATAAGGGTTGGCATACTTATTGGATCAATCCAGGGGACTCAGGTGATCCTGCTGAGTTTGAATGGGAACTTCCTGAGGGATTTCAAATGAGTGGGCCCATCTGGCCAAGTCCAGACAAAATTCCTTTCCCACCTTTAATGACCTATGGCTTTGATGATCAAGTAATATTGCCTTTTATTCTTAAAACTCCAAAAATTATTCCTAAACAATTTGAAATAGGTCTAAAAGCAAATTGGCTTGTTTGTAAAGAAATATGCATACCTCAATCCGGATCAGGGAAAATCAATTTCCCCTATCAAAATGTAAATGCTCTGAGCAACGAACAATTAAAAGAGATTAAAACGCGAACCGTTCAAAAGATAAACCTTAAAAACTTTAAAGTGATATCTGATAAGAACTTTGAGACATTCAATTTATCTTTTGACTATCCAGTAAATATTTTTGAGTCTTATTTTTTTCCTTATGAGTATGGATTTATAAATTATGCTGAACCACAAAATTTATCGAAAATTAATAATTCTTATAATTTGGAAATTCAGAAAGCTATTGATAACAAAGAACTTAATTTGTTATCCGGTGTTTTAAGTATCAAGACTCAAGATGGTGATTTTAATTATGAAATCAAAGGTGATAGCAAGGTCCTTTTTCAAGAAAGTAACATTAATGAAATCACTTTTTTCACAGCTCTATTGTTTGCATTAATCGGTGGGCTTATTCTGAATTTGATGCCCTGCGTCTTTCCTGTGCTATCTCTAAAGATATTTAACTTTATTGAAAAGTCTGATTCCCCGAAAGAAGTTAAAGCTCATGGATTAATCTTTGCTTCTGGAGCAATACTCACATTTTTATTAATTTGTAGCCTGATTTTATTATTCAAATATTTTGGAGTTCAGGTTGGCTGGGGATTTCAACTTCAATCGCCTATTTTTCTTACCTTGTTAATATTCTTATTTATTTTTTTATCTGGTTTTTTTATTTCTTCTCTAAATCTTAATGTGGCTTTTTCTGGTAATGCAGTTTCAGGTTCATCTGGATACTCAGGTAGTTTCTTTACAGGTTTCCTTGCTGTAATAGTAGCAACTCCTTGCACGGCTCCCTTCATGGGTTCGGCACTTGGTTTAGCGCTGCTTCAACCTAGTTATCAAACTTATCCAATTTTTTTGTCTTTAGCGTTAGGTTTTTGTCTCCCCTATCTTGTTCTTAGTTTTAATCCTAGATTAATTTCATTTTTACCAAAACCGGGGCCTTGGATGGAAAACTTGAAACAATTTATGGCTTTCCCAATGGGATTGACGGCTATTTGGTTGTTCTGGATATTGTCAGCTCAGCTAAATAGATTTGACCTATCTCTAGTTTTGGTTGGATCTTTAGTCACAATCTTCATAGTTTGGCTTTCCAATCTAAAAAAATCAGAAAGACAGGTTCTTAATTATGTAAAAAATTTACTAATTGTTTTATCAATCATTTCATTAACTTTTTTTGTTCCTATGAGTTCAAGTTCTGAGGAAAACTCAAAAGTTGAAACAACAATTGATACGAATGATTTTGAATTTCAGAATCCTACTTTTGTAAATTTTACAGCTGACTGGTGTATTACTTGTAAGGTGAATGAAGCCCGAGTATTAAAATCTTCCACTGTTTTAGAATATTTAGATACAAATAAAATTGATTACATTGTCTACGATTGGACTGAAAGAAATGAAAATATTTCAGCTGTTCTTGAAAATTATGGAAGAAGCGGTGTTCCTTTGTATTTATTATTTAAAGGCGATGGAACTAATGCCATAATACTCCCAGAAATTCTTACAGAAACTATGGTTTTAAATGCTTTGAGAAAATTATGAAAAAACTTATCATCCTATTCTTGCTCGTATCTTTCAATGCTTCAGCTTTAAATATCAAGGACATAAAATTTATAAACTCAGAAGGAAAAGAGGTTGATTTTTCTCAAATAGACTCTGAAATCATTTTTGAATGGTCAAATCTAGAATGCCCCTACGTCAAAAGACATTACGGATCAAATAACATGCAAACTACTCAAAAGTTTGCCAAAAGTAAAAATGTAATTTGGATTACAGTGATTTCGTCTGCTGAAGGTAAGCAAGGATATATTCAACCAAACGATGCTCTGAATACTTTTGCATCTTTTGGAAGTTTTCCTGATCATATTTTGGTTGATGAGAATGGTGACTTAGGTAAAAAATTTAATGCAAAAACCACACCTCATATTTTTATTGCTGATAAAAATAAAAATATTGTTTATCAAGGTGCGATTGATGATGCTGGAGGTTCAAAGTTTTGGACAACAGACTTGAATCAATCTACTAATTTTGTAAAAAAAGTTGTAAACGATATTAAGTCAAACAAACCTCTATCTGTTTCAAAAACAAGACCTTACGGTTGTTCAGTAAAATACGGATAATTTAGGCAACTATATACTCTCTCCACATATCGTCTTTGTATTCGATTTGAGAGTTCTGGCCTTTTAATAGTGTTTTATAACTTGGTTTTATTGCCACAGGCGAAGGATCTAAAGATTTATCAGCTTTAGCAATATTGCAATCTTTGCAAGCTGTAACGACATTCTCCCAGCTCGATCCCCCTCCTTTTGATTTTGGAATTATGTGATCTATGGTTAATTCCTTTCTTTGAAAGACTTCTTTGCAATATTGGCACGTGAACATATCCCTGAGAAAGACGTTGGATCTAGAAAATTTTACGTGATTTGTATACTTGTAATATTTCCTCAACATAATAATGCTTGGAACTTTGAGTTTCATACTGGGTGAATGAACAAACCAATCTGGATGCTCTCTAACAATTATCACGTTTCTGGTAACGACTAACTTGATAGCAGTTTTCCAATCTACAACAGATAAAGGAAAGTAGCTTATTGGCTTTCCATTTCCATTGAGTAGCAAGCAATCCTGTGACATTGATTTAATATGTCACAGTCAAGAAAATTTGCAATAGTCTCATCTTGGAATATTCAAAGAATTTACAATCTTTCAATGATAGAATACTTTCATGGAGTTTCTTGGCAATCATATCCTCTCCATAGATCAGTTTGACAAAGACGATATCGTAAAAGTTTTTTCAATAGCTGAAAAAATGATCCCATATGCTAACCGCGAGAAAAAAACTAGAGTCCTTCAGGGAGCTATTCTGAGTAATATGTTCTTCGAAGCCAGCACAAGGACAAGGATTAGCTTTGGAAGTGCTTTCAATCTTTTAGGTGGAGAGGTAAGAGAAACTACCGGCATTGAAGCTTCCTCTCTCGCAAAGGGTGAGTCTTTATACGATACTGCCAGAGTATTGAGCGGCTATAGCGATTTAATTGTCATGAGGCATCCTGAAAAAAATTCTGTCCAGGAATTTTCAGAGGCCTCAAGAGTTCCTGTAATCAATGCAGGGGATGGAGAAAATGAACACCCCAGTCAAGCTTTATTAGACTTATTCACCATCAAACTTGAACTCGAATCTAAAGGTAAGTCCATCGACGGAAGCAACATTGCTCTTGTTGGAGATTTAAAATTTGGAAGAGCCGTTCATTCTCTCTGTAAAGCATTAAATTTATTTGAAAATATATCCTTCAACTTAATATCGCCTGAACAATTAAAGCTTCCTCCTGAAATTAGACAAGATTTAGTCTATAACGGAATGAAAATAAATGAATTCAATTCGATAGAGTCTGGTATTGGTGATGTAGATATTATTTATGTCACCAGAGTTCAAGAGGAAAGATTTGATTCTCCTAAAGAGGCTAACAAATACAAAGGCCTTCTTAAACTAAATCAAAATATCTATACCGAAAATTGTGAGCCAAATACAGTCATCATGCATCCGCTTCCAAGAGACTCTCGTCCTGACGCTAATGAACTTGATACTGACATGAATGAAAATCCCAACCTAGCCATATACAGGCAGACGGATAATGGTCTTCTCGTTCGTATGGCTTTGATCTCTCTTATTCTTGGAGTTGATCAAACTCTATCGGATTATGACGAAGATATTTCGTGGGTATCTAGTAAAAAATCTAACTGACTTTTGGAAGATCGTTCCAAGAAGTTGTATATCTAGGTGATTGGATCTCTCTCTTCATTGACCATTTTCTCTTAATCCCCTGAGCTAAGAAATAAACCGGCGGTAATCCCTTCTTATTTATTTTATCTATGGTATTCATGAGTTGATCGCTGTGTAAGATCCTTTCTTTGGGATAAAAAAAATCATACTGCTGAATTTGATCATCGTAAAAATCTGAAAGTAATATTCCTGCCTTTATATAATTAAAACCCGATCTATATATGGCTCTGAGACTCTTTTTTGCGTTTTGAATAATATCTCTAGTATCACTAGTTGGAGCAATCAACCTAGTTGTTCCTGAATTTCTATATTGCCGATCTTGCGTCCTGAAAGGATTTGTTCTGATAAAAACAGAAACATAAAGGCACCTTCTATTTTCTCTTCTAAGCTTAGCTGCTGCTCGTGCCGCATAGTCGCTTACTGCCTCTTCTAATGTCCTCAAATCATCTACTTTTTTACTAAAGGTTCGACTAACCATAATTTGTTTTTTTGCAGATGGTTGATCTTCGAGGCCAATGCAAGGTTCTCCTCTAAGCTCTCTGACTGTTTTCGCCAGAACTATGTTGAAGTTATTTCTTACGTATTTTGTATCTATCATTGCAAGATCTAAGGCAGTCCTAATACCAATTTGGTTTAATCTTTTGTGAATCTTTCTACCCACTCCCCAGACTTCTTGGACAGGCACCAAATTTAATAGTTTTTTTTGTCTTTCTGGTTTAGATAAATCTACTACTCCTTGCGTAGCTGGATAATATTTGGCTCCATAACTTGCTATTTTAGATAAAGTTTTAGTTGGAGCGATACCTACTCTTACGGGCATTCCCGTCCATTGTTTGATTGTTTCTTTGCATTGCATTCCGAAATCCTGCAAATTTTGACAATTATTAACTCCCGTTAAATCTAGAAAGGCTTCATCAATACTATAGATTTCTATATTAGGAGATAGTCGTTCCAGCGTTGTCATTATGCGTGCCGATATATCGGCATAAAGTTCATAATTAGAAGAAAAGGCATAACCTCCTTTTTTGGTATAAGCAGACTCAATCTGATACCAAGGATCACACATCTTAATGCCAAGCTTTTTAGCTTCTTTTGAGAGAGCCACCACACAACCGTCATTATTTGATAAAACGACTACTGGTTTATTTTTTAGATCTGGTCTAAAAACTCTCTCGCAAGACGCATAAAAGCTGTTGCAATCTACTAAAGCAAACATCTCTTAATCAAAATTGATTGATGGCAGCCAATACAACGCCAATTATTTCAAAATCTTCCTTTCTATCTATTTTAATAGGTGGATACTTAATATTTTCTGCGATCAATCTAGGTTCAGGGTAAAGTTGTAATCGTTTGCAGGTATAAGATCCGTCGACCGAAGCGATGACTATCTTGCCATCAGTTGGCTCGATACTTCGGTCGACTATTAAAATTGCATCGTTATGTATACCCACATTAATCATAGAATCACCCGCGGCTCTTAAAAAATAGGTCGCAGCTGAATTCTTTACCAGATACTCATTTAGATCTATTGATCTCTCTACGTAATCATCCGCAGGACTAGGCCAACCAACAGCAATTTTGTCGTTAAAAAGAGGCAGATTTACCCTGCGCTTTTGATCTTCAGATATCATTCGCAAAAATAAAAAAAATTAAGTACTGTATAAATATACAGTATATTGTTTAATAATAAAAGTGAGCTTATCTAGATTATTTTTGCTACTTTAACTGCAGATGAAGATCCCCACCCTACAATTTTCATCCAGAAGTTTAGAAGGAACCCAGGAGTAGATCTTTTTTTAATTGCGGACTCATTTTTATGCTCAATCTCATCATCCTGACAAGATTGGAGAAGATTTATAAGAGCTTGGTCAGGATCATCTTGTGCCCTTAAGTATTTGAGTTGTTCTTCGTAATGATCTTCTACAAAGGACTCAACTGCTTCGATTGTTGCAAAAACTATTCTGGGCCCAAAAAGAGAAGGAATAAAACCCAGGAGATAGCCAGCAACTTTCCAAATACCAACTAACTTGCTTCTTTTGCTTGCCGGAAGAACTTCTTCTATCTTTCGTAAATGTTCTTTTTCTGTCTCTAAATGTCTTTTTGAAAACTCAACCAAAGCCGGATCTTTGGCAATGGAGAGAATCCCTTTATAAATATAAACAGCGCCTACTTCGCCAGCGTGATCAGAACGAAGGAAGGAATCGAGCAATTTATTCATGGAGAGATAATATCTATAATTTGTCTTATAAGATAATTCTAAAATGGTAGACACGCCCGGACTCGAACCGGGGACCCCTACCATGTCAAGGTAGTACTCTAACCAACTGAGCTACGTGTCTATATATTTCTGGGAACGAATTCTAGCACAGTTGCATTGATACAATATCTGGGAAGTCCATTAGGCCCATCCTGAAAAACGTGCCCAAGATGTATTCCTGAAGATTTAGATTTAATTTCAACCCTAGTCATTCCATAACTATAGTCCATGTGCTCTGTAACCGATCCATCTACTGGTTTAGTAAAAGATAACCATCCCGTTCTGGAATTAAATCTGTCTTTTGTATCAAAAAGAGGAACTCCGCTAAGCTTATCAACGAAAACTCCCTCCGGAGTATCTTTAAATAACTCATATTCTTTGCAAAAGACTGGATCCGTTCCTTGATTAAAAGCAACACTATAGGCTTCACTTTCTCCTAATTTAAAAATACCAAGAGCCTTATAGAAGTTTTCTCTTTGCACAAATCCTTGAAGAGAAAATTTCTCAACTCCATCTTCAATAAAAAAGATAGTTGGTGTGGCCCAAGTAGGAGATGATAATTGAAGATCATGCAATTCTGAGGAATATCTATAATGTAAAGGGATTGAACCCTCATAATCAGACAAAACTTCATTTTTAAGCTTAGTGCAGTAAGGACAAAATTCTGAATCCAAAACTAAAATGTACTTTCCAGCAAGTAAATAACTGTTATCGATCTTAGGTTTTTCAACCTTTTTAAAAACAATACCTGTTGAATGATCTGGACAGTAGCCATTAGGATTCTTAACTAAGTAATCTTGATGATATTCTTCTGCAGGATAAAACTTTTTCAACTTCTTTATATCTGTAACTATATCTCCATAACCTTCTTTTGTTAGCAGTATTTGATATTCATCTTTTAGTTCGATAGATAACATTTCTTCGGATTGATCATTAAATAATATTAGAGATCGGTATTGAGTTCCTATGTCGTTACCTTGTCTATTTTTTTGCGTTGGATCATGCAGTTCAAAGAAGAACTTGATTAAATCGGTTAAGGAAATTGAATTCCTATCGTATGTAACTTCGACAACCTCAGCAAAATTATCAGGATTGAATTTATTTTTAAACTTTGTGATCTCGGAGTATTTTGGCTCAAGACCGATACCATCAGCGTACCCAGATTCAACGTTTATCACTCCTTGTAATTCTGCAAATTTTTTCTCAACACTCCAGAAACATCCGGCTCCAAGAACAATTTTGTCTTCATGGATGGTTATATTTTTTGAAGAAAAAGTAGTGGATGCAAAAATAGCTATAAAAAATAGTAAGGGCTTAAAGAGATTTGGCAAGCAAACCATTCGTAAGAAAAAGAGAGTTATCCTTGCTCTTCTGTGATTGTGATAACAGTAGGAGAGCAGTTATCGATCTGCAAGGTTTCTATTTGTTCGAGTAATAATTGAAGTCTTCTAAACTCGTACACAGCTGGGTTAACGGATTCAGAACCAACACCAAAATAGTTCTTTCCAGTTAGAGGGTTGTTTGTCCTAAATCCAAAAAAAACAGATGACACATTTCTATCGGCTTCATTAACTAGCTTATCCGCAAGATCCTCTACAATATTAGATACTCTTACAGATTCTTCTGATAATTCTATGCAATTAAGAAGCGTTGGATCAAAATCAAAGTGAAGATTTAGAGGTTGAGGAGTTTGATACCAAAAAATAGGTTTTGCACAACCAACAGCAAAAGTTAATAGTAAAAGTAAAGAAATGCGGAATGGTTTTTTCATAAATCCTCTAATGACATTATATCTAATTTAATAAACTTGAGAACAAAAATTACTTTTTATCCTCAGCTTCATTATGAATTAGCGCTGAAGCATGCACGTCATTCTCATCCATAATTCCGTCTGACCCGCCTGATTCAACGTATATTGACCTTGAAGGGAAGGCAAATTCACTTCCACTGGATCTAACTATATCAATTACTGAATAGACAAGATCTTGCTTGATGGTTGAGAACTCAGTGAAATTACAAGGATTAGTAAAACATAATATTTGGACATCGATAGAGCTTGAATTAAAGGCAACAGTTTTTGCAAAGGATTCTTGCTTTTCGTTTTCCACTAACCCTTCATAGTCCTTTATAAACTCATCAATTTTTGTGCATATTTCTTTAAGTTGCTCGAGAGTAGTTGAATAAACAAGATTTATTTTCCAATCTATTCTTCTGTGATACATCTCA
Organism: uncultured SAR86 cluster bacterium; assembly: GCA_902560275.1. Taxonomy (GTDB): domain Bacteria; phylum Pseudomonadota; class Gammaproteobacteria; order Magnimaribacterales; family AG-339-G14; genus CACNYO01. Next base: position 51,275 of record CACELJ010000005.1, on the reverse strand, counting down.
CCGTGATTGATTACTTTTACATCAGATAAATCTTTATTAGGAATAATCATGGGAGAAGTATTAAAAAGTCTGATGACTGTTGATCTGAATCCAATTTTATCGACCATTCCGTGAAGATGACCCTCTACTTCAATTCTATCGCCTGGCTGAAATCTATTTTCAGCAATTATTAAAATTCCGGAGATTAAATTTTTGAAAAGATCTTGAGCCCCTAAGGCAACGGCAACAGAGAATAATCCCAAACCTGCAATGATTGGCCCAATTTGAATTCCAAATATATCCAAAATTATTGCAAAACCAATGACCCAAATTAAAACTCTAATGGCTTTCTCAAGCCACATTGTCATTGCGGCAGTTAAGAAGCTAGTACCAGTTAACATCGAAAAAAGAGGTGAAACACTGTTGGTAAAAACGCTAAATATTGTGAAAGCTAGCGATGCTTTGACTAAATTTTCAATAAACAATCCTAAAGATCCAGATAAAGGCAAGTAAATACTTATTAAGTAAAGAGCAAGTGTTATAGGAACATAACCCACTGGTTTCCTAAGTGATTCAAAAACAACATCGTCAACTTCTGTCTCTGTATTATCAGCAATTGATTCCAACCACTTGAAAAATCTACTAACAATAAACGCTCTTAATATGAAAGCGATAGCCAAAATTCCAATGGAAATAAAAAGCTCCGTGAGACCAATACCTAAGAGGCCCTCTTCCCAAACTTCTCTAAAAATATTAAAAAAACCTTCCATTAGCTCCTTAAGACTAATGCGCCATCGTTAATTTTTTTAAATTTAATATCAAAAAGATCCTGAAAATAATTTTGATTATTTCTCCAAGGTGATTTTTCCCCTTGTTTAGGAAATAAATGCATTGACCTCATCAAGTATCCTGAAGAAAAACCATTTAACCAATCATCTTCTGAGACTTTAATGTCCGGATCTGGTAATGAATGAGTAATGTTATTTTCGTCCATGTAGTTAATCAACTTACACATGAATTCACACGTTAAATCCGATCTTAGAGTCCATGATGCATTTATGTATCCAAAAGAGTTAATCAGGTTAGGCACTCCTGTGTACATCATTCCCTTATAGGCAATAGTATTTGGCATATCAATTTCTCTATTATCAACTTTCACATCAGCTCCGCCTAAAAATTGCATTTGCAAGCCTGTCGCAGTGACAACAATATCGGCTTGGATTTCTTCTCCTGATTCCATCTTGATGCCTGTCTCTGTAAAAGAGTCTATATGACCTGTGATTACAGATGCTCTTTTTTCGTTTATAGCATTGAATAAATCACCCTCAGGAAGAGCACATATTCTTTGATCCCAGGGGTTATAAGTTGGCGTAAAATGTTTATCAACGTATTCCTCAGGTAAATGCTTCTTGACCTCATCTAAAAGAAGACTCTTAACTCTCTCTGGATTTTTTCTACTATGTTTGAACAGTGTTTGCTGAAGCCAAACATTTCTAGTTCTCACAATTTTATATGCCAACGAATGTGGCAGAATCTTTTTTAGAAAAGCGCCAAATGCATTAACTTCAGGAACTGGAAAATAATAAGTTGGTGATCTTTGAATCATATAAACGTGCTTTGCTTTTTCGGCTACTGCTGGAACAACAGTTGCTGCAGTAGCGCCGCTTCCAATGACAGCAACAGTTTTATCATGGTAGTCCAAATCTTCAGGCCAATGTTGTGGGTGAATTTTTACCCCTTTGTAAGAATCTGATCCTTTAAAATCAGGAAGATAGCCTTTGTCATAGTTATAATATCCAGTGCCCATAAAGACAAATCTCGCTTTAATTTGCTTTTCTCCTTCTGGAGTCACTAAATCAAGCATCCAACATGCATCATTGGTGTTCCAATGTAGAGACGTCAATTTTGTATTGAAGCTAATTTTGTCTCTAAGATTATATTCATCAATGGTCTCATCCAAATATCTAAGGATTGAAGATCCATCAGCAAGAGTTTTGTCTTCCTTCCATGGTTTGAAGGAGTAACCCATAGTGTACATATCAGAATCAGATCTAATACCCGGGTATTTGAATAAGTCCCAAGTTCCACCGATATTTTTCCTTGATTCAATAATTTGGAAGCTCTTTTTTGGACATTTCATTGTCAAATATGAAGCTGCACCTATCCCAGAGATACCTGCGCCTATAACTGCTACATCAATCATAATATTCTTTGTTTTAACTTAATCCTCTATAGGAAAGCCTGAAGATTGCCATTCAGAAATTCCACCTTTTAAAGAAGAAACTTGATTATACCCCATACGTTTTATGCTTTCGCAAGCTAAAACCGACCTAAAACCTGATTGGCAATAAATTACAAGCTTTGTATCTCTATCAGGGATATTTGCTTCAACCATTTTTTCAATCAATCCTTTACTCATATGAACCGAATTAGGAATTCTAGAGGCATCCCATTCTTCCTTTTCTCTGCTATCAATAAGAATAAAATCCTCTTCATTGTCTTTGGCATGTTTTAGTTGAATACAATCCACCTCATCAACATTAACTAACGCTTCTTCCACTATGTCTAAAAATGATTTTTTCACTTGAACCAACAAATTTTTGCAGCTTGTTCTTCAGATTCTACGACACAACCATCTTCATGAGAATAAATAATCACTCCAACAATAATTCCAATAGAGATTGAGAGAGCAATAGCGATAGATTTACCAAACTTTCTTGTTAGGTAGGTAACTAACATAGAAGTAACCAACACAATTCCAATACCAAGAATTAATCTAATCATTGATGAATTTTTTTTTCAGTACTCGAACCAAATAGTAGATGGGAGAGAGGATTAAAAAGCATATAAGAAATTCCAAAGTAGCATTCAATGTCAAGAAATCTCTTAAAGATTGAATAAAAAATAAACTGCCAAAGCCCATAATTCCATAAATTAAAAAGAGAAGGTAATCTATTTTTTTTAAGAAACTAAATAAACTCGACATGGCAGTTATTTTACCTGTAAGTTACGAACTAGAATAAAGAATTACAGAATTATTATGAACTTAGAAAAACTAAATGACTTGGTATTTGAGTTAAAGGATCATACTGCCTACATAAAAATAAATCGACCACCAAACAATTTTTTTGATGCAGAATTGATAGGCGAAATTGCCGATGTCCTCGAAGAGATGGACAAAAATGACGAATGTCGATCAATCATACTTTATTCCGAAGGAAAACATTTTTGTGCGGGAGCAGATTTCACTAGATCATCTATGAAAGAAGAGTCAGATCCTTACGAAAAGCTTTATCAACAAGCTGTGAGATTATTCAGGACAAAGAAACCAATCATTGGGGTCATTCAAGGAGCTGCAGTTGGCGGTGGGCTTGGCGTTTCTTTGGCATGTGATTTTAGAGTTGCCTGTCCTGAATCAAGATTTAGCGCAAATTTTGCAAAGTTAGCTTTTCATCAAGGCTTCGGGACGACAATTACGTTACCAAGAGTTGTGGGTCATCAAAAGGCTGCTCTAATGTTGTTAACTGGTAGAAGAATTACTGGTGATGAGGCTTTCGATATTGGATTAGCAGATTATTTAGTATCCAAAGAAGAGTTAATGTCTTCAGCAGAGAATTTAGCTCATGAAATAAATTCGGCTGGTCCGCTTGGAGTTCAAGCCATAAGGTCAACTATCAAAGAAGGTTTGGCTGATGAGATTGAGAAAATCACTCAATGGGAACTTTCTGAGCAAAACAGATTGAGAGAAACAGAGGATTTCAAAGAAGGAATAAAAGCATCTCTGGACAGAAGAGATCCTGTATTCAAATCTAAATAATTGACTTAATTTTTAGTTTGACATCGAAAGGGTAAGGAGCACTTGAATCATGATCTTTTTTCATTTCCGCCATAATTTTGAAGATATCATCTGACATTTCAGATGATTTCCTAATCGACATATCAATGTGAATTTCAACAGTTTCCACCAAAGCGGCTACCTCATCATTCTCTTTACAGATAGCGCAAACATAGTGATAAAGTTTTTTGTTGACGTTTAGCATTCGAAAACGAGGGGTTAGCACCTCGCCTTTGAGGCATTCTTTTAGGTAACTAATATTTTGTTCGATAGTAAATGAGGAATATCCTTTGGAAATATAATCTTCTCCAAATCCGAGGCTATGATAAAAATTACCTTCGTAGTCCATCGGAATTGTTTGATAGAACCTTACATTCATGTGTCCATTCATATCGCACATTTCATCAGTGACAGTCACTGAACTGCCAGGAGTAGGAAAAATATCTTTCATAAAATTATTACGTTAGTAAGAAATGAATCGTTAATATTACGTGGTGCAGAATAATCTATTAATTGTGCTAGGAAATCAATTATTTCCTCTAGAAGAATTAAAGAAATATAACTTTAATCATGTATTAATGATTGAAGACTATGATCTATGCACTTACGTAAAACACCACAAATCAAAAATTCTAATGTTTTTAACCTCGATGCGCGAATATAGAGATTCTCTTCTATCCTTGGATAAAACTATTCATTACATAGAGTTAACGGATAATAGAAAAATTTACTTCGATAACGTCGCGGATGTTATCAAGAAAAATAAAATCGACAAGTTATGCTTTTTTGAGCCTGCAGACAAAGCATTTAAAGAAAATCTCTATGCATTTTTAGAAAACAATAATTTGGATTACGAAGAACTACATAATCCTATGTTTATTCTCCAAAAAGGTGAGTTCGAAGACATCATGGACGGTAAAAGACTTTTCATGGCTGATTTTTATAAAAAAATGAGAAAAAAGCTAAATATTTTGATGAATGAAGATAAGCCTGTCGGAGGTAAATGGTCCTTTGATGAAGAAAATCGTAAAAAGTTACCTAAGGGTCTATCCGTTCCAAAAATTCCAAAAATAAAAGATTCAATTTATAAGGAAGAAATAAAAAATATCATCTTGGAAAATTTTTCTAATCATCCTGGAGAACTGGATGGTGTAAATATCCCCTGCAGTAGAAAGGAAGCAAAAAAATGGTTGAAATCTTTTTTAGAGGAAAGGTTTACACTTTTTGGCGATTATGAGGATGCAATAGATACAAACGAAACTTTTTTGTTTCATTCGCTGTTAAGCCCTCTTTTAAATATCGGCTTGATTACCCCTGATGAGGTTATAGATCAGTCTTTAAGTTATGCAAAGAAAAATAAAATCCCGTTGAATTCCCTTGAAGGGTTTATCAGACAAATTATAGGTTGGAGAGAATTCATAAAAGGTGTTTATGATCTCAAGGGTTTTGATCAAGAGAATTCTAATTACTTCAATCATAGTAAAAAATTAAAAGATTGCTGGTATGAAGGTTCAACAGGAATTGATCCTCTTGATAAGGCAATTAAAGAGTCTATCGATCATGGCTACACACATCATATAAACAGACTCATGGTTATTGCCAACATCATGAACCTAGCAGGAGTATCGCCTAAAGAAATTTACACCTGGTTTATGGAAATGTATTTAGATTCATCAGAATGGGTGATGGTTCCAAATGTTTTTGGAATGAGTACTTATGCTGATGCAGGAATAATGTCTACTAAACCTTACATATGTGGTTCAAATTATCTTTTAAAAATGAGTAATTTTAAAAGAGGAGATTGGTGTGAAATTGTGGATGGCTTATATTGGAGCTTTATTTCCAAGCATACTGAATTCTTTAAATCTAATCCTAGGTTATCGTTGATGACAAGATCTTTGGATAAAATGAATAAAGATAAGAAAGAAAGGATTTTTAAACTTGCTGAAGACTTTATCAGCTTAACGACATATTAGTTTTTTGAAAAAACCTCTTCCAGAAAAGATATGCAAAAGGTGCAACAAGCCTTTTTCATGGAGAAAAAAATGGGAACGAGATTGGGATAACGTAGTCTTCTGCAGCGAGCGCTGCAGAAGAACTAAAAAGACTAACTAGGCCTTCCTACGTATACGTCTGGCGAACCATCTTTAGCTGCTTGCGCTTGATGTTTACCAAGTTCTAATCTAGCAACGGTTCTTCTGTGAACCTCATCGGGACCATCAGCAAGCCTTAAGGTTCTCATGCTTGCGTACATTCTAGCCAAAGGCGTATCTTGAGAAACTCCTGCTCCGCCATGAATTTGAATTGCTTTATCAATGACTCTCAAAGCCATATTTGGAACCGCCACTTTGATTTGAGCAATTTCACTCTTAGCAATTTTGTTACCGACAGTATCCATCATGTGAGCAGCGTTTAGAGTAAGTAATCTGCAGCTATCAATTTCGATACGGCAATCCGCAATGACATCATAGTTTCCTCCCAACTCAGCAAGAGGTTTACCAAATGCCTCACGATTTGTAGCTCTCTCACATAGGATGTCTAAAGCTCTTTCGGCAACACCAATTGTTCTCATACAGTGATGAATTCTTCCTGGGCCAAGTCTTCCTTGAGCTATTTCAAAACCCCTACCTTCACCTAAAAGTAAGTTTTCCTTAGGAACTTTCACATCTGTAAATCTCAAATGACCATGTCCATGTGGAGCATCATCTGAACCAAAGACATTCATCATTCTTAAAATTTCGATTCCAGGAGTATCCATAGGAACAAGAATTTGTGATTGTCTCTGATGTTTAGGATTGTCTGGGTTAGTTACGCCCATGAAGACAAGAATCTTACAACGAGGGTCTCCTGCACCAGAGGTCCACCATTTTTCACCATTAATAACATAATGATCGCCTGCATCAACAATAGAACTAGAAATATTAGTTGCATCTGAAGACGCAACATTTGGCTCAGTCATGGCAAACGCTGATCTGATCTCACCGTTAAGCAATGGCTCGAGCCACAATTTTTTATGCTCATCATTTCCATATCTTTCTATGACTTCCATGTTTCCTGTATCAGGAGCTGAGCAATTAAATACCTCAGAAGCAATGCCGCTTCTACCCATTAATTCGGCCAAAGGCGCATACTCAAGATTAGTTAATCCAAATCCATAAGAACTCTCAGGTAAAAAGAAGTTCCAAAGACCTTCTGCTCGTGCTTTCTTTTTTAGATCTTCTACTATTGGAACAACTTGCCAAGGATTGCCTTCATCTCTAAAAGCTTGCATTTGTTCTGCATAGACAGCTTCTGCTGGATAAATATTGTCATCCATAAATTTAGATACTCTAGCTAGTAAGTCCTTTACTTTGTCAGAATGTTCAAAGTTCATTTTTTTCTCCTCATAAAAAATTTAACAATGATAGAGTATACGAAAATTGAAATCCTGACTACTGCTCATAATCAATGATTAAATCGATAGATCACATTTTAATAGCTGTAAAAAATCTTGAAGAATCGTCTCTTCAATATGAAAAAGTTTTAGGTCTCAAACCCACTTGGCGTGGTAAACATCCTAGTCTTGGAACTGAAAATATCCTGTTTCCTCTGGAGAATCTTTATTTAGAATTGATTGCCGGAACTTCAGATGGATTTTTAGCAGATCAAGTTAACGACCATATCAAGGAAAATGGAGAAGGTATCTTTGGTATCGCATTGGAAGTTGAAAATATTGAAGAAGTTCTTCAATCTAAGGAATACTCTAATTTCCAAAATTTAAAAGTTACATCTGGTGAGGGAATAAATTTAGATTCAGGCTCTAAAAGAGAATGGAAAAATATTATGCTCCCAAAAGAATCTACTCGTGGAGTCTTTACTCTCTTGATTGAGCATAATTCAGGGATTCTTCCAAGATACGAATCTTTTGAAAACGATCAAATTGAACGTCTCGATCATATTGTTATTAACTCCAATGATCCAGATGGATTAATAGAACTTTACAGAGATACTTATGGAATCAGACTCGCTTTGGATCAATTCGTAGAAAAATGGGGAGGAAGAATGCTGTTTTTTAGAACGAATCAAACGACGATTGAAGCCATTGGAATTAAAAACGATGCAGATAAACCTATTGATACAGCCTGGGGTTTAGCTTGGACAACCAAAGATATAAAAAAAACGCATGCCAGATTGGTATCGGAGGGAGTGGAAATTTCAGATGTGAAAGATGGCAGAAAACCAAATACCCTCGTTGCGACTATAAAGTCTCACACTTGCAACATACCTACTCTTCTAATTGAGCATTTGAAATAAATTGACTTTGGTGCGGATAGAGGGAGTCGAACCCCCACACCTTTCGGCACTAGAACCTAAATCTAGCGTGTCTACCAGTTCCACCATATCCGCGTAGAAAGTAAATATAAATTATTTATCCTCTAAAGCAATCTCTAAACTGCTCAGGTCAGCTTGAATCCGAATTAATGCCTCGCTTATCTGCTCTCTGAAAGCCATATTAGATTTATTGGCCTCTTCAATTTCTGCTATTTTGGATTCGATTTGATCAAAGGAATTATCAGCTCCTGATATTCTTGCCACGAGTTTTCTTGTTTTATCTAAAGATAAAGCAAGTCTTTTCAAAGACTCCTCATTCAATTGCGATTTTTTGACCATATCGTCTGATTGTTCTTGGAGTGTTTCTAGGGATTTCATGGTAGTTTCTATGTTTCTTCTGTTCCTTTTATTACTTAAATCCCAGAGTTTTCTAATTTCAAAATTTGCGTCTTTTAAATTTTGCTCCAGAGATTCCAAAGTTATTTGAGAAGTTTCTCCAATGTCAGCCTGATTTTTTTCCATAGTTGAAAGCCTCAAGTTAACGTCAGATATTTCTTTTTGGAGTTTGTTTTGGTTCAAGCTTATGAAAACGGTACTTAAAATTACTACAACTATAAGTATTAGAGGAACTAAGAGGCTCGATAAACTTATCGAAGAAGATGCAGAAATCTTCCTTGAAGACAGATCTTTATAAGGTCTAATATTTTTAGAATTATTTTCCATATATAAGTTATATGGGATTACATTCTAATGATAGATGGTTACAATGAAATGTTTTTTTTGAGAAATATGGAGGAGATATGAATTTTGAATTTTCTGATGATCAATTGGTCATGAAAGAAGAAGTGAGAAAACTTTTTGAAAAAGAAAATTCCGTTAAAAGGAATAGAAATATTTTAGAAGGCGAAGAAAATTTTGATAAAGATCTATGGAATAAAGTTGTTGAGATGGGTCTTACAGCTATAACAATTCCAGAAGAACATGGCGGTATTGGGCTTGGATTTCTTGAGCTTTGTGTGGTCGCTGAGGAAATGGGAAGAGCTATAGCTCCAATTCCATATTCTTCCAGTGTTTATTTGGCTACCACTGCGATCATAAACTCGTCTAATGATGATGTAAAAAAAGAATACCTACCAAAACTTGCCGCGGGAGAGATGATTGGAACATTTGCACACTCTGAAGAACTAGGAACACCCACATCTGATAATGCTAAAACTACTTTTCAAAATGGAAAGTTGAGCGGAGACAAGATAGCAGTCCCAGACGGCGACATAGCAAATCTATTTATTGTTTCAGCTAAATGCGGAGATAAGGTTGGACTTTTTCTAGTAGATGCTGATAGCAAAGGTGTAGAAGTTTCAAAAGCCGAGTGTTTTGATGGTTCTCGTTCCTATGCAAACATCAGTTTTAAAGATGTAGATGCAAAAATTATTGAAGATTCGTCTTCAGAAGCAATAGATAAGCTTTTAAATCAAGCAGCTGTCTTATTTGCTTTTGAACAAGTTGGTGGAGCAGAAGCCTCAATGAATATGGCAAAAGAATACGCTATGGGAAGATACGCCTTTGGAAGGCAAATAGGTTCTTTCCAAGCAATAAAACATAAACTAGCTGATATGTATATTTCTCTTACTCTGGCTAGATCAAACTGTTACTTTGGCGCCTGGGCTTTAGGTAACGATGCACCAGAACTTCCTGTTGCTGCTGCGACTGCAAGAGTAAGTGCAACAAAAGCTTTTTATGAATGTTCCAAAGAAAACATCCAGACTCATGGTGGAATGGGTGCAACTTGGGAATTTGATTGTCACCTCTTTTATAGAAGAGCAAGATTATTATCTGCTAACATAGGCGGACAAAGCTTATGGAAAGATAAGCTTGTTTCTTCGATTGAAAGAAGTAATTTACCTCAATAATTTAGGAGTACTAAATGGATTTTAATGATACCGCTGAAGAAGCAAAATTTAGAAAAGAAGCCTCTGATTGGCTAAGTGCAAACGCAGAAAAGAAAGAGCATTCTCGTGACGTTTACCGTCCAGCAGAAATGACTGGAGAAGGTGGTGAATCAAGTGCCTTACAAGATGCCAAAGATTGGATGACCAAAAAATATGAAGCTGGCTGGGCTTGTCTTCATTGGCCTAAAGAATACGGAGGCAGAGATGCTACTGCAATCGAGAGAGTAATTTGGGCTCAAGAAGAGAGTAAGTATAAAGTTCCTGGAGGTTTTCATGAAATCGGACAAGGTATGGCTGGTCCTACCATGATGCTTTATGCAACTGAAGAGCAGAAAAAACAATATCTTCCGCCAATGGCAAAAGGTCAAGAAATATGGTGTCAGCTTTTTAGTGAGCCAGGTGCAGGTTCAGACCTTGCTGGAATTAAGACCAAAGCTGAATTGGATGGTGATACTTGGACAATAAATGGTCAAAAAGTATGGACATCAGGGGCTCATTACAGTGATTATGCAATTCTTGTCACAAGAAGTGACTTCAATGCTCCGAAGCATAAAGGATTGACTTACTTCTTTTTAGATATGAAATCTCCTGGAATAGAAGTGAGACCTATAAGACAAATAACCGGTGGAGCCAATTTCAATGAAGTTTATTTCACTGATGTAAAAATTCCTGATTCTCAAAGATTAGGAGAAGTTGGAGATGGATGGAAAGTTGCTCTTACTACTCTTATGAACGAGAGATTAGCAGTTGGAGATGCGTCAGGTGTCGATTTTCAAGAGATTTTTGAATTGACTAAAGAAAGTGACTTTAATGGTGAGAATGCCATCAGTAACGGTGGAGTTCGAGAAAAACTAGCAGATTGGTACTGCGAGTATGCTGGATTGAAATATACAAAAATGAGAAACATCTCTGCCCTCTCAAGAGGTGATACTCCTGGCCCAGATGCTTCTATAACTAAAATCGTTAGCGCAAATAAACTTCAAGATATTGCAAATTTTGGAATGGATCTCATGGATAACGCATCTATCATCAAATCAGATGACAAAGATGATATTAGAGCTCTTTTTCAAGGCAGTCTGCTTGGGGCTCCGTTAATTAGAATTGCAGGTGGTACGGATGAAATTCTCAGAAATATTATTGCTGAGCAAGTTCTAGGCATGCCTCAGGATGTTAGAGTCGATAAGACTGTACCATTCAATGAAATCCCGTCTGGTTCGAAAAACTAGATGATAATAGAGATACTCAGCTCTTTGGATAAGAGCTGAGAATTCTTTTGACCGCTTCGTCAATCATTCCCTGATCAGAAGAATAAGATTTAGGTAGTCTTGTTGAACCATACCAAACTACCTCTTGAGAACTAGATTCTTTCACATAGATAGCAAGCCTGAATTCTTTAGATGGCACGTAATTGTAAAAAGTATCGTTGTAAAAGGGATGCCTTCTGTATTGGAAACCAAAAGATGTAGGTCGATATCTGTAATCATCCTTTGAACCATAAGCGAAAGATATTTCAAGATCAGGATTTACTTGATCTTCATCTAAAGAAAGGCTTTCTAATGACCCAAGAATGGACCTAGATATTCTAGTAAGTATCACTGGATTTTCAGAAATATCAGAGGTTTCTGAAAAGGGCTCAGGCTTGATAAATCTAAATGATCCATAAGAGCTCGGATCAAAACTCTCAAATTGATCTGAATATACTGGAACAGTCATTGAACAGCTAAAAGTTAGGAGAACAGTTATTAAAGCTAAAAATATATTTTTAAAAATCATATCGAAATATTATCTCATTTCATGCTTTTTTGAATAAGTAATAAAAAGGATTTCTTAACTTATTCTTACAACTATTAAATTGCGATTTATATCTATTAGCATTGTTTTGAACATTCGTTGCAACATCAGTTAGCCAAGGTTTGTTCCGATAGCTACCTTTTTTGTAGCCCCCTTGTCCCTCATGATAAGCAAGATATAAAAGCCTTGCATTATCTCTTGGGATTCCAATTTTTTTGTGGCTTAAATTGTTGTACCAAGCGATGAAATCAATAGAATCATCAAAATTTCTTCTGTAAGCAAAAGTTTTTTTAGCTTCTTTTTTATATCTTTCCCATGTTCCATCAAGAGCCTGAGCATATCCATAAGCAGAACTTTTTCTTTTCCAAGGAATAAAACCCAACAATTTTGTTCTTTCGGGTTTTGCTCCCTGAATATATGAAGATTCTTGCAATATAAATGCCATATTAACTTCTAGAGGGATTTTCCATCTCTTTGAAGATTTAATTGCAGCTTTATACCAAGAGCGTTTTTCTAAGAATATTGAACATATATCGTTGGGTTTTTTTGGAGGAGAAACAGCACAAGAACTTAAAATGAGAATTATGATAAAGCCAGATAATAAACTTGGTGTTTTAAAAATCATCTTCAGTAAGAATATCTATTTTAAGTTTTTGAGCCTTTTCTAATTTGCTACCAGGATCTTCTCCCAGGACCAAATAGTTTGTTTTAGATGAAATAGACCCAGATACCTTACCTCCCTTTGACTCTATAATGCCTTTTAATTCATTTCGAGAAAATTTGGAAAATTTGCCGGTAATTACAAAGCTCATATCTTGGAATTCATTGGAGGATGAAATCTGCTCCTCATGAGAAATATTAACTCCCAAATCCTGCATAGTTTTAATTTTATTTATAACTTTCTTATCAGAGAAAAAAGTGCTGATATTTTCTGCAACAACCTCTCCAATATCATTTATCTCAATGAGTCTGTCAGGAGATGGAAAAAAAAGATTCTCAATTGATTTATATTCTTTAGCTAAATTCTTTGATGTCACCTCACCAACTTCTTTTATTCCAAGCGCATATATGAATCTACTCAAAGAGATATTCATACTACGTTTTATAGAAGAAATTAATTTATTAGCAGATTTTTCCGCAAAGCCCGGCAGGGGCTCTAAATTATTTGTTGTAAGCCTAAAGATATCTTCATTTTCTTTTAAAAGACCTTTTTCAATGAACAACTCTATATTTTTTGTTCCAAGACCATCTATATTAAAGGCAGCCTTTGAAACAAAATGATCCATAGATTCTTGGAATTGATGTCTGGAAAAACAATTTAAATCAATTGCATCATCCATGCTGAAAATAATTTTATCTTCGAAATAACTCACCTCTCGCTTGCAGCTGTGGCAAAATTCTGGAGCTGATACTTTTACTTTATTTGTTGATTTTTTTTCAATGACTTTTGTAATTTTAGGAATTACATCTCCAGCCCTTTTTAGGCTGACTATATCCCCTTCCTGAACTCCTAATCTCTCAATCTCGTCAATATTATGCAAGGTGGCATTAGAAACTGTTACTCCTCCAACTTGAACTGGATCTAATTTAGCAACAGGAGTTAATTTTCCTGTCCTTCCCATGTTAAAAATTATTTTTTTGACCCTGGTAGTAACTTCTAAAGCTTTAAACTTTCTTGCTATAGCCCATTTTGGTGACCTTGCATTTAGGCCTATTTCCTCCTGAATTTTTAAGTCATCAATTTTGATGACCATGCCATCGATTTCATAATCCAAACTATCTCTTAGCAGGGAAATTTCATTGAAATATGATTCGCAATCATTTACTGAAGAGAATTCTTTGATAAGATCATTGGTAGGCAAGCCCCATTTTTTAAATTGTTGAATCATAGATGAATGAGACTCAAAGTAAGATTCATCTGATACAAAACCTATGCCATGAGCAATCATTTTTAAAGGTCTTCTAGCAACGATTTTTGAATCTAATTGTCTTAAGCTCCCTGCTGCAGCGTTTCTTGGGTTTGCGAATTTTTTTTCTGCCAGTTGTTTATTTAGCTCATTAAAAGAAGAAAGTTCCATGTAGATTTCTCCTCTAACATCAAAGTCTTTTGGATCTTTAGTAGAAAAACTTTCAAGTTTAAGCGGAATTCCTTGGATGGTTTTTACGTTTTGAGTTACGTCTTCTCCAATGCTTCCGTCTCCTCTTGTCCCAGCAGAGTGAAAAAGGCCATCCTTGTATCTAATTGAGATGGCAACGCCATCCATTTTTGGTTCACAAGAAAATTTAAGGTTATTGAATTTTTCTTTTGGGTTTATTCTTTTATTGAAATCAGTAAGATCATTAATAGAAAAAGCATTATCCAAAGATAGCATTTTCTTTCTGTGAGAATATTTCTGGAATTCATCTAATGGAGAAAAACCAATTCTTTGGGTAGGTGAGTTCTCAGTATTCAGAAAATCATTATTATTTTCAAAGTCAATTAATTCTTTGAATAAAGAATCGTATTTTTCATCACTAACCTCTGAGACGTCATGTCGATGGTATGACTCGTTAAGTTCAAATATCCGATTTTTTAAATCTGTATATTTTTTTTGAATTTCCTTTTTGGAAACCATCAGGATAGTTTAATTTTTTTTAAATCTTTTTCCTCGGCCTGTTGCACATAATGGTCATACATTTGCTTAGTCAACTTATTTCTATCTGAATCAAGCACATTTGCAGACAAGTAGGCTGCTAACTTATAGGACATCTCCGCCATATTCTGAAAAGCTTCAACACAATTATTTTGTTCATTTGCAATGAGGATCATAGTAATAATCGACGTAGAATCTATTCCTTCCTCGGGAAGAAATTTTCCTGGTTTCAATCCATTAACCAATGAAAAATTATTTGAATTATCTAAATATATCTTAAGCCAGCCACCTTCATCTGCAAGATTGATATCGTTGCTATCAAAATAATTAAGAAGATCCTTATATTGAATTGAATTACTTTGATCGGATTCTATATGCAAATATATCAAGTCATCTGAAGAGAGCTCAGGTTCAGGTGGAATGTCATCGTCTATGTAGTCTTCTTCTGAAAAGTTTTCGAGTTCAACTTTTACTTCCTCATCATTTGAAATAGAACTCTGTTTTGACTTCCTGGTTGAATTCTTTCTATAGTTTATTATTTTTCTAAAAGTTAAGATTATTGTTACTGCAAGAAAAAAAGAAATTAGTAGGACTAATATTTCTCTTAAGTTCATTCGTTGACAGCTAAGCTTAAAGCTTCCTCTACATCTACAGAAACAAGTCTAGAGACCCCCGCTTCTTCCATGGTTATACCCATAAGGTGTTTGCTTTTCTCCATTGAGATTTTGTTATGGGTTATGTAGATAAATTGAATCTTTTTGGACATTTCTTCAACCATGGATATATAACGGAAGGTATTAAGGTCATCAAGAGGAGCATCAATTTCATCTAATATACAAAACGGCGAGGGATTGAGGGAGAAGAAAGAAAAAACCATAGCAATTGCACTCATAGCTTTCTCTCCTCCGGAAAGCTGTGAAACCGATACATTTTTTTTACCAGGAGGCATTGCTTTTAAAACCACTCCAGACTCCAAGACATCTTCTCCTGTTAACTCCAGTTTTGCGTGCCCTCCACCAAAGAGTTTAGGAAATAACTTAGCAATCTCTGAATTGACACTATCTAAAGTATCTTGGAATTTTGTTCTAGATTCTTGATCAATTTTTTTGATGGCACTTTGAAGAGTTTCAATTGCTTTATTCAATTCATTTAGTTGGCTTTCTATTTCTGAATTACGTTCTTCTTCGATCTTGAATTCTTCCTTCGCAGCCAGATTTATTGGTCCAATTGATTCAATTTGCCTATTAAATTTTTCAATCTCATTTTCAATGAAAGCTATGTCAAATTCAGGTTCTAGCTTATCGAGAACTGTTTGCAATTCTCCATATTCAGATTGGATCTGTTTTTGTAATATTTCTGCTTCGGTTATAAATTTTTGTTTTTCAACAACAGAAGAATTTGAAATTGATTTTAGTTCTTCGATCTTAATTTCCTCTATATTCAGATTTTTTTCTAGAGTTCTTATTTCTTCGTTTGTTCTTTCAAAATTGTTTCTTAAGGCAGTTAATTCGTTTTGGTTTCCAGATCTTTTGTCTAAGAGAGGTTTAATTTCTTCTTTTATTTCATTTATAGGAATCATGAGTGACTCTCTAGATTGAGAGAGTTCTTTTATCTTACTTTGGAATGTTTCTATCTCTTTTTGTTTGGATTGAATAGCTCCTTCTAATTTACTTATTTCTAGATTTTTATTAGCAACTTCTTGAATAGCTCTTGTATATTTTTCTCTTTTTTCATTTAAAGCCCCTTTCTCTGCATCGCTAATATTTTTAAATTCAGCCTTATATCTTGAAAGACCGCTTTGAATGTTTGTTGAATCACTCAGAACCTCTCTTAGTTCATCTTCAAAATTGATGCCTTCAGATGATAGATTTTTAATTTTTACAATCAGGCTTCCGATATCGTTTAATAATTTATCCAAAAATTCTTCAGGTGAACTTGAAATCTGGAGTTTTTCAAAATCGTTTTTAGCCTGTTCCAGACTATTTGCTTCTCCTTCTAAAGAGGTCCTGATTTGATCGATTGCGTTTTTTTCTCCATTAATATCAGAATTTAAAGCAATAATTTTTTTATCGATGGATTCTATTTCATTATTGGTTGAAACAACTTTCTCTTCCAAAGAAATTAACTCTTGCTCAGATTTTGATATCTCGGCACCACTGCTATAAAAGGATTCCTGCATTTTTTCAATTTGTAGAAGAAGGTTAGATTGATTATTTCTAGTTTCTTCTATTTGAGTATTTATTTTTTCTTTTTCAGAAATCTTCTTTTGTATCTCAATTTCCTGTCTTTTCTGATTAAGTTCCATTTCTTTTACTTTTTCTGAGGAAGCAAGCCAATTTGATGCAAGTCTCAGAGATCTGAATTTTTTTAAATTTTGTTTAGCTAAATCATACTTTTCTGCTGATTTAATTTGTTGTTTGAGCTTTAAGAGATTCCTATCAATTTCTTTTTTTAAATCGTTAACACGATCTAAATTTTCTTTTGTTTTTTTGATTCTACTTTCAGTTTCTTTTCTTCTTTCTTTGTAGACTGATATGCCAGCAACTTCTTCAATATGTGAGCGTAATTCTTCAGGTTTTGAGCTAATTAGTTTTGTTGCCATTTCTTGCTCAATAACCGCATAGCTTCTAGGGCCAAGCCCAGTGCCTAAGAAAATATCTGTGATATCTTTTCTTCTGCAAGAAGAGCCATTCAAGTAATAAGAAGATAAGCCTTCATGATCTACCTGTCTTTTAACAGAAATTTCAGAATAGCTAGAATATTCTCCCCCGAGTCTTCCTGAAGAATTATCAAAGACCAATTCAACGGATGCTCTCGAAGATGCAGGCCTGGCAACGGACCCGTTAAAAATAACATCTGACATGCTATCTCCTCTGAGATTTTTCGCAGAGCCTTCCCCAAGTACCCATCTAACCGCATCGATAATGTTTGATTTACCACACCCATTTGGGCCAACAACTGCTGACATATCTGAAGGGAAAGGTATTCTCGTGGGATCCACGAAAGACTTGAAGCCAGAAAGGCTAATGTGTTTAAGCCTCATCTATTTAAAGAAAAGTTGTTATATTTTATCTAATTTATTGCCTGAATTGTATGTTTTATTTAGTCTTCGAGAGATTTCAATTGTTTTAAGGCTGAGCTCATTCCCGCCATAATTACTCTTTTTTGATCAGCATCTTCAGAGTACTCAAAGGCAATTGACCATGATTTAAGTGCATCATCATAATTTTTATCCAAGGTCTGTTTAAGGCCTTTTAGAATTAAAGCTCTTACATTTGCAGGATCTTTATTCAAGGATTGTTGAACTAAACTTTCAATATCATCATTAAAAATTTGATTATTTGATAAATATTTAGTTTCTGCTGTTAAAGCTATTACTTCAGCATCAGTATCATTAGGGAAGTTCAGAATGAAATGCTCAAGTGTCCTAGAGGCTAGTGCATACTCAGTTTTATCAAATAAATAGTTGGCTAAAAAGTAAACTTGGGCAGGATTGTTACTGGAGAGATTAATAATGCTATCTATTTTATTTTTTTTCTCCTCGAAAGAGGCATTATCAATAAAATTTAGTTGTAAATCTTTCTGGAAATTTAGTTTTTGAAAATTTTCCTGGCCAAAAAGAAAAAAATAAATTGCAGCAGATAATGCTAAAGAAAATCCGAAAACCTTATACTTTTTTACCATTTTTTTTAAGAAAAATTCTTGCAGCAAATACAATTAATAAAAAGAAAATCAATGGAAAAAGCCAAAGAAAAATATTGTTTTCAAAAGAAGGTTTATAAGTTACTTCTTCACCAAAAATATCTCTTAAGTTAGCTAAAATTTCTTCGTCAGACTTTCCTAATAATATTTCCGTGTAGATTTTGTTTTTGATGTCAGCTGCTATAGGAGCATTTGATCCAGCAATACTAGATCCTTCACATAAAGGACAACTAACCTCCTTTTGAAGGGAATAAAATCTTTTTTCATCCGAATCATTTATGAAAGAAAAAGTCATAAATTCATCTTCACCATAGACTAACTGAGAGAGAAGCAGAATCAGTAAAAAAGCCTTCATTTCTTTATCAAAGGAGCAAATTTATTTTTCCATACTTCTTTGTCTAGAACCCCCACGTGATGCATCACAATAGAATCTCCATTTTTAATTAAAAATGTCTCTGGAGCACCCGATACACCTAACATAAATCCTACCTCTCCTTGATCATCAAATATATTTTTTATGTATGGATCTCCAAATTGATCAAGCCATTTAAAAGCTTTTTCTTTATCATCTTTGTAATTTATTCCAATAATAGATATTCCCTTTTTCTCTAACTCCATTAAGTATGAGTGCTCTAATCTGCATCCCACGCACCAAGTTGCCCAAACATTGAGCAGCGAAAGAGAATCGTTTTTAAGCTCTTCACTTGTAAAAGAATCTCCGTTAAGTAACTTTGATTTAAAAGGAGCTAAACTCTTTTGATTAAACCCTTGAACATCTGAATTAAGAAATAATTGAAAAAATAAAAGCCCAAAAAGTGATATTGCTAATAAGATCGTTAAAAGGGGATAAATTTTCATTTAAATTTAAATTTAGTTCTTACTAATAGTCCTGCTAGAAACATAATTATTGCTCCAAGCCAAATAAAACGTACCAGAGGTTTGATTTGAACCTTGGCAGCCCAGGCATTTTCACCAATTTTCTGCCCCAAGGAAATATATACGTCCTTATAAACAGAAGGGTAAATTCCTGCTTCTGTAGTTTCCATTCTAGATGCCGGATAAAATCTCCTCTCTGGGTAAAGTTTCAGAATTCTATCTTCCTCTTGGAAAGAAAATGTCACCCTATCACCGTAATAGTTATCTTCTTGTACTGATTGGGTATCTTCTAATGTGATTTTTGAAGAACCCAATAAAACTGATTCATTTTTTTGCAAAACGAATTCCTTTTCCACAGAATTTAAAGAAGAGATAGTAATACCGAAAGTAAGAATTGCTAATCCCAGATGTCCTGCAATCATAGAAAAGTTAATTTTACGTTGAGAGTGAAAGCTTTTGAAAGCTAAAAAACCCAACGATTGAATTAACATCAAAACGATTGCATTTCCGACAAATTCGTAAAAAGAAAAAGAGAAGAATAAATATGATACTAAATAGCTCAGGACAATGCTTGAAATTATGATTATTCCAATTGAATTTAAATTATCTATTTTATTTCCTCCCCACTTAGTTAAAGGTCCGATTGCTTGAAAGAATAGTAAGATCAAAGCAAAAGGAACGGTAACCAAATTGAAATATGGAGCTCCAACAGTAATTTGGTCTCCGCCTGAAAAAATCTCGTAGATAATTGGGTAAATGGTGCCAAGCAGAACTATTGCCGATAAAGTCACTAAAAAAGCATTATTTATAAAAAACATAAACTCTTTGGAATAAATTCCCATATCAGTTTTTAAACCTTTTCTATCACTTTTCAAAAAAAATAAAGAAAATCCAAGAATAACTATCACAAAACAAATTAATAACAGAAAAATACCTCTGTCAGGATCCAGTGCAAATGAGTGAACAGAAGTAATAATGCCCGACCTAACAAGAAACATCCCCAATAGGCTGCCTGCTAGCGAGAGGATTGTTAGAGCAAGAGTCCAATTGATAAAAATTTGTCTAGCGTTGGTTGCTATCGATGAATGAATTAAAGCAGTGCACAACAACCAAGGTACTAGTGCAGAGTTTTCTACCGGATCCCAAAACCACCAACCTCCCCATCCAAGTTCATAATAGGCCCACCAACTGCCTAAGGAAATTCCCAGAGTGAGGAAAGACCACGAAACAACAGACCATGAGCGTATTGGTTCCAGTTGTTTAACCTTTTCCTGATTTAAAAGAAAATTCATAGCTATACCGAATGGAATAACTAATCCAGCGTATCCCATGTAGAGCATTGGAGGATGAATTGTAAAGGCAAAATCTTGAAGCAATGGGTTGAGATCCGAACCAGATATTGAAGAAATGGGCAGCAACCTTTCGAATGGATTGGAAAGAAAAACCGTGAAAGCAAGCAACGCAAATAAAACAATGTTCATAAAAGCAGATGAATATTTTTGATCCTCATTAAAAAAAACAAAGACTAGGATCCATCCAGCCAAAATAAGAAGAAATAGTAATAATGATCCTTCATGTCCGCCCCACAGTGCAGCAAATTTGTAATAAATTGGTAAATTAGGATTCGAGTTAGTGGCTACATAAAGAACACTAAAATCATCAGTCAAAAAAGATATTTCAAGAGCTATAAAGCTCAGAAAGATGGCTAAAAAAGTAACCAAGCTGGCTGATAAAAAAAATCTTTTGTCTTTTGGAGGGTAGATAAAGGCAATACTGATTAATAAAAGGCTATTAATCATTGAGAAAATTAAAAGAAAATTTCCAAGCTCAGGAATCATTTACAAGCGCCTTTTTTACTTCTTTTGGAATGTAATTTTCATCATGTTTAGCTAATATTTCTTTGGCATAAAAGATTCCATCAGAATAATCATAGAAGCCTCGAGCAATAACACCTGAATTTTCTTTGAATAAATTAGGAAGAATGCCCTCATAATAGACTTCTATAGAATTTTCTAAATCTGTTACAAGAAAATTCGTCTTTAGACTGTCTTTACTAATCTTTATTGAGTCTTCTTGGACAAGGCCCCCTATTCTCAGACTATCTTTATTAATAATTTTTGAACTTGTTAGATCTGATGGCGTGTAATAGAAATCGACATTTTCATTCATTGCTAAAACTATGAAAATAAAGGCCACAGATAAACTAGCAACTAAAGAGGACACGAAAATAACTCTATTCCTTCTTTTTGTTCTCATTTTATTTTTTCTTTGAATTTTTTTAATCCAAACAATGCGGTTGAAGAAGTAATCAAAAAAATAATTAAGCTCACAATCAGGACTATTTGTAGTTCGAAGATCATCTCTTTTCTATAAAAATTTCTCTTACCCAGTTATGTGAAATCTCTCTTTTAAGAATTTCAACTTGCATTTTGCGCATTCCAATTGCCGTCACATACAAATAAAAACCAAATATAGAAATCAGCAACGGAATCAACATTTCATTATCAATACTTGAACCCGACAAAGTTATAGAGGCAGACTGATGGAGAGTATTCCACCATTCAACTGACAACTTAATAATTGGAAGATTAATTCCTCCAATCAATACAACAATAGACACAGCTTGATCAGTGGAAGCTCTCCTATCGAAGCTAGAAAAGAGACTGATTATTGCTAAATATAAAATTAATAAAATTAGGGTTGAAGTTAATCTTGCATCCCAAACCCACCAAGTCCCCCAAGTGGGCTGACCCCATACTGCCCCTGTAAATAGAGCTAAAAAAGTGAATATAGCTCCTAAAGGGGCCATAGAAATCATGAACACACTCGCCATCTTTATTCGCCATATAAGATATGTGATTGAAGCAATAACCATTGTGTAATAGATAGACTGAGCTACTGAAGCTGCAGGAACATGAAGGTATATAATTCTGTAAACCTCACCTTGGGTAACGTCTACTGGCGAGAAGAAAACTCCCCAAAGAACTCCGAGAAGTATTACTAAAATAGATAACAGAAATAGATAAGGAAAACTTATTTGAGCGATCTTAAAAAAATAAGGGAATGAAATTAATTGATTAAATAATTGTCTCATTTTACTCAAAGTGAAGTCTGATGGCTCCTAGGCATGAAGCGATAAGAATTGGGATGGAAAAAAATAAAAAGGCGGCAAGTAAAAAGATGTAAAAGAATAATTCTTCATTTTTATAGGACTGTATAGCAAGTATTCCTAGAATTAATGCTGGCAAACACATCGGGATAACAATTGATGATCCAACAATATTTCCTCTTTCAAGAGTCAATGCTCCTGCTAAGGCGCCAAACATAGATAGTATTGGGGTCCCTAAAAATAATGTTAAAGCCAGAATCAATGCAGCATCGAAAGGAAGATAAAGCATAAAAGAAGTTAGTAAAGATAAAAAAATTAAAGGAAGCGATGAAAAGTACCAATTTACAAAAATTTTAATGCTGGCCCAGAAAAATAATGATTTTCCAGATGCTAGAACTAAATCAAGCGATCCGTCTTTGTAGTCCTCATTAAAAATAAATTGATGTGACAATAAGTTTGCTAATAGTATCGATATCCAAATAATTCCTGCTGAGAGTTCTGCAAGCTTCTCTTCATCGGATCCAAAAGCTAAAGGATAAAGTGTAATCGTAATTAAAAAAAATACGATTGGTCCTAGAAAAGAAGACGATCTAGACAAATATACTTTTGAGTCCCTTTGGAAAGTTTTAAAATAAAAACTCTTCATAGCACTAGCTCCCTGCTTGAAATATTATGATCCTCATGAGAAGTAAAAATAACAGATGATCCTCTGTTTTGATGGTGTCTGATAGTGTTCTCAATCAATTCAATCCCCTTTTGATCTAAGTTTGCAAATGGTTCATCTAGAAGAAAAAGATCATATTTGGATAAGAATAGCTGCACCAAGGAGACCTTTTTTCTTTGCCCTTGGGAGAGATTAAATAATTTAGTTTCTTTCATTGAATTCAATTCAAATAATTTCAAAGCTTCGCTTAATGAATCAACTTCTGAATTAAAACGATAGTCTAATAAAAGGTTATCTTTAACTGATAAAGAATCTTTTAAGCCCAAGTTGTGCCCTAAAAAGAATACATTTTTAGTTGTGGAAAGGACTTTTCCTTGAAAGTTGTTTAATATTCCGCTTAAGATTTTTAAAAGAGTTGATTTTCCAGATCCATTTTCACCCTTCAGATGGATAATTTCGGAGGGATTTACTTCGAAATTAAGATTTTCGAGTAGAGGAAAATCATTGAAGGAATAAGATAAATTTTCAACTTTTATCAATTTTTTATAACCAAAATAGCTTAAATAGTTGATAATTATAACGATTTTGTAAATTTAGTTCATATGATGAAAAATAAATTTGGAAAGAGAATAAGTATAGAACAGGTAGAAGAAGGAAATTCTTTAATGCCTAAGTTTGATGACAATGGTTTGATACCAGTAATAACGGTAGAAAGTGGCACAGAATTGATACTGATGCATGGTTATATGAATGAAGAATCGCTTGATTTGAGTATCGATACAAACTTAGCTCACTATTGGTCAAGAAGCAGAAAGAAGATATGGAAAAAAGGAGAAACTAGTGGCCAATTTCAGCATATAAAAGAAATATTAATTGATGATGATCAAGACTGTTTAATAATAAAGGTTGTATTAGATGGTCTTGGAGCAAGTTGTCATGTCGGCTATAAGTCTTGTTTTTACAGAAAGGTTGATAAAGATTTAAGTCTTGAATTTATTGAAAAAGAAAAGGTTTTTGATCCTGAAGAAGTGTATGAAGGAGAAGAAAACCCAACTATTTTATAGCCCTTGTAGTTTAATTGGATAAAACGGCCGCCTCCTAAGTGGCAGCTCTAGGTTCGATTCCTAGCAGGGGCACCAAGTGATTTCCATAAAAAATCCCTCTCAATTAAGAAGAGGGATTTTTTTAAATCAGCTTAAGATGCTTTATCTAAAGCTTGAGAAATATCGGCAATGATATCGTCGACATGTTCAATACCAATTGAAAGCCTCACATATCCGGGGGTAACCCCAGCAGACAACTGCTCCTCAGGAGCTAATTGACTGTGAGTTGTTGTAGCCGGATGAATTGCTAAAGATCTAGAATCACCAATATTAGCTACATGGTACAAAAGCTCTAGTGAATCAATAAATTTACTACCAGCTTCCTTGCCTCCAGGAAGTTCAAAACCAATTAAAGCTCCGTAACCGCCTTTCATATATTTGTCAGCCTTTTCTTTTTCTGCACCCTCAAAAAGTCCAGGATAAGTAACTGATTGAACTTTATCGTTATTTTCTAAGAATTCAGCGACGGCTTGCGCATTCTTAGCGTGTTCACGCATTCTTAGTGGAAGGGTTTCCAATCCTTGAATAAACATCCAAGCACTGAAAGGACTCATAGCTCCACCGAGATCCCTTAGCAAGGTAGTTCTTAGTTTCAGAAGATATGCAAATGGCAGTCCCATTGTTTTAGTAACTTGCTGATCCCAGACTACTCCTCCGTAACATGGGTCAGGAGTATTTAGTGCAGGCTGTCTATCAGCTCCTGCTTCACCCCAATCAAAATTACCTCCATCAAGGATGAGGCCTCCAATTGTAGTTCCGTGTCCACCTATGTATTTGGTAGTTGAGTAAGTTGTTACAGCAGCACCGTGATCAAAAGGTCTACATAAAACTGGCGCAGCAGTGTTATCAACAATTAAAGGTATACCGTGCTTTCTTCCAATATCAGCAACTTCTGCAATCGGAAAAACCTGCAATTTTGGATTAGGTAGAGTTTCAGCAAAGTAAGCTCTTGTCTTATCATCTGTAGCTGATTCAAAGTTATTTGGATCAGTTGGATCAACAAAACGAACTTCGATACCCATTTCTTTTAAATTATTCTTGAATTGATTATAAGTACCACCGTATAGGTGCGCAGATGAAACAATGTTATCCCCTGCTCTGGCAACGTTTTGAATTGAGTATGCAGAAGCAGTTTGACCAGAAGCAACCGCTAAACCAGCAACACCGCCATCCAAAGCAGCCATTCTTTGCTCAAGAACATCGCAAGTTGGATTCATTATTCTTGTATAAATATTTCCAAACTCTTGTAATCCAAATAAGCTAGCTGCGTGAGCAGTATCATTGAATTGATAACTTGTAGTTTGATGAATTGGAACAGCTACGGATCCAGTATTTTCATCATTTCTCCATCCAGTATGAAGAGCTATGGTTTCTAAATTTTTTCCTTCATATGACATTTTTATCTCCAAAAAAAACCTGCTTGTTTTGCTAAGCAGGTTTGAAAATCCTGTTTAGCTAATTTTTTAAAGCGTCAGCAAGTCGGTTAAATCAACGCTATGAATTCGATGATACACAATTTTATTTATAAAAGGTATATTTAATTCTATGAATAAAGAAACACTCAAAACAGAAAAAATAGATAAATCATTATTAATTACTTTCACTAGACCAGACGAGATGAATACATTCAGTGGAAAAATGATGGTTGAAATTATGGAAACTTTAGACGAAGCAGAATCTGATGATTCTGTGCGTTCTGTTATTTTTACCGGCTCGGGCAGAGCTTATTGTGCTGGTGCTGATCTTTCTCAGGGAGAAAAAACGTTCGATTGGTCAAAAAGAGATTCAAAAGTTAATGGAGTTGCAAGAGATACTGGCGGAATGCTCACTTTGAAACTATACGATTTTAAAAAACCCATCATTGCTGCGATTAATGGATCTGCAGTTGGTGTAGGAGTCACTATGACGCTCCCGATGGATGTTCGAATTGCATCCGATAACGCAAAGTTTGGATTTGTCTTTGCAAAAAGAGGCATAGTGCCAGAAGCATGTTCCTCTTGGTTTCTACCTAGAATTGTGGGAGTTAGCCAATCATTGGAATGGATGATGTCAGGAGAAGTATTTTCTGCAGAAGAAGCTCTTAAAGGAAAATTAATCAGAGAAGTTACTAGTCAAGAAAATCTGGTGCCAAGAGCATTAGAGATAGCCCAAAAGTTTTCAGATAAGACCTCAGCAGTTTCTGTCAGTTTAACCAGACAAATGGTATGGAAAATGTTGGGAGAAAAACATCCTATGTCAGCTCATAAAATAGACTCAAGGGGAGTGTATTATTTGGGAAGAAGTAATGATGTTGCAGAGGGAATCTCTTCTTTTCTAGAGAAAAGAGATCCTGAATTCTCAGATACTGTTTCCAAAAATATGCCTGAATATTATCCATGGTGGAAGGAAGAAGAATTTGAATAATTGACATGAATTGGAAAAGCGATGTTGAAGAACTCAAGCTAAGAAATAAATTAGCTAAATCTCAAGGTGGGACAGAGGCTATTAATCTTCAGCATGCTAAAGGCAGATTAACTTTAAGAGAAAGGATAGATCTCCTTTTAGATAAAAGTTCTTTCGATGAAGTTGGAAAAATAGCTGGGGATGCAGAAAAAGATGAAAAGGGAGAAATATCAGATTTCACTCCCTCAAACTTTGTGCTTGGCTTTGGCAAAATTGATGGCAGGCAAGTTCTTGTCGGAGGGGAAGACTTTACCGTCAAAGGTGGCTCGCCAAATCCAGTTGGACTAAGAAAAAGTGTTTATACAGAGGATTTAGCTCTTCAATATAAAGTGCCTCTAATAAGACTCCATGAAGGAGGAGGAGGATCGGTGAAAGGATCTTCAGGAAAAAAATCTTACGGTGATCCGGTGTTCTCTAAGTCAAGATTTTTATCTGTAGCTAAAACATTAAAAGAAGTTCCTGTTGCAACCGCTGCCTTAGGTCCTGTCGCAGGACTACCTGCTTCTAGATTCGTTGCATCACATTTTAGAGTGATGACCAAAAAAACTGCGCAAGTTCTTATTGCGGGGCCAAAGGTCGTTGAAAGAGCTTTTGGCACTGAACTTACTAAAGAAGAATTGGGAGGATCCGAAGTTCATAAATCAAATGGAGTTGTTGATAACGTTGTAGATACCGAAAAGGAAGCATTAAATCAAATAAGGAAATTTATAAGTTATTTTCCACAAAACCGATACGAAATAGCGCCTCGCATTCCAAATGAGGATGATATTGAAAGAAAAGATCAAGATCTTTTAGATGCTATCCCAGAAGATAGATCCAGAACTTATGATATGAGAAAGATTCTTTCAGGAGTGGTTGATAGAGATAGCCTTTTTGAAATTACTCCCTATTTTGGAAGAGGCATGATTACAGCATTTGCAAGACTGAACGGATTTTCTGTGGGCATCTTTGCTAATGATCCAAATTTTTATGCGGGATCAATGACTGCTGATAATGCTAAAAAAACAACTCGATTTATAGAAAACTGTAATAATTTTAATATTCCAATTTTAACTTTTGTTGATGAGCCAGGATTTTTAATAGGTCCGGAAGCTGAGAAAAATGCTGGAATACTTTACGGAACTGAGACAGTTCTTACGGCCGCAGAGACAACTGTTCCTTGGGCAACTGTTATGATAAGGAAATCCTTTGGTGTTGCTGCAGCTGCTCATTTTGGACCAGATCCTTATGTGTTGGCATGGCCTTCTGCAGAATCAGGTGCTCTTCCATTAGAGGGAGGTGTTGCAGTTGCGTTTGCCAAAGAAATTGCTGCTGCTGAAGATCCAGAAGCTAAAAGAAAAGAAATTGAAGATTCTTTGAGAAAAGCTCGCGATCCTTTTGCTAGAGGAGAGTCCTTTTCAGTGCACGAAGTTATTGACCCCAGAGAAACAAGAAAGTATCTTTCTTTGTGGGCTGAAAGAATTCAGACCCAACTTTTAACTAGAAACTATTTAAAGTGAAAACTTAAGAGAGGAAAAAATGAAAGAATATCATCAGTTTTATATTAATGGATCATGGGTTGATCCAATAAATGGACTTAATAAGCTTGATGTTTTAAATCCAGCTACTGAAGAACCCATAGGTTCTATCGCTTTAGGATCTTCTGAGGATGTAAATGCTGCAGTGGATGCTGCCAAAAATGCCTTTGCCAGCTTTAGTTCGTCTGAAAAAGAGGAAAGAGTTGGTTATTTAGAGAAAATAATAGAAATTTACATGAAAAGAAGCTCGGAAATGGCTGAAGCTATTTCTTCTGAAATGGGTGCACCAATGTCATTAGCTTCGAAAGCACACTCACCCTCAGGTTTAGGTCATTTTATGACGGCTCTGGAGACTCTAAAAAATTACGACTTTGAACAACAAAAAGATGGTCTGTTTATTAGAAAAGAAGCAATTGGCGTGGTCGGTATGATTACTCCTTGGAATTGGCCAATAAACCAAATTGCTTGCAAAGTTGCGCCTGCTTTAGCTGCTGGCTGCACAATGATTTTAAAACCAAGTGAAATTGCTCCTTTCAATGCAATGCTCATGGCTGAAATAATTCATGAAGCGGGAATCCCTGATGGAGTGTTTAATCTTGTCAACGGTGATGGACCTACGGTTGGTGAGGCTATGTCCTCTCATCCCGACATAGACATGATGTCTTTCACAGGATCAACTAGAGCTGGAATCCAAGTTGCAAAAGGTTCTGCTGATTCAGTTAAAAGAGTTCATCAAGAATTAGGTGGAAAATCTCCAAATATTATTTTAGATGATGCAGATTTTGAAAATGCTGTTATTAGAGGAACCAGACATATGTTTAATAACAGTGGGCAATCGTGTAACGCTCCATCGAGAATGTTAGTTCCTGAGTCAAGGCAAGATGAAGCAAAAGCTGCTGCTAAAAAAGCTGCAGATGAGACCAAAGTGGGTGATCCTAATGCTGAAGATACTGTAATTGGTCCTGTGGTTAGCGAAGTTCAGTTCAATAAAATTCAAGGTCTCATTGAAAAAGGAATTGAAGAAGGAGCAGAATTAGTCTGCGGAGGTCCAGGTAAACCTGATGGTCTTAATCAAGGTTTCTACGTTAAGCCAACTGTATTTGCTAACGTAAACAATGATATGACTATAGCCAAGGAAGAAATTTTTGGACCTGTTCTATGCATCATTCCTTATAAAGATGAAGATGAAGCTATTGAAATTGCAAACGATACTCCTTATGGGTTAGCAGGCTATGTTTCCTCAGAGAACATAGATCATGCAGTAGAAGTAGCTAGAAAAATTAGAAGTGGAAATGTTCACATAAATAATGCTCCTTCAGGCTTAACTTCTCCATTCGGTGGTTTTAAGCAATCCGGTAACGGAAGAGAATGGGGAGAATTTGGTTTTGAAGAATTCCTAGAGATTAAATCAGTTTTAGGTGCTGGAGCTGCTTAAAGCTAAATGAGCACAGTCAAATACTACGATTGGTCTTACCATCAAGCTAGAACTAGACCGAACAAAGTTGCTGTAAAAGAAGTTTCTACCGGAAGAGAAACTACTTACGGTCAACTTGAGGAAAGATCTTGTCGACTTGCTTCATGGCTGCAAAATAAAGGAGTCAAAAAAGGTGACAGAGTTGCCATCTTAATTCATAACTGCACTGAAGTTTTTGAGCTGGAGTTCGCTTGCGCAAAAATAGGTGCTATAGAATTACCTCTCAATTGGCGTCTTACTAAACCTGAACTTGAATATATTCTTAATGATAGTTCTCCAGAAGTCTTAATTTATGGCTCGAATTTTGCAGATACAGCGAAAGCTCTCACAAAAGATTGTTCCATTAAAAATTCATTGGAAATAGATGATGAGGATCAGAATAATGAGTATGAACAAGCACTAAAAGAAAATATTGATTTTGATGTTGTTGAAACTACACATGATGATCTGATTATGCTGATGTATACATCCGGCACAACGGGACATCCAAAAGGTGCGATGATCACTCATGAAATGCAGTTTTATAATATAGTTAATCTAGCCGGATCATCCAGGGTAACCGATAAAACAGTCCAACTTATAGTTCTACCTTTGTTCCATACGGGGGGCATGAATTGTTATGCAAATCCTATTCTTCATTACGGTGGTCAGATCGTTTTGATGAAAGAATTTGACCCAGGGAAGGCATTGGAAATCATTGATGATCCGGATTATGGCATCACACATTTTTTTGCAGTGCCTGCTCCTTTTCAATTTATGATGCAGCATCCAAATTTTGATACAACTGATTTTTCAAGAATTGAAGGTGCCGGAGTTGGTGGAGCTCCGTGCGCAGAGATTATTTTGAAGTCATGGCAAAGTAAAGGTGTCGAACTTTGGCAAGGCTGGGGTATGACTGAGACGAGTCCAGGAGGTATCGGTCTTGCCGGTGAAGATGCTGCGAGAAAAGTTGGTTCAGCAGGTAAGCCTTTATTACATACTGAAGTAAAAATTGTGAATGAAGATGGCAATGAAGTCGATCAGGGTGAAGTTGGTGAAATTTTGATAAAAGGCCCAAACGTTACTCCAGGGTATTGGAACAATGAAGAGGCTACAGAAAAATCATTTGTTGATGGCTGGCTCAAAACTGGAGATGCTGCTCAAATGGATGATGAAGGTTTTATTTATATAGTCGATAGACAAAAGGATATGTATATCTCCGGAGGAGAAAATGTATATCCTGCTGAAGTTGAAAACGTTATCTATCAACTTCCAGAAATTGCAGAAGCAGCAATTATTGGTGTACCAGATAAAAAATGGGGAGAAACAGGTAAGGCATTCATTGCCTTAAAACCAGATTGTAATTTATCGGAAGAAGATATCATCAATCACTGCCTTAAGAATCTAGCAAAATTTAAAATTCCTGCGTCAGTTGATTTCATAGCTGCTTTACCCAGAAACGCTACTGGGAAGGTTCTTAAAAGAAATTTAAGGGAAGAGATTGTTGGAAGCGACGCTCCTGCAATTACTTAAGAATATATTATCTTTTTAAATCGCTGTTCTAGAGATTCGAAGTGCTGTTCCGAAGGATTTCTCCAAGATTGCTGGATGCAGTAAATTTCATTTAAATAATCAAGATATTTTCCTATCTGACCTAAGTCTAACTCCCAGCTGTCTATTGAATTTATGCATTCCACAAGTTGGTCTCTTGATTCAGGAGATCTTGTTATGCCCTCGATCTTAAAACAACTCTCTCCGAGAAGAATTAATTTTTTCCCGAGAATAAGTGATTCAAGCCCTACAGTAGAGTTCAAAGTTAATGTGGCTAAAGATTTTTCTATAAGATCTTTTGAATCAAAATTTCTGAAAAGAATTCTCTCGTTTACTTTATGGAGATGTTTAAATTTCGTTGAGTCACTTGGATGTTCTTTGATTACAAAAAATAAATCTTTATCTTCAATTTTTTTAATCGAATAATCTAACCATTGAAATAATTCTCCCATGGAATTTACTCTCGGAGAATTTAGCAAAACTTGACTATCGTGATTAACTTGAAAAGGAACATAGATGAACTTTTCAGGTAAATCTTCATAAAGTTCTGGAGATTTACTGTATCTTTTTTTGCTTTTTATTGCTGCTCTTTGTTGGATCTCAAAATTTAAATTTTTTCCGCTTGGAACATAGTTTTCATAAAATTCTTTTTCACGCGGAACGCTGTTTAAATCATTCACACCGTTAGGATCCACAGTTGTAGAATCAGGAAGCAAACCGTTTTCAAAAAAAGCTAGTCTAATATTATTTTTTTTGGCGATTAGTTTAATTGCATACTCAGGCAACCTATGTCCATTCCATATACAGATCAAATCAGGCATCCTTTTTGAAATTACATAAGTAAATCTTCTGTAATAAATAACAAAAAGTATTTGCAGAAAGGCTTCATAGAATGGCCAAAAATACTTTATGTAAAAGTATTTTCTTTTTTTTCTTGCTAACTCAAAACTTATTCCTTTTTGAATTTCCGCTTGGGTTAAATCAGTGCGGCCAAGTTTGAAAAAGATAAAAGGAAAAAAACTCATTACGGTGGAGTCAAACATGGTGTTTCTTTTAATGTCTTGGAAATATCTATACATAGACCCTTTATAAGAAATAAAAAGAATTTTTGAAGATTGATTCATTATTCGCTAATTGTTATTGAAATATATTATCCTATGCAAAATTTTTTTTAGAGGATTGTTATGTTTGAGATTAATCTTTTTAATTCAGCGCAGATATTTGATCAAATTTTTGCCTTTGTTTGTGTTTATTTACTCACAAGTTTAAGCGCAAAGGTAAGATTCTATGGTTTTGTAGTTGGAACTATTGGTTTCGTGCCTGGTATTTATTTGCTAATTGAAACTGAGCTTTGGTGGTTGCTTGCAGCAATGCCTCTTTGGGTTTTCATAAACTACAAAGGGCTAGTAAATAATTGGAGAGAATTTAAAGGGGAAGAAACTACAGCTTAACAACTTCAAAAGCTGCCCTAGCAATATCCTCAACTTTTTTCAGATGCTCATCTTCGTGAGCCACTGAAATAAAATGATTGTGATAATCAGTGAGATAAAGACCTTTGCTCAAGCAAGCATCAACCCATCTTGAATGGAGTGTTTTGTCTTCATCCTCAATTCGAAAGTAAGGCATAGCTGGGACTCCGGAAATAATCATCTTGACATCAAAATCTTCCGCAATCTTGACTAGACTTTCTTTTAACAAGTTACCAAAATTATTCATCTTCGTAACCGCATCCTGCTTAACTAATTCATCGATTGTTGCTTTTGCTGCAGCCATTGGGGCTGAGTTTAAAAATTGAGTCCCAGTAAAATAAACATTCTCAGCTGATTCTTTTAACGAGTCTTTTCCTACCAAGGCAGATATTGGATATCCATTCGCTATGGCTTTCCCTAAACAAATTAAATCTGGAGAAAAACCAAAAAAATTATTTGATCCTTTTAGATCAATTCTAAAGCCAGTCCTGACGTCATCGACGATTAAAATAATGTTATTTTTACGACAAACTTTCTCGATGTGTTTCCAGTATCCTTCATTCGGATAAACATTATTTTTGAAAGTTGGATGATGATAAGGACTTGAGATAAAACATGCTATGTCATCTCCATGATCTGAGATTGCTTGATTAAATCCATCTAAGTCGTTCCAATCGATGGAGATAACTTCTGCAGAATCTGAATTAATGATGCCAGGACTGTTGCGTCTTTGCATCCAGCTATTTGAGCCATGATATCCATCGTTTATTTTTAATATTTTTTGCTTCCCGGTTTCTTGTCTAGATACCATCACTGCAAGAGAAGTACTATCAGCCCCATTTTTACCAAACAAACTCCAATCGGCAATTGATACTAAATCAACTAAGGTTTCAGCTAATTCAATCATCACAGGTGAGGCGATACTGACAGTATTACCAAGATTTAATTGTTTTCTAGCTGCTTCATCTACTGTGGGATTGTTATAGCCGAGAATCATGGGGCCCCATGCACAAACCAAATCTACGTACTCATTTCCATCAACATCCCAAAAATACGCTCCGTCCGCTTGAGAGAAAAATTTGGGTCCATCTTTCCTGACAGCATATTTATAATGCCCGAATATTCCTCCAGGAATTACTTCTTTTGCCCTATTAAGGAGTAGATCTGACTCAGATTGAATTAAAAAATCTTTATCCTTTGGATTATGCATAAATTTATTGTAAATGATTTTTGTTTAGTAGGTAATTTTCTAGTCTGTGGCGGAGAGGGAGGGATTCGAACCCTCGATGCGGGATTACCACATACTCCCTTAGCAGGGGAGCGCTTTCAACCACTCAGCCACCTCTCCAGGATTTTTAAGATGCTTGTCTTATTAAGTCAGCAGCTTTTTCAGCGATCATAATTGCCGGAGCATTAGTATTTCCAGCTATGAGCGTAGGCATTATAGATGCATCTACCACTCTCAATCCATCAATACCATGAACTTTAAGATCATCATCGACAACGCTCATTTCATCATTACCCATCTTGCATGTACTCACTGGATGATAAAGTGTTTCTCCGTTTTCTCTTATCCAGTTATCTAATTCTTCATCATCATCAATATTAATTTCTGGTCCTGGTTTCACAGGATCTCCTCTGAATTCATCAAATGCTGGTTGCATCAATATCCTTCTTGTTTCTCTCAGAGCATTTCTAAGATCAATTACGTCCTCCTCTTCAGAAAGGTAATTTGGATATAAAAGAGGTTCATCTTCAGGATCAGCACTTTTCAGAGTCAAATAACCCCTGCTTTGCGGCCTACAAATATAAGCAATGCATGAAAAACCATGCTCTTTGGTCACCCCGGTTCTAAAATGCTGATCTTCACCTTGAATAGAAACATAATGAAGCTGAGTATCTGGTAAATCTTTTTCTGGACTTGATTTTATAAATCCTCCTCCGCTGCAAGGAGGGTAAGCAGCATCACCTGTGCCAAACAATAAGTATTTAATTCCTGCTATCTGAGTTTTGATCCATGATACCGATCTATGAAGGGTAACTGGTTTAATAGCATAAAATGAACTAGTCACACCATAGTGATCTTGCATATTTTTTCCAACCCCTTTCAATTCGTGCACTAAGTCTATGCCATGTTTTGTTATATCGTTTGGATCTCCAATCCCGCTTCTCATCAAAATAAGAGGGGAGCCGAGAGCACCTGCAGATAAAATAACCTCTTTGTTGGCAAAACATGATTTTCTTTCACCTTTCTTGTTTATGTACTCAATGCCTTTTACTTTTTTTCCATCCATTATCAACTTATCAACTGTTACATTGATTTCGTTGCTTAAATTCTCTCTTTCTAATGCGGGGTGCAGATAAGCTTGAGCTGAGCTCCATCTCCTTGGCCCTCTAGAAGTATCATTAATGGTATGTTCGTATCTTGAAACACCCTCCTGTTCCTTTCCATTGAAGTCTCTTGTGTAGGGAAACCCAGCTTGTTGACCAGCCTCTATGAATTTTTCTAGTAATAAATCATCATCTCTATCAGATTTTTTGACATGAAGAGGACCTTCATATCCATGAAACTCTTCATCGCCATCGCCATGAAAATTTTCTGCCTTTTTGAAATAAGGAAGCACATCATCGTAAGACCAACCTTCATTTCCTTGTTGTCGCCATAAGTCATAATCATAAGAATGGCCTCGGATATAAATCATTGCATTTATCGAAGATGAACCGCCCCAACCTTTTCCTCTTGGCCAGTATAAAGGCCTATTATTAGTTGTAGCTTCTGGTTCAGTCTCAAAACCATAATTACTATCATTCTTGGTAGGAACAATTTGCGAGTATCCAGAAGGCATATGAATGAACATATTTGTGTCCTTGCCTCCTGCCTCAAGAATAAGAACGGTACTAGTACCGTCCTCACTTAATCTGTTTGCCATTACACAGCCGGAGCTTCCAGCTCCTACAACAACATAGTCAAAAGTATTTTCCATAGTGAATCTCCTCTAGAGTGAGATTATCAATATGATTTCTATTGTGCAATAAATTAATTCTTATCTAACTCAAAGGCATCGTGAAGGGTTCTTACAGCAAGTTCCTTATACTTTTCTTCAAGAACAACTGAGATTTTGATCTCTGAGGTTGAAATCATTTCGATATTTATTGCCTCATCTGCCAAGGCTCCAAACATTTTACTTGCTACACCTGCGTGAGACTTCATTCCGTTTCCAACAACGGATACTTTGCAAATATCTAGATCAACTTCGATTTCACCGCTACCTAACTCTTTACGTAACTTTTCTAAAATTTTTGAAGTTTCATCCGCAAAGTCTTTATGCACTGTGAAAGTGAAGTCGGTTGTGTTATCGGATGCTACGTTTTGGACAATTACATCTACCTCAATTCCAGCATTGCTTATGGGAGAAAGTATTTTTGCGGCAACTCCTGGAATGTCTGGAACTTTTCTGATGGTTATTTTTGCTTCATTTGAAGTAAACGCAATTCCTGATACTACAGCCTCTTCTAAATTATCGTTACTATTTATCAAAGTTCCTCCGTTTGACCCAAAACTTGATAAGACTCTCAAAGGTAATTTGTATTTACTTGCAAATTCCACAGATCTTATTTGTAAAACTTTAGCTCCTAAAGAAGAAAGTTCCAACATTTCTTCGTATGTTAAATGATCAAGTTTCCTAGCTTTATCGTAAATATTTGGATCGGTTGTAAATACCCCATCTACATCAGTATAAATCTGACACTCCTTAGCATTTAAAGAAACTGCAATTGCTACTGCAGAGGTGTCCGAACCGCCCCTTCCTAAGGTAGTAATGTTATTTTCATCATCGAACCCTTGAAATCCTGTGATTACAGGAACAATATTTTTTTCTAATGCATCTTGAAGAATTTCCTCTGAGACTTTTCTAATTCTTGCTCTTCCAAAGGAGGAATCCGTTTTAAACCCCATCTGAAAAGCATTGTAAGATCTTGAGTTATAACCTTTCTTTTTAAGAGACATGGCAAGCAACGCTGCGGAAACTTGCTCTCCAGAAGAAACAACAGCATCAAATTCTCGAGGATCAGGTTTCTTTTGAATTTTCTTAGCCAGATCAATCAGTCTATTTGTTTCGCCTGCCATGGCTGAAACAACAACAGCGACATGATTACCTAAGTCAATTTCCTGACCAACAATCTTGGCAACTGCTTCAATTCTTTTAGGGCTAGCAACAGATGTCCCTCCAAATTTTTGGACAATAATGTTACTCATGCCTTTTAAAGATTTTGAATATATTTTGTAGCTTCAGAAAAAACTTTTTCAAAGTTTTTAACTTGACTACCGCCTGCTTGTGCATGATCTGGTTTACCTCCGCCTTTACCGCCTATCAGTGAAGCGAGGGATTGTAACAAATCATTTGAACTGAAAACATCTTTTGGAATTGATTTTGAAGATGAAACCAATAAGCTTGATTTATCTCCATCTTTCGAAGCAAGAACACAAATTAAGTTTTCATTTTTATTTTTTAGTTCATCTATGAAAGATCTTGCTGAACCTAAGTTAATTCCTTCAAATTCCTTTAAGATAACTTTATAAGAATTAATTTGAATAATATCCTGTTCAAGGCTCTTTATTACTTCGCCTAATTCTTTTTGTTGTGATGATTTAATCGATTTTTCTAACTCACTGTTCTTTTCCATCAACTCTTTAATTTTTGAAATAAGACCCTCTTCATTCACGTTCAAAAGCCTCATTGCTTCTTGCCCAGAATTTTGAAATTTATTTGAGAAATCTTCCGCATCTTTTCCACTGCAAGCTTCAATTCTTCTGACGCCTGATGAAATACTTGATTCACTAGTTACTTTTACAAAACCAATATCCCCTGCTGAATCAACATGAGTTCCACCGCATAGTTCAACAGAAAAGTTTCCGCCAATCGAAAGTACGCGCACTTGATCTCCATATTTGTCTCCAAAAAAAGCCAGCGCTCCTTTTTCTTGAGCCTTCTTAAAGCTCATAGTTTCTATTTTAGTAGAGATATTATTTCTAATTGTTTCATTAACTAAATTTTCAATTTGTTGTACTTCTTCAATTTTTAAAGCAGCATCGTGAGTAAAATCAAATCTAAAATATTTATCGGAAACTAAGGAGCCTTTTTGCTCGACATGTTCTCCCAATACATTTCTGAGTGCAGAATGAAGCAGATGAGTAGCTGAATGATTTCTAATAATTTTATTCCTTCTATCAAGGTTAATAGAACTCTCGCATTGACTTCCAACTTTAAGGATTCCTTTTTCCAAATTACCAATGTGAATAAATTGATCTCCTACCTTTTGAGTATCTTTTACTTCAAAAATGAAGTCTTCACCTGAAATACAACCTTGATCGCCAACTTGACCTCCTGACTCAGCATAAAAAGGTGTTTTATTTAAAATTAATATTGCATCTGAATCGCTCTCTAATGTTTCTTGCTCTATTTGATTTACAAAAATCTTTAGCACTTTAGATTTACATTTGCTTTTGTCATATCCGATAAAGTTAGTTGGCTTATCTAAGGAAATTGATGATGGCATCAGAGAATCAAAATTAGATGAAGCTTTCGCAAGATCTCTCTGTTGTTCCATTAGTTCCTCATACTCCTTTATGTTTACTGAAATATTTTTTTCCCTTGCAAGATCTATGGTCATGTCTAGGGGAAAGCCAAAAGTATCATAAAGTTTGAAAGCGAGTTCACCAGATACTTCATTTACATCCTTCGGTGTCTCATCCTCAAAAATGCGCATACCATTTCTTAGAGTTAGGGAGAACTGTTGTTCTTCTTTTTCAATGGTTTTTTCTATGATTTTTTTATTTTTACTTAAAAGAGCGTGCTCTTTTCCCATTTGGGATACTAACTCCTTCACAAGACCTGAAAGAGGTTTTTCATAATCAGGATTCAACTTATATGCGTGCCTCAAAGCTCTTCTTATGATTCTTCTAAGGACGTAACCCCTGCCTTCATTAGAAATGGAAAGGCCATCAGCTATCAAATAAGAACTAGATCTTAAATGATCTGCGATAACTCTAAGAGATGGATTTTCAAGATTTTGTGCACCCAAGTTCGATGCTATTTTTTTTATTAAATCTTTGAACAGATCAGTTTCATAGTTGTCGTTAATGCCTTGCAACACCGCCGTGATTCTTTCAAGGCCCATGCCGGTATCAACGGATGGTTTGGGCAAGGGAGAAAGTTCCCCATCAGGGCTCCTATTGAACTGCATGAAGACCAGATTGTATATTTCAACAAATCTATCTCCAGTATCAACGCCTTCTGCGGGTGACTCTCCTGAAAATGCCTCTCCATGATCATAAAATATTTCGCTGCAAGGCCCGCAGGGTCCTGTGTCCCCCATTGACCAGAAATTATCGTCATCTAGCTTTGAAATTCGATCTGGTTGGATTCCGATTTCATTTAACCAAATCTTTTCTGATTCTTGGTCTTCTATATGAACAGTTATCCATAGTTTTTCAGGTGAAATTTTGTAAATTTCAGTTAACAGTTCCCAGGCATATTTGATCGCTTCTTTTTTGAAATAGTCTCCAAAACTAAAGTTTCCTAACATTTCAAAAAAAGTATGGTGTCTTAAGGTATACCCAACGTTTTCTAGGTCGTTATGTTTACCGCCAGCCCTAATGCATCTTTGGGCCGAAGTTGCAGTTAAGTAGTCTCTTTTTTCTGCACCTAGAAAGACATCTTTAAACTGGTTCATGCCAGAATTAGTGAATAAAAGGGTTTGATCATCTAACGGTAAAACGCTAGAACTTTCGACTATTTGGTGTCCTTTAGAAGAAAAAAAATCAATAAATTTTTTTCTAACTTCTGAAGAATGCATTTATGAGAAGACCTCTTCAAGAAAATCCATCAGCAACATCCAAGACCTTCTATCAGCCTCTTTTGAATAAACTGTCCCAAAGTCTGGATTATTTGCTTCTGGATTTGTAAAAGAATGCATAGAGTCGCCATATATATGCAACTGCCAGTCAACATCTTTTTCACTCATCTCTTTATAAAAAGATTGCATTTGATCTTCTCCAACCATTGGATCCTTCATGCCGTGCATAGCTAAAATTTTAGCTTTTATTTGTTCATTGATCGGTTCTTCAGGTCCAGCTAAGAATCCATGAAAACTTGCACTTCCTCTCAAATCAACACCAGTTCTGGCTAAATCTAGGGAAACTAACCCACCAAAACAATACCCAAAAACTGCAATCCTTGACTTGTCTACACCTGGCAAGGAAGAAACTTTATCGTAGGCTGCCTTAACTCTTTTTGAAAGTTCTTTTCTGTCATCCAAAAGTGGCTGCATGCGAGCAGCATTTTCTTCATTAGTTTCTCCAACAATACCATCACCGTACATATCTAGTGCAAATCCAAGGTAGCCATTCTCTGCAAGTTTTTCTGCCTTTTCATCCACAAATTGATCTCTTCCAGACCAAGTATGAGCAATGATTACTGCTGGAAAATTATCTCCATCAGGGAAAGCTGCATATCCCAGAAAATCTTTTCCATCTATATCGTAATTAATAATTTCAGTTTTCATCTTTCGACATCCCTTTTTTAAATTTTTTGTAATTTTCGACGTAGTGAACAGCTGAAGCAAGTAAAAAATCTTTCATTTCAGGACCTAAAGTTTTTACAACCTTTCCAGGAGAACCTAAGAACATAGAATTATCTGGAATCACAGTATTTTCGGTCACTAACGAGTTAGCTCCAATTAAGCAATTTTCTCCAATCTTTGCACCGTTTAAGACCACTGCATTTATGCCTATCAGTGAATTGTTTCCAATTTGGCAACCATGTAACATGACTTTATGTCCTACAGTAACATTATCACCAATAATAGTTGGGCTGCCCGGATCTGCGTGTATTACGGATAGATCTTGAACGTTTGAGCCCTGACCTATGACTATGTCTTCAACATCACCCCTGACAACTGCGCCAAACCAAACCGATGCATCTTTTTTTAAGGTTACTCTTCCAACTACTGTTGCAGTCTCTGCAACATAAAAATCGTCGCCATCTGTAGTGACTTTATGATCATCTAATTTATAAATCATTATTTCCTTGTTAAATCTATTTCAATATCAAGAAGCTTTAAAAACTCAACAGTCATATAAGCAGTGAGTCCCCATACCATTTTATTTTCAAATTCAAAAAAAGGAAAAAAAACTTTTTTATTATCCCAGTTTTCAGATTTTTGTTCTTTCTGCATATTATTTTTAATAAAATTTAAGGGCACACTGAAAACTTCCGCAATTTCCTTGCCATCAGCTATTAATGTGTTACTTTTGAGTATCCCAATATAAGGAGTTACGCTTAATCCAAACCTTGATTGCACAGAACTAATTTCTCCTAAAACTTCTACGTCTTTTAATTCTAGATTTACCTCTTCTTGCGCCTCTCTTAAAGCTGTTTCTCTCAACGTTTCATCTTTTTCTTCTCTTTTCCCTCCGGGAAAAGCAACCTCACCAGCATGAGTAGGAAGATTATTAGATCTCAAACAGTAAATTACATTAAGATCTTCGCTTGTCTCATGAAGGAGAATTAATACTGCTGCTTGTGGTAATCCTGCTATGGGGCCTGAGGGCTTATATGAGCTTAAGTTTTCCTTAATTTTAGGTATCATACATATTGAGTATCTCATAAAAAATACCTTCAAAACTAAATAAACTTAAATTGAAATATTGTAGTGTCTGCGGTGGAACCGTCGTTTTAAAAATCCCAGAAGATGATAACAGGGAGAGATTTTGTTGCGATTCCTGTGGAGCTATCCATTACGAAAATCCAAAAGTGGTTGTTGGCACTCTTCCTTTTTTCGAAAATAAAGTACTCTTATGCAAAAGAGCAATTCAACCCAGATTGGGCCTGTGGACTCTGCCGGCAGGTTTTTACGAAAATGGGGAAACTCTAATTCAGGGTGCTTTAAGAGAGACAAAGGAAGAAACTAATGCTGACGTTGAAGCTGGAGAACTGTATGGTATTTTTAATATTCCTCAGATCAATCAAGTTTATATGATATACCTCGCTAAGGTAGGTCCTAATGATTTCAGTGTAACGTCAGAAAGCTCTGAGATTGGATTATTTGATGAACAAGAAATTCCATGGGACATTCTTGCATTTCCTTGGGTAAATTCATCTTTAAAAAATTTTTTTGCTGACCTAAAGAGCGGTAATTTTATCTTGAGAACAGAAGATATTATTAGACGTTAATTAATAACCTTTCTTGCATTTAAAAAAATCATTTTCCAAGGACTGAATTCATCTTCAACATCTGTCCAAGAGATCTGTCTATTTAGAAATGCTCTTTCAGGATGAGGCATCATTGCAGTGATCCTTCCATCTTTTGAAGTACAGCCAGCTATTGCATCCTTTGAACCATTTGGATTTAGCGGATAATTTTGAGTAGGACTACTTTCATCATCGCAATATTTTATA
The DNA here is from genome assembly GCA_902560275.1 of uncultured SAR86 cluster bacterium. GTDB lineage: Bacteria > Pseudomonadota > Gammaproteobacteria > Magnimaribacterales > AG-339-G14 > CACNYO01. The sequence continues at coordinate 9,433 of CACELJ010000005.1, read as the reverse complement.
ACTGCAAGTTTCTCTTCAGAAAATTTATCGAATGATTTATTGGATTCAAACTGTGCTCTCCCCTCTCCATGAGCAACGGGGACAATCAGTCTTGAGCCAGCCATACCATCAAAAAAAATAGATGATGATTTTTGAACATTTACTTGAGTTAACCTTGCTTCAAATTGATCAGAATAATTTTTTATAAAATTTGGCCAGTTTTCAGCTCCAGGAATTATTTTTTTTAAACTTGACAGTATTTGGCATCCATTACAGACTCCCAAAACTATCTTATTTTTATCAGAAAAGAATTCAGAAAATTCATCATATAAAAAAGAATTAAATAGAATTGAGTTAGCCCAACCCTTTCCTGCTCCGAGGACATCTCCGTAGGAAAATCCTCCTGGAAAAACTATCCCTGAAAAATCTTTCAAGGTTTTTTCTTTCGTTGTTAAATCTGACATATGAACGTCGTAGGGATCAAAATAAGCTTGATGAAATGCTGCAGCCATCTCAGTTTGCCCATTTATGCCTTGCTCTCTTAAAATTGCAATTTTCGGTCTTGATGAATATGAATCTGAGGATTGTCGAAATTTAATATCTTGACTTAGTTTCCTCTTTCTTGGGTTTAGAACTGATCGAAGCTCTTCTTCCGCAACTTTAGGATTATCTCTTTCTTTTTGTATTTTGTGAGATACCTTCCACCAATTTTTCATCATCTCTTTATAAGAGAATTTTATTTTCTCCTTTTTAGTTGAAATGATTAATTGATTTTCCTTAGTAGGATTTCCTAATTCAATAACATTTGCATCATAAGAGGAATCCTTCAGAGTTTGTTTTATTTCTTTAGCAGTATTTTTTTCAACTTGTATTACAAGGCCTAGTTCTTCATTAAATAAAAAACTAGCTACCTTCTTTTCATCCAAGAATCCAAGATCTATTGCTGCTCCCATTTCGCTACACAAAACCATTTCTGAAAGACAGGCTGCTAAACCGCCATCGGATCTGTCGTGTAAGGCTAAAATTTGATCTTTCTGAACTAGAGAAGTTATGTAATTGAAAAATAGAGGTAAAGTTGAAATCTGCTCAACATCTGGAGTTCTTCCTAGATCCTTTTGCAATACTTCTTCAAGAATTGATCCTCCTAATCGAGACTTCTTATTACTTAAATCCAAAAGAAGTAACTCAGTATCATTTATATTTTTAATTTCAGGAGTAATAGCTTTTGTAACATCTTTTATTTTGCAGAAGGAAGAAGCTACTAAGCTAAGAGGCGATTCCACGGTATCTTTTTCATTATTCCATCTTGTCTCCATAGACATTGAATCCTTTCCCACAGGAACTGTGATTTTCCAAATTTGGCAAATATCCTCAGATAAAGATTTAACTGAATAAAATAAATCACGATTGGATTCATTTTTGTTTGGGTTAGCCATCCAGTTTGCTGAGATTTTCACATCAGATAATTTGTTAACTCCGCTTGATAAGATATTTAAAATTGATTCTGATAAAGCCATTCTTACTGAAGCTTCTGCATTTTTTACAGCGATTGGAGATTTCTCTCCCATTGCCATAGCCTCTCCGCCCAAGCCTTCAAAAGAAGAGAGTGTTACAGCGTTATCTGCGACTGGCATTTGATATTTTCCAACAAATTGATCTCTGTAAGTAAGTCCACCTACGTTCCTGTCAGCAATGGAAATTAAAAAATTTTTAGAACCTACTGTTGGATGACTCAGAATACTTAACCACGTTTTTTTGATATGAATGTCTGGGAGATTATCTTGTATCTGATTGCCAGGGACTGTAGAAAATTCCCTTTTTAAATTTTCATTTGCTCCAAATAAGAGTTTCATCGGCAAATCAATTGGTTGAATATCTTCATCAGGTGAGTTAAGAGTTAATTTTTTTTCCTCAGTCAGTTCACCAACTACTGCAAAAGGACATTTTTCTCTGAAACATATATCTTTAAAGGCATGAAGATCACTTTCCTCAATGAGAATTACATATCTTTCTTGCGATTCATTACACCAAATCTCTAATGGAGATAGAGATTTATCAGCTACTGGAATCTGAGATAAGTCAATTTTCGCTCCATAACCGGCATCGTTTGCAATTTCTGGTATTGCATTTGATAGACCACCTGCTCCAACATCGTGAATGAAAGATATAGGATTTTTCTCAGCCATTGCCCAGCAGGTGTCGATAACTTCTTGGCATCGTCTTTGTATTTCAGGATTGCCTCTCTGTACAGATGCAAAATCAAGCTCATCATCAGATTGTCCAGATGCAAGAGAAGATGCGGACCCACCTCCTAAGCCAATTAAATAACTTGGGCCTCCAAGGACGATAACTTTTGAGTTAACCGAAACATTCTTTTTAAATGAATGCATAGGCCTTATGTTGCCTAGACCGCCAGCAATCATAATAGGCTTATGAAATCCATAGTGAGTATTCTTAGTTTTTCTTTCGAATGACCTAAAGTATCCAACAATATTGGGTCTTCCAAACTCATTGTTATAAGAAGCAGCACCAATTGGGGCTTCTATCATTATCTGTTTTGGAGAAGCGATCCTTTTTGGAGACTTGCCTTCAAATTCCCAAGGCTCAACTTCATCAAGCCTGAGGTAAGAAACAGAATACCCAGTTAAACCCGCCTTAGGTTTAGCACCTCTGCCTGTTGCCCCTTCATCTCTAATTTCTCCACCTGATCCAGTTGCTGCACCTGGAAAAGGAGATATTCCTGTAGGATGATTATGTGTTTCTACTTTTATGCAAAAATTTACTTGCTCATCAATAAATGAGTATTTTTTAGATTTCTGGTCTGCAAAAAACCTTTTTTTACCTATTCCCTCTATAACTGCAGCATTATCTTTATATGCAGAAATTACTCCATCTGAATAATTAGTAAAAGTATCCTTAATAAAGCTAAACAAGGAAGCATATTCAGATTCACCATCAATTGCCCACTTTGAATTAAAAATTTTATGTCTGCAGTGTTCCGAGTTAATTTGCGAAAACATCATTAACTCACAATCAGTTGGTCTTCTTCCAAGATCCTCATAGTTTTGTTTTAAATATTCAATCTCAAAATCGTTTAGTGCTAGACCAAGTTTGGCGTTAATTTCATTTATGTTTTGATTGAGATCTATTTCTTTAAGAAGCTTTTTTTTATTTTTATAAAATAAATTATTTAAATTTTCTTTATTGATTTGTTCTTCTGTTAATGGGTCAAATAGTTCTGAATCATTAAGTTCGTTAACGCCTTCAGTTTTATAAAGTCTTAATTTTTCAATATTGAATAAATCTTCAACTCCGCAGCTAATAAAAATATCTTTTGATTTGGATGCCCATGGAGATTCTGTACCTCTTCTAGGGCATATAATTATTGAATTCTGATCGATGTCCTTAACTTCCCTTGCATCCAATAATTTTAAAATTTTTGTCTTGTTGGATTGATAGGATTTTTGTGTGATTTCTAGGACAAAAAGATCAGTAATAGATTTTATCTTGAGAGAATGATTAGTTTTCTGAAACTTTATTATTTTCTTTGTTTTAAAAGAAGAAAAAGTGCTTTTTCCTAATAATAATACTTGATGCTTAGAATTTTCTTTTGAAGGCATTAAAGTTTGCAAAGCTCATTATAACTTTTTTTAAAAGCAATAATTAAGCGGCAATTAATTTTTCTTTCAATACGGATATCTGGTCTCTAATATTTGCAGCTTCTTCAAACTCCAGCTTGTTTGCGTGTTCTAACATTAAAGATTCTAGTTCATCAATTCTTCTAGCCAGCTCCTTGGGAGAGGAATAGTCTTCCTCAATTAATTCTTGCGCTTCTTCAATAAATTTTTTACCCGGAATATTTCTTGCTCCCTCCATAATATCACTGACACTTTTAAGGATACTTTCCGGCTTGATATTATTTTCTTTATTATATTTTTCTTGGAGGTTTCGTCTGTGTTCTGTTTCTTTTATTGTCCTCTCTATTGAGCCGGTCATTTGATCTGCATATAAAATTGCATGCCCGCTTTTATGTCTAGCTGCTCTTCCTATAGTCTGAATTAACGAAGTTTCAGATCTTAAAAAGCCTTCTTTATCAGCATCCAAAACAGCTACTAAAGATACCTCTGGAAGATCAAGACCCTCTCTCAACAAATTTATACCAACCAGAACATCAAACTTTCCAAGTCTGAGATCTCGCAATATCTCAACCCTTTCGACGGTATCAATATCAGAATGCAAATATCGAACATCTATGTCTTGTTCATACAAGTAACTGCTTAAATCCTCTGCCATTCTCTTAGTTAAAACAGTCACTAAAACTCTTTCCTTCTTCTTAACTCTCTGATGAATTTGGTCAAGAAGATCATCTACTTGATTTTCCGCAGGTTTGATTTCTATCGTAGGATCAAGCAATCCTGTTGGCCTTACAATCAGATCAACTGTTTGTCCTGAATTATCATTTTCATAATTTCCAGGAGTAGCTGAAACAAATATTCTTTGACCGGATAAACTCTCCCACTCATCAAATCTTAACGGACGGTTATCTAAAGCACTTGGAAGTCTGAAACCATACTCAACTAATGTTTCTTTTCTTGATCTATCTCCTCTATACATTCCGGTTAGTTGAGGCAAAGTAACGTGAGATTCATCAATAAATACTAGCGCATCCTCTGGCAAATATTCGTAAAGCGTAGGAGGAGCCTCACCTTCCTCTCTTCCAGAAAGGTATCTGGAGTAATTTTCAATTCCGCTGCAAAAACCTAATTCCCTCATCATCTCCAAGTCATATTTTGTTCTTTGCTCAATTCTTTGGGCTTCTACAAGTTTATTATTAGCTTCAAGATAGCTGACCCTTTCTTTCATTTCACTTTTTATCTTATTAATGGCATTCGCAATAACTTCTTTTGATGTTACGTAATGAGTCTTTGGGAAAATTGTTACTCTAGGCACTTCCCTAAAGATTTCTCCCGTAAGAGGATCAAAAAACTTTATGGCTTCGATTTCACTATCAAAAAGTTCAATTCTCACGGCTTCCTTATCTGAGTCTGCTGGAAAAATATCAATCACGTCGCCTCTGACTCTAAAAGTAGCTCTTTTGAAATCTACTTCATTTCTGGAATATTGAAGCTCAGCAAGTCTTTTAAGAATAATTCTTTGGTCTATTTCGTCCCCTACATCTAAATGAAGGACCATTTGCAAATATGATTTTGGGTCACCCAATCCATAGATAGCTGAGACTGTGGCGACAATTACAACATCCCGTCTCTCCATAACAGCTTTTGTTGCTGAAAGTCGCATTTGTTCAATGTGTTCATTTATAGAAGCATCTTTTTCTATAAAGGTGTCTGACACTGGGACGTAAGCTTCAGGCTGATAATAATCGTAGTAAGAGACAAAATATTCAACTGCATTGTTTGGAAAAAATTCTTTAAACTCGCCATAAAGCTGTGCAGCTAAAGTTTTATTATGAGCCATGACGATGGCGGGTCTTTGAAGATTTTGAATAACGTTCGCCATAGCGAATGTTTTTCCTGAGCCAGTTACTCCCTTTAGTGTTTGATTTAATAGACCCGAATTAATTCCTTCAACCACTTTTTGAATAGCCACTGGTTGATCTCCAGAAGGCTTAAATGCTGAAACTATTTCAAATGGTTTACTCATATTAGATGTTTTTGCTTATAATACCCTCTTTTCCGCGATAGCTCAGTTGGTAGAGCAAGTGACTGTTAATCACTGGGTCGCAGGTTCGAGCCCTGCTCGCGGAGCCAGAATTTTATGCCATTATACGATCCCAGATCTGACAAACCTTATAAATTAAGTCGTAGCAGAATTGAGAATTTTTCAAAGTGTAAAAGATGTTTTTACTTAGAAGAAAAATTAGGAGTAAAAAAGCCAGATTCTTTTCCATTCAATTTAAATAATGCAGTTGATCAACTCTTGAAAGATGAATTTGATTCTTACCGAGGTACAGAAAACAATCATCCATATCTCATTGAATCTTCTATAGATGCTAAACCTTACGATCATCCTGATATTGAAATTTGGAGAACAAGAAATCAAGGGATTGGCATCGAATTAAAAGAGCTGAATCTATACATTTATGGGCTCGTTGATGACGTTTGGATTAATACTAAAAATGATAAATTGATAATTGCTGACTATAAAGCAACTTCAAAAAAAGGGGATGTAACTATAGATGCTCCCTGGCAAATTTCATATAAAAGACAAATTGAAATTTATCAGTGGCTATTCAGGCAAAATGGCTTCGATGTAGACGATATGTCTTATTTTGTTTACTGCAATGGTATAAAAGATTCAAAGGTTTTTGATAATTGCTTAAATTTTGAAGTTAAAATTTTGCCATACAAAGCTAATGATTCATGGGTAACTCCTGCTTTGAAGGAAATAAAAAATTGTTTGAATAGCGACGAACTTCCGGAAGAGTCAGATAGATGTGACTATTGCGCTTATAACAGAAAAATTAAATTATTTGGTTAATGTCAATATTAATATCATTTATCTTTCTTTCTATTGGACTAGTAGGTCTCATTTGGGGTGCTGACAAATTCATATCAAATTCTTCGATATTGGCCAGAAAAATTGGCATTAGTGATTTAATTATTGGTTTAACTTTAATTGCTCTTGGAACGTCAGCACCCGAAATATTTGTAAGCATTTCATCTGTGCTTAACGATACTCCTGAGATTGCATTAGGAAATTCAATTGGATCAAATATCAGCAATATAGGTCTTATATTTGGATTGAGTTGTTTTGCTTTAGCCTCCAAAGCTATACCTCTTGATTTAAGAAATATTTTTCTATTCATTTTATGCACCCTCATTGCAGGTTATTGTCTTTTCGACTTAAGGCTGAGCATAGGGGATGGAATTTTATGTATTTGTCTAATAATTTTATTTGTATTGAATTTATTAAGATCTGAAGAGGCTGATATTGAGGTCAGTAATCAAGATTCAGGGTTAATGAAAGTAATTTTCTTTACCCTTTTGAGCCTTTTGGTACTAATAATTGGTTCGGAACTCACTGTGACTGGAGCTGAATCGATAGCAATTTATTTTGGATTATCTGAGGTAATCATTGGACTAAGCATCATTGCTGTGGGCACAAGTCTCCCCGAACTTGCGGCAACCGTTGCCTCAATAAGACAAGATAAATCTTTGATAGTCATAGGAAATGTTCTTGGATCTAATTTTTTAAATATTGTGGTGGTGTTTCCAATCATTGCATTTGGCAGCAATGAAGTATTTGATGGTGTAATTTTCACAAGGGATTTCTTGATTATGAGCATTTTCAGCGCGTTGTTTATTCTTGCTCTTGTGGTTGGTAGACAAAAAGATGGTCTTTCCAGAATTCTTTTTTACGGCTTTGGATTAATTTTTATTTTAGGGTATTTAATTTATTTGCTTAAATTATTCATCTAAAGTCACCCTTTTCCAGATAGTTTTTTCTCCAATATCTTCAAGATTAATTCCCTTAGCTTTTAAATCATCTCTAATCTTGTCTGACTTAATAAAGTCTTTGTGATTTCTTGCAAGATTTCTTTCAGTTATTAAATCTTCTATTTCTTCCTCCGTTATAAGTACTTCAGATGAAATAAATTTAAAATACTCGTCTGGCTTTGATTGAAATAATCCCATTACACTCCCCGATGAAATAAGAAGATCAGCTATAGATTTAGATTCATTTTTATTATTAAGAAATGACTTATTTAATTTATCTAATATCTTATGCAGAAAAGAGATCAATTTAGGAGAGTTGAAATCATCTTTCAAACTTTCAATGACTCCCTCATCGAGAGGAATATTTTTATTATCAGATAAATCTACTTTTCTTAAAGCATCATAAAATTTATCGAGTGTTTTTTTACTTTCATCAAGTCCATGAAAAGAAAAATTCAAAGGATTCCTATAGTGAGTAGAAAAAAGAAAAAATCTAATCACCTCCGGGTGATATTTTTTCAAGATGTCTTTGATTGTAACGAAATTTCTTAGAGACTTTGACATCTTCTCTTCCTCTATAGTTAAAGGTCCAGTGTGCAACCAAAAGTTAGCAAACAATCCATCATGGTTGCATTTAGATTGAGCATTTTCGTTTTCATGATGAGGAAATTTAAGGTCTAAACCTCCTCCATGAATATCAAAATTTTTTCCCAAATAATCTCTACTCATAGCCGAACACTCAATATGCCAGCCAGGTCTTCCTTTCCCCCAAGGTGAGTTCCAAGAAGCTTCATCAGAGGAGATTTTCCAAAGCGCAAAGTCAGCTGGATTTTTTTTAGTATCATCTATATCAATTCTTGATCCAGAAACCATATCTTCAAGATTTCTATTCGATAACTCTCCATAATTTTCAAAAGACTCTACGTCAAAAAAAACATCTCCGTGTTTGGTTGTATAAGCAAAATTCTTAGAGATTAAATCATCTATGAAGGAAATTATGGAATCCATGTGTTCAGTAACTTTTGGCTCAACGTCTGGTGACAGCATAGACATAGAGGAAAAATCATCATGCATTTCCTGAATATACTTTTCTGAAATAGCAGAAGGAGAGGTATTTTCAGATTTTGCTTTAGCAATTATTTTGTCATCTACATCAGTAATATTTCTTACATAATGGACATCATAGTTAAGAGCCCTAAAGGACTTAACTATAAAATCAAAGGATAAAAAAGTTCTAAGATGTCCAATGTGGCAAGAGTCATAAACTGTCATTCCACAAACGTAAAGTGATACTTTTCCTTCTTTTAATGGATTAAAACTTATCTTTTTAGAACTTTTTGAATCAAATATCTTCATTTCAGAGAAGATCAATTATAGATTAGAATGATATCTAAAGAGGAAATTATGAATAATATTATTGTAGTTCTAGTCACGACAATGGGCACTTTGGAAATTGAACTTTACGAAGATGATGCGCCGATAACAGTTAAAAACTTTGTGTCTTACGTTGAAAGCGGTTTTTTTGAGGAAACAATCTTTCATAGAATAATTCCAGGTTTTGTTGTCCAAGGAGGCGGTCATATTTCTGGAATGGAACAAAAAGAAACTCAGGAACCAATACAAAATGAAGCCAATAATGGTTTAAAAAATGATAGGTATACATTATCAATGGCCCGAACCAATGATCCTCACTCAGCAACTTCACAGTTTTTCATTAATCTTCAAGATAATATTAGTCTAGATTTTTCATCTGAAACTCCAATGGGATGGGGATACGCTGTCTTTGGAAAAGTCGTAAAGGGTCAAGAAGTTGTCGATGAAATGGCAACAGTGCAAACAGGAAGCTTTGGACCTTATCAGGACGTACCAAGAGAAGATATAAAAATTCTGAGTGCATCTCTAAAACAATAACTCATTCATGAGTGCGGTTCTAATATCTGATTTACATTTACATGAATCGGACCTTGCTTTGTATGACAAATTTGAGAGGTTTTTAT
>CACELJ010000004.1:0-60555 GCA_902560275.1 uncultured SAR86 cluster bacterium | reverse complement strand
GAGTGACATTTTTCTTGGCCCTATGGCAATGCCTTTCTATCAATTTCTTGGATTTACTAAGTCTGAGGTGGCAACCTATACAAATCTTTACGGTCTTTCCATGACGATTGCAGGAGGTTTATTTGGTGGCTTGTTAATTCATAGATTTGGAATTGCAAGCATGCTTATTGCAGGCTCTGTTTCAGCTCCTTTGACTAATTTACTCTTTCTACTACTTAATAATGTGGGCAAAGATTTAAGTTTTCTTATCTTAACGATTACTGCTGATAATTTTACTCAAGGGTTTGTTGTCGTGGTCGTAATATCTTTACTTTCCAGCGTTGTATCCAAAACATATACAGCAACTCAATACGCCGGATTATTTTTGTTAGGAACTTTGCCTTCAAGATTGATTTCAAGTTCATCTGGTTTTATTGTTGATTCATACGGTTTTGGAGAATTTTTTGTCATATGTGCACTTTCTGGAATTCCAGCAATTATATTTACAATTATTTTGGTCAATACCTCTTTTAAATTATCATTAAAAGATTAAAGAATGATTGTAAATTTTTGGAGGATATTATTTTGTTTTACATTAGCCTTGGTATCTTATGGTTTGTTCTCCGAACCAGGCAGCGAGTCAAATTTTCAAATTCCTGACTATTTGCTTCATTTTTCTGCTTTTCTTCTTTTATCTTTTTTTTTAACTAAGGCAACAAATTTTTTTATAGCTTCAATCTTAATAGGTTCTTATGCACCGATTACTGAAATAATCCAATTTTTTCTTCCATATAGAGATGGTACATTTTTTGACCTTTTTTTTGACTATTTAGGCATTCTTTTTAACTTTTTTTATCTAAAATTCATTGAAAATTCCCTCTAAGGCTATATATATCTATTGTTATTGAATGATGTGTCGCATACAATGCCGCACTCAATTATATTGAATTTATTTAGGAGCAATAATATGAAATTTAATCCTTTAGGAGACAGAGTCCTTGTAAAGCGTAGTGATGAAGAAGAAACTACTGCCGGAGGAATCGTTTTACCTGGAAGTGCTGCTGAAAAGCCATCTCAAGGAGAAGTTTTAGCAGTTGGCCCTGGAAGGGTTCTTGATTCAGGTGAAACTCAAGAATTAAGCGTTAAAGTTGGAGACATTATTGTTTTTGGGCAATATGCTGGAAGCAATACTGTCAAAGTTGATGGTGAAGAGCTTTTAATATTAAGTGAAAGCGATATTCTTGGCACCATTTCTTAATAATATTAATTAAAAGAGGTAAAAATGGCTAAAGATGTAAAATTTAGTGATTCAGCAAGAAGCAAAATGCTCGAAGGAGTAAATATTTTAGCAAATGCTGTAAAAGTAACTTTAGGTCCTAAAGGAAGAAACGTAGTTTTAGACAAATCATTTGGTGCACCAACTGTAACTAAAGATGGTGTTTCAGTTGCTAAAGAAGTCGAGTTAGAAGATAAATTCGAAAATATGGGAGCTCAAATGGTGAAAGAAGTTGCAAGTCAAACTTCAGATGCTGCCGGAGATGGAACAACCACTGCTACAGTTCTAGCCCAGTCTATTGTTAATGAAGGACTTAAGTCTGTTGCTGCTGGTTTTAATCCAATGGATTTAAAAAGGGGCATAGATAAAGCAGTTGCCCAAGCAGTTGAAAGCGTTCAAAAAATGTCTCAACCATGTGAAGAGAGTAATGCAATAGCTCAAGTGGGAACAATTTCAGCTAACAGCGATGAAGAAGTTGGAAACATTATTGCTGAAGCTATGGAAAAAGTTGGTAAAGAGGGTGTTATCACTGTAGAAGAGGCAAGCGGAATTGAAAATGAACTAGAAGTAGTTGAAGGTATGCAATTTGATAGAGGATACCTCTCACCTTACTTTATTAATAATCAAGAGAAGATGATCACAGAACTTGAAGATCCAGCTATTCTTCTTCATGACAAAAAAATTTCAAACATAAGAGATTTGCTACCTTTATTAGAAGGTGTTGCAAAAGCAGGTAGATCTCTTCTCGTTATTGCTGAGGACATTGAAGGTGAAGCCTTAGCAACATTAGTGGTTAATAACATGAGAGGTGTTGTTAAAGTGGCTGCGTGTAAAGCCCCAGGTTTTGGAGACAGAAGAAAAGCTATGCTTGAAGATATAGCTATTCTTACAGGAGGAACAGTGATATCAGAAGAAGTAGGCCTTGAATTAGAGAATGCTACTCTTGAGTCTCTAGGTACTGCTAAAAAGGTTGTTTTATCAAAAGAAAATACAACGGTTATTGATGGAGCTGGTTCTCAAGATAATATTTCTGGCAGAGTAAACCAAATAAGAGCACAAATAGAGGAAACTACATCTGATTATGATAGAGAAAAACTTCAAGAAAGAGTTGCAAAACTTGCTGGTGGTGTCGCTGTTATAAAAGTTGGTGCTGGCTCTGAAATGGAAATGAAAGAGAAGAAAGCGAGAGTTGAGGACGCTCTTCATTCCACTAGAGCTGCAGTCGAAGAAGGAGTAGTGCCAGGCGGTGGAGTTGCATTGATAAGAGCTCTACAAGGATGTGCTAAATTGAAAGGTGATAATGAAGATCAAAACATTGGTATTTCTATTGCTCTTAAAGCCATGGAAGCTCCAATCAGGCAGATAGTTTCAAACGCTGGTGAGGAATCTTCAGTCATCGTCGATAAAATAAAATCTGAAGAAGGTAATTATGGATTTAATGCTGCTTCTGGCGATTTTGGCGACATGATTGCAATGGGGATTTTAGATCCTGCAAAAGTTACTAGGACCGCTTTACAAGCTGCAGGATCTGTAGCAGGTTTGATGATTACAACTGAAGCAATGATTTCAGAAATTCCACAAGAGGCACCAGCCATGCCAGCAGGTATGCCTCCAGGGATGGGCGGAATGGATGGAATGATGTAATCCTTAAGCTTTTAAAAAAAAGGGGCTCATGGTATGCCCCTTTTTTTTTGAAAATAGAAGATTCGTTTTATAATAAGTATTAATAGGAGGCACACAGATGGAAGAAACATTTATTTATAGCGTTTTAGTTAGATGGGGACATGTCCTTTTTGGAATTGCTTGGATAGGTCTACTTTATTATTTTAATTTTGTTCAAACAGAATATGTAAAGGTTGCGGATCCTGATGCTAAGTCTGACGTTATGAAAAAATTAGCACCTAATGCTTTATGGTGGTTTAGATGGGCTGCCTTCTTTACTTTTGTTACCGGAGTGATCCTCTTATATTACCTTCAAGTTTTAGCTACAACAGAGATTGTTCTTGGTTCAATAATGGGAACCTTAATGATGCTTAATGTGTGGGGCATTATTTGGAGAAATCAAAAAATTGTCATTGGTCTCAAAGAAGGTGATGCGGTTGCTGCTGGTGCAAAAGCGGGTTTAGCTTCTAGAACAAACACTTTATTTTCACTACCAATGCTCTATTTCATGATTTCTTCAGCACACAGTCCTGTTAAATCTTACTTTATGGGAACGCCCGCCACAGGAACAGATCCAGGATATCTTGGCCTGGATTTTTTAATTATTTGTGCATTAATCGCTTTAATTGAGTTAAATGCAATATATGGAAAGATGTATCCTGTGATTGCATCTGTTAGAGGAGTGATTACTTCAAGCCTCGTTTTAACTGTAGTTTTCTCAGGCTTAGCTTTCTATATCTAGTCTTCTGAGCCTTCCTCTTCAGTTGATTTAAATAGCCTAGCTATTTTTATCATATTATTTCTGACGAGAACGGTTTCAATAATGACATTTTGAATAGTGATACTTACATTGGCTTCAGGGATAGTTTCTATCTGCTCAAGAATAAGTCCATTAAGAGTTCTTGGTCCGTTAAGAGGTAAATCACATTGTAACTTTCTGTTAATCTCCCTAATTGGAACACTTGCATCAATTAAAAAAGACCCATCTCTTTGTTCCATTATTTCAAACTTTGAATCATCGTTATTTTTGGCTAATTCCCCAACAATTTCTCCCAAAATATCTTCTAAAGAAAGCAAACCTTTCACAGAGCCATATTCATCTATAACAATTCCAACTCTTTTTCTCTCTTTTTGAAAATTAAATAATTGCTGACTTAATGAAGTATTTTCGGGAATGAAATAAGCATCTTCTGACGCTTCAACCAAATTATCCAAATCTTTATGATCCTGAGATAGAAAGTTTGTAATTCCATATAGATCAAGCATTCCTCTTAAGTCATCTAGGTTCTGGTCGAAAATTGGTAGAAAATCAACTTGATTTTTTTGAAGTTGTTCTAGAATTTCATTGAAGTCATCGCTCAAATCGATGCCAATAATCTCAGATCTTTGAGTCATGACTTCTTCTATAGAAATTTTATCTAACTCCAGAATGCTTAAGAGCATATCTTGATATCTTGTTGGAATTAAATCTCCTGATGTTTCCAATATAGCTTTCAGCTCTTCTGGAGACACATCCTCTCCGTCATTCTCAGTTCTATTGATCCCCAAAAACCTTAGCAAGAAATTAGAAAAATAATTTATAACTGAAACCAATGGAAAAAGAACTTTCTGCAAAATTTTTAGCGGAAAGGAAGAAAAAAATGCTAAAGGTTCAGGTTTTATTGCAGAAAAAGTTTTTGGAGTTACCTCTGAAAATATTAAAATCACTATCGTAAGAAGAATTGACCCAATCAGAACTCCCACATCTCCATAAAGTTTCATAAACAATATAGTTGTCAGAGCAGACGCAAGAATATTTACAAAATTATTACCTATAAGGATTATGCCCAGCAATCTGTCAGGCCTTCTTAATAATTTTTCTATTCTTATAGCTGCTCTGTTTTTTTCTTTTGCTAGATATTTCAAGCGGTATCTATTAATTGCCATCATGCTAGTTTCTGAGCCAGAAAAGAAAGCAGATAAGATAAGTAAGAGAAAAATACTAGCCAAGAGAAGCCAGATAGGAAGATCGTTCAATATTTAATGTGAGTAGTTAATAATTTCTAAATTATAGAATGTTTTTCTTGAATAGATAAATATTTAACTTAGAATAGCGTTCTTATTTTTTAGCAAATGGTAACAATTAGATTATCCAGAAGTGGGGCAAAGAAAAAGCCGTTCTATCATTTCACAGTTACTGACTCTAGGAGACCTAGAGACAGTGGTTACATTGAAAGATTAGGTTTTTTTAACCCCTTTGCAACAGGACAAGAAATTCGTCTTAAAATTGATCACGAAAGACTTGAATATTGGCTTAGCAAAGGTGCTCAAACTTCGAATAAAGTTACTAGTCTCGTTAAAGAGTCAAAAATGACTCCTGACCAGCTTTCAAAACTTCAAGAAAAAAAGGAGTTAAAAAAGGCTAAGAGGATTGCAAAAAAATCAGAACAACATAAAATTGACAGTCCGTCAGATGTATCAAGTGATGAAGGGTCAGAAGTTGAAGTCGCTGACGGAGAAAATTCAAATAAAAAGGAAATAAATATGGAAAACGATAAAAATATTGTTGAAGAAGGCATCGAAGGAGTAGGCGAAACTGCAAAAGAGGCTATTGAAGGCGCTGCTGAAGTTGCTGGAGAAGGTGTAGAAGCTGTAGTGGAAACTGCAGAAGCAGTAGCTGAAGGCGCTGTAGACACTGCTAAAGAAGTTGTTGAGGCAGTCGGTGAAACTGTAGAAGCTGCTGTGGACGGTGTTGCAGAAGTTGGTAGCGAAGTTGCTGAAGCTGCTGGTGAAATTGCTGATGCTGTCATGGATGGCGATGTTAAAGGTGCAGTCAAAGAGGTAGCTGAAGGCGTAACTGAAGTAGCTGGTGCTGCTGTTGATGCTGTTACTGATACTGCCTCAGAGGTAGTTGAAGGTGCTGCAGAAGTAGTTGGTGAAGCTGCAGAAACTGTAGTTGATACTGCAAAAGAAGTTGTTGAAGGCGCTAGTGAAGTTGTTGAAGAAGCTGTCGAAGCTGTAAGCGAAACTGTAGAAGCAGCTGTAGAAGGTGTATCAAATGTTGTTGATTCTATTAAAGATGCAATAACAGGCGAAGACGACGACAAGTAATATTTATCTTTCTCTATAAAATAAAATGGGGTTTACTGACGAAGTAAACCTCATTTTAATTGGAAGACTTGGAAAACCTGTAGGTCTGAAAGGTCATTTCAATTTGATAGCTCACTCAGATAATCCCTCAGGTTTTTCAAAATATAAAGAATTTTTTATAGATCTAAACGGTATCCATAAACTAACTTTAAGCAAAATCTCTAAATCTGGAAAAAAAACTCTAATTAAGTTTGATTCCATTAACTCAATTTCCGAAGCAGAAAAATATAAAAATCTGGATCTATTTATTGATGAAGATAATCTACCTGATCTTCCAGATGGAGAATATTATTGGAAAGATCTGATTGGGAAAAAGGTGATAAGTTCTAACAAGAGCTTTAATGGACAAGTTAAAGAAATAATGCCTACAGGAGCTAATGATGTTCTTGTTTGTGAGATTAATGAAAAGGAGGTTTTAATTCCTTTGATAATTGGTAAGTTTGTGATTGAAATTGGTGAACACATAATAGTGGATTGGGAAATTGACTAAAAAATATGCTTTTATTTCTGTCTTCCCAGAAATGTATGTTCCATTCTTGCAATCTGGGATCGTAAAAAAAGCTTCAGATTCAGGATTAATTCGAATTAAATGTTTTAATCCTAGAGATTTTTTAAATGGTAGAGACAGAATAGACGATAAAGTCTATGGGGGAGGGCCAGGAATGGTATTTAAATCTGAACCGATACAAAAATGTATTAAACACACAAAAGATACTTTTTCCGGCTCGTCAAAGGTAATCCATTTATCAGCATCTGGAGATACCTTAACATCTCAGACAGCTAGGGAGCTTTCTAAAGAAGATTCACTAATATTTTTATCATCGCGATACGAAGGTCTGGATCAGCGCGTTATAGACGCAGAAGTTGATAAGGAGATTAGCATCGGAGATTATGTATTAACGGGAGGTGAAATTCCTTCTATGGCTCTCTTGGAAGCCATCATCAGATTTATTAATGGCGTGGTTGGCGATGAAGAATCTGTGAAGAATGATTCCTTTGAGGGTGCTCTTTTGGAACATCCTCAATACACCCGACCAAAAAAAAATGAACTTGGAAAAGTCCCTGAAATCCTATTATCAGGAAATCATGACCAAATTGAAAAATGGAAGAGAAAACATTCACTTGGTAAGACTTTTTTAAGAAGACAAGACCTGATCAGACAACATGATCTAAACCGGCAAGATATCGACCTAATTAAAGAATTTCTTAGTGACCTTGGCTACGAATCTGATAGAATTGCCGAGCTTTTAAGCATAATTAATAATGAAAACTAGAAAATCAGTACAGATAGTCGAAAACGCTCAATTAAAAGAGGACTTGCCTGAATTCAATCAGGGAGATACCGTTCTAGTGCAAGTCATTGTTAAAGAAGGTTCAAGGGAGAGAACACAGCCTTTTGAAGGAGTTGTGATTGGTAGAAAAAATAGGGGTTTAAACTCATCATTTACTGTGAGAAAAATATCAAGCGGTATTGGTGTTGAAAGGACTTTTCAACTGCATAGTCCTTTGATTAAGTCCATTGAATTGAAAAGAAAGGGGAAAGTTAGACAGTCAAAACTTTACTACCTTAGAGAAAGATCTGGAAGGTCAGCAAGAATTCAAGAAAAAATCTAATCTCTCGTTCTCATGGGAGAAAATAGTTTACAAATAGAAAGTTTTATAGATTCCTTATGGATCGAAAAAGGACTATCTAAAAATTCATTGGACTCCTACTCAAGAGATCTAAATCTTTTTTTGAAATATTTGGATAAATCAAAAATTGTATTAAGCGATGTCACAAGAGCAGAGATCATGGAATTTATGTCTTTTAGGCTTTCAAAAGGCTTATCGGCCAAAACCGTATCAAGAAATTTGTCTGTTATAAAAGCTTTTTTTGGTTATCTTGAATCAAGAAATTTAATTCAAAGTAATCCTACAAAAGATATAGAAAGTCCAAAATTACCCAGAAAACTGCCTAATACGTTAACTGAGCAACAAATTAATGATCTTCTTGATGCTCCTGACGAAAAGACAAACTTAGGTTTTAGAGATAAAACAATGATTGAAGCTTTATATTCTTGCGGCATGCGCGTGTCGGAACTTCTTAATCTTAAGTTGAGTGATATAAATTTTAATCAAGGGGTAATTAGAATTCTTGGAAAGGGTTCTAAAGAAAGAATAGTGCCAATAGGGGAGGAGCTTATAAGTCTATTAAAAAAATATATTGAGCAAATAAGACCTGAGTTACTTAAAAATGTTACAGAGGATCATTTATTTTTAAATTCTCGTGGATCAGGAATTACGAGACAAGGATTTTGGTTGAGAATAAAGGAATGTTGCATGAAGGCAAACATTGATTCATCAAAAATTTCACCTCATACTTTACGACATGCTTTTGCGACTCACTTGCTGAATAATGGAGCCGACTTGAGGGTTGTCCAACTTTTACTTGGACACGCAAGTCTCAATACAACCCAAATCTATACAGAAGTGGCAAACGAAAGACTTAAATCTATTCATAAAACTCATCATCCAAGAGGTTAAATGAGATATTTTTTTACTACTGCATTTATTTTTTTTAGTCTTGTTTTAGGTTCCCAAGATAATAGGTTTCTTGATTCTCTGAAGTCTATTTTGCCTGCTAGTTTTGAAATTGAATCGGTTTCTGTATCCCCTCAAGAAGGTTTTTATGAGGTTAAATTAAGCGATGGTTCTTTACTCTATATATCAAATGATGGAAAAAGTATTTTCTACGGTGATCTTCTAAGGATCACTGATGAAGGCATTTTAAACCTTAGCGATGAGTCAAAAGCTAAGGCAAGGTTAGAAAAAATTGAGGAACTAGATAAAACTACTTTGATTACATTTAAGGCTAGAAATCCTCTTCATCAAATATATGTATTTACTGATGTAGATTGTGGTTATTGCAGAAAATTTCACAGTCAAATTCAATCGTACAATGAACTTGGAATCCAGGTAAATTATCTAGCTTTTCCAAGGCAAGGTCTTGCTTCGGAAGCTGGTCAAAAAATTATATCTGCATGGTGTTCAACTGAAAAAAACAAATCTTTGACCTTGTTAAAGCAAGGTGAGGACATTGAAATGATAAATTGTCTCAATAATCCAGTGGAATCCCACTATATTTTAGGGCGCAGTATTGGCGTCCAAGGGACCCCTGCAATTCTTAAAGAAGATGGAAGTATCATTCCAGGATTTATTGAACCAGATAGGCTCATAAAATTACTGAATTAAAATGGATAAAGATTTTTCTAGAATAGAACGTCTACCTCGATATGTTTTTGAGGAGATAAATCAATTAAAAATTCAAGCTCGTCACGATGGGAAAGACATTATTGATTTTGGCATGGGAAATCCTGATCAAGCTACTCCTGATTTTATAGTTAATAAACTTACTGAGACAGTCAATAAAAAAGAAACTCATCGCTATTCTCAATCGAAAGGAATTCCAAGGTTAAGGAAGGCCATCTCAGATTGGTACGACAGAAAATATAATATCTCTATTGATCCAGAAAATGAGGCAATCGTTACAATGGGATCTAAAGAAGGTCTTGGACATTTAGCTCTTGCAACGATGGATAAAGGAGACGTCATCCTAGTCCCGAATCCATCTTATCCCATTCATCCTTTTGGGTTTATCATTGCAGGAGCAGATATAAGACATGTTCCTATCGGTCCAGGCATTGATTTTTTTAATCAACTTGAAGAAGCAATTGCTAATACATTTCCTAAGCCAAGAATGCTTGTTTTAAATTTTCCATCGAACCCAACTACTGAGTGTGTTGATATAGATTTTTTTGAGCAGGTTGTTGAGATTGCCAAGAAAAATGAAATTTGGGTTATTCATGATTTAGCCTATGCAGATTTATGTTTTGACGATTATAAAGCTCCTTCCTTTTTAGAAGTAAAAGGAGCAAAAGATATTGGAGTAGAGTTTTTTACACTATCTAAAAGTTACAATATGCCAGGATGGAGAGTTGGTTTTTGTTGTGGAAACAAAGATCTTATCGGCGCTCTATCTAGAGTTAAATCATATTATGACTATGGATTATTTACCCCAATTCAGGTTGCATCAATTGTTGCTCTTAATGAAGGAGATCAAGAAGTTAATAACATTAGAGATATGTATAAAGAAAGAAGGGATGTCTTATGTGATGGATTAAATAAAATTGGCTGGGAGGTTGAGAAACCAAAAGCAACTATGTTCGTTTGGGCTAAAATTCCAGATAAATTTAAAATGAAATCTATTGAATTTTCTAAGTTATTACTTAATGAATGTGACGTAGCAGTTTCGCCAGGAATTGGTTTTGGGCAGTATGGAGATAGCTTTGTCAGATTTTCTTTAATCGAGAACAGACAAAGAATAAATCAAGCAGTTAAAGGCATAAAAAAAATATTCTAATGGTCCAGCAAGAGATAAAAATTGCTTTATGCGGAGCAGGAAACGTCGGAGGAGCAGTATTGGAATTATTAACGGTAAATGCTGATTTCTATAAGAAAATGTTTGATACAGACTTTTTAGTAACCGATGTAGTGACAAAAAGCGGCAAATTAAGAGGATACAAGGGTAAGTTCAATGGAAATATTCACACCGATTTTGAATCTATTAACAAGAATGATTCCATTGATGTTGTCATCGAGGTTATGGGTGGAATAGACGATGCATATAAAGTCGCAAAACAAGCTCTTGAATCTAAAAAAGACTTCATAACTGCTAACAAAGCAATGATATCTTTGCATGGAGATGAGCTATTTAAATTAGCTGAAGAAAATAATTTATTCATTGGATTTGAGGCTTCTGTTGCTGGAGGAATTCCAATTATTAGGTCACTTTCTTCAAAAGCAAGAATTGAAAATATTTCTTGGTTTGCAGGAATTCTTAACGGAACAAGCAACTATATACTATCCAAAATGGAATCAGACGGTATTGAGTTGGAGGAAGGTGTAAAGCAAGCCCAAGAACTTGGTTTCGCTGAAGCAGATCCAACATTAGATCTCAACGGCACTGATGCAGCTCAGAAAGGAAAAGTATTATCGTACCTTGCTTTCGGTTCAAAATTAGATAGTTCCATTGAATTAGATATTGAAGGAATAGATATAGTTGAGAGTATAGACTTCAAGTTTGCTTTAGAGCTTGGGTATTCAATCAAACCTTTATCAATAGGATCTTATGAAAAAAATAGACTTATTTTGAAATCATTTCCTGCGTTAATTCAACAATCTTCAATACTATCTAAAGTAAATGAAGAAATGAATGCAATAGAAGTTTTTACTAAAGATTCAGGCTCTAATCTTTTTTACGGTCCGGGAGCCGGACCAAAACCTACTGCATCCTCAATATTATCTGACCTTTTTGACATGTCTCAGAATAATAAGGTTCATTATAGTAAATTCGGTAAGGGATTAATGGAGATTTCCAATAATACTTTTTCTTGTCAGAGATATTTAAGATTGGAAGTAAATGATAGTCCGGGAGTAATGGCCAAAATATCATCTTTCATTGCAAAGCAAAACTTAAGTATCGAGTCTGTGATTCAGAAGGAAGATTTTTCACAAAATGGTCTTATTCCTATAGTAATTGTCCTCAATGAATGTAATGAAATTGAATTAGAAGAACTTTTAAATAGCTTTTCTAATGAGAAGGACATTTTCAAAAAGATTGTTCATCTTAGAATTTTTAATCCAAATAAATGAAATACGTAAGTACAAGAGGTAAAGCTAAAGAAGCTTCCTTTGAGAGTGTTTTAGCTTCAGGTACAGCTTCTGACGGAGGGTTATTTGTTCCATCTGTAATTCCTAAGCTTGAAAGCGCAGTCATAGATAATATGAAAAATTTGTCCTATACAGAAATAGCACAGATTGTTATCAAACCGTTCATCGGTGATTTTCTACAAAAAGATGAATTACAAAAGATAATTTCAGATGCATACAAAAATTTTGAAACAAATGATGTGGTTCAAATTAAAGATTACGAATTTGGACATGTTTTAGAATTATTCCATGGCCCAACACTCGCATTTAAAGATGTTGCAATGCAACTTTTAGGCAGGTTTCTAAACGCAGCCTCAGAGAAGTTAGGAAAAAAAATAGTTATCTTAGGAGCAACAAGCGGCGATACTGGATCTGCAGCCATCGCAGCATGTCAAAACTACGAAAATTTACATTCCTTTATATTTTTTCCTGATGGAAAAATATCAGAAGTCCAACGAAAACAAATGACAACCTGGAATAAAGATAATGTCGAAGCGGTCTCTGTAACTGGAAATTTCGATGATTGCCAAGACTTTGTAAAAAAAATGTTTGCAGATACTTCAGAAAATAAAGACATGCTCTTTGCGTCCATTAACTCGATAAATTGGACTAGAATTCTTGCACAAACAGTATATTTCTTTTATTTGAGTTCAAGGATCGACAAAAAAGAAATTAATGTCTCAATCCCGTCTGGAAACTTTGGTCATGCATATGCTGGTTGGTATGCAAAAAAGATGGGTCTTAACCTTAATAAGATAAACATTGCTACAAACAGAAATAATGTTCTTGATATCTTTTTCAAAAATAATATTTATAGAAAACTCAATACAATGGAATCATTGGCACCTAGTATGGATATTTCGTCTGCTAGTAACTTTGAGAGATTGGTGTTTGATTCGATGGAAGGAAACGGAATCGAGACACAAAAATTAATGAAACAATTCAAGAAAGAAGGCTTTTCCATCGCTAATAAGCTTTATAAAGATCTCTGTAATATTTTTGAAAGTCATTCGGTTGCTGATGAAGAAATTCTTGAGGAGATTGAATTTCTTTATGAAATGACAGGGGATATTTTTGATCCACATACTGCAATTGGGATTAAAAATATTCGCGAAGGAAGCGCTGAAAATTATGTCTGTTTTGCGACAGCTCACCCTTCAAAGTTTATTGATACCATAAAAAAGGTCATACCTAATTTTTCCGATACTCCTAAACGACTACAAAAATTCTTAGATTCAGAAGAAAAATATGAAACCATGAATTACAATTTCTCAGATTTGAAAGAATTCATATTTAATAAGATTTAAAGATGCAAGAGATTTCATTAAAGGATCGCTTAATAGCTGCAAAAAACTCTCTTGATGAGTTAAGGGGGTATCTTTGACTTATCGGATAAAGAGTCAAAATTAAAAGGGATTAATCTAGAACTTGAAAATCCTGAAGTTTGGCAAGATCAAGAAAAAGCTAAAATACTCAATAAAGAAAAATCTTTTTTAGAAAAAATAATAACCCTGTATTCAGAATTATCTTCTAATGTTAATGATTTAATTGAATTAGAAGCAATTTCGAGTGATTCAGAGATTAAAGATTTATCTGATGAAGTAGTTAATCTTGAATCACAACTTAAGGAATTGGAATTTCAAAGAATGTTCTCAAATAAGATGGATCCTAATGATGCTTTTCTTGATATTCAGGCAGGATCAGGAGGGACTGAGGCGCAAGATTGGGCAGAAATGTTGATGAGAATGTATCTTAGGTGGGGCGAAGATAAAAAATTTACAGTAGAAGTTATAGAGGTTTCTCCAGGTGATGTCGCTGGAATTAAAAGCGCTACAATAAAATATTCAGGTGATTATGCTTACGGTTGGCTAAGAACAGAGACTGGAGTTCATAGACTTGTGAGAAAATCACCTTTTGATTCAGGAAATAGAAGACATACCTCATTTGCATCGATTTTCGTTTCTCCAGAAATAGATGATGATATTGAAGTAGATTTAAATCCTGCAGATATAAGAGTCGATACTTATCGTGCAAGTGGGGCTGGAGGGCAGCATGTTAATAAAACTGATTCTGCTGTTAGATTGACTCATGAACCAACCGGCATCGTTGTCCAATGTCAAAGTGGAAGATCCCAACATAGAAATAAAGAAGAAGCCATGAAACAATTAAGAGCAAGGCTTTATGAGTTGGAACTAAATAAGAAAGAAGAGGAATTGCAGAGCCTAGAAGATTCAAAATCAGATATTGGCTGGGGAAGTCAAATAAGGTCATATGTTTTAGATTCGTCTAGAATTAAAGATCTAAGAACTGGAGTAGAGACTTCAAACTGCAATTCAGTCCTGGATGGTGATATCAACTTATTTATTGAGGCTAGTTTAAAAGAGGGCATTTAATTGAAAGAGCAAGACGAAAATAATTTATTTGAAGTACGAAAAGAAAAATTAAAGAAACTTAGGGAACAAGGAAAGGACTATCCCAATTCATTCAGGAGAAATGAATTAGCCAAGGAATTAATTCAAGAATACTCAGATTTAAGCAAAGATGATTTAGAGAACACAAGTATCAGCGTTAAAGTTGCAGGTCGAATTATGCTTCGAAGGCTTATGGGAAAAGCCAGTTTTACTACGATCCAAGATATGAGCGCACAAATTCAGCTTTATTTAAGAGAAGATACTTTAAGTAACTACGATGATTTTAAAACTTGGGATATTGGAGACATCATTGGCGTAGAAGGAGAGCTTTTTAAAACCAACACAGGGGAACTATCAATCAAGGTAACTGAAGCTATTCTATTAACCAAATCACTTAAACCCTTGCCCGAAAAACATCAAGGACTTGTCGACGTTGAACAGAGATATCGAAAAAGATATTTAGATCTCTTAGTTAATGAGGAAGCAAGAGAAGTTTTTTTAACCAGAAGCAAGATTATTTCTGAGACTAGGAATTACTTTGATTCAAGTGGGTTTATAGAGGTTGAGACACCAATGATGCATCCCATTCCTGGAGGAGCTGCTGCCAAACCTTTCGTAACTCATCACAATGCTTTAGGAATGGATTTGTATTTAAGAATTGCTCCAGAACTTTACTTGAAGAGACTTGTTGTTGGAGGTTTTGAAAAGGTTTATGAGATTAATAGAAATTTTAGAAATGAAGGATTATCCACTAAACACAATCCTGAATTTACCATGTTGGAATTTTATACCGCTTATGAAGATTATGAGTTTCAGATGGATTTTGTGGAGGCATTAATAAAGCATCTTTCGAATTTAGAACAAAGCAAAAGATCTTTTAAAAAATTTAAAAGATTATCTTTTGATGAAGCTCTCACTAAAAATACATCTCTTAATAAAAAAGATTTAGACGATATAGATAGCCTAAGAAAATTTGCAAAAGCACTAAAAATTGAAAATTTCAAAACTTTATCTATTGGCAAATTAAAAGCTGAAATTTTTGAGTCAGAAGTTGAAGATAAGCTCTCTGAACCAACTTTTATCTATAAATATCCTCTGGAGATTTCTCCTTTATCAAGAAAATCAGAAGGTGATGAGGGTTATGTAGATAGATTTGAACTTTTCATAGATGGTAAAGAGATTGCAAATGGTTTTTCTGAGTTAAATGATCCAGAAGACCAGCTAGAAAGATTCAAAATGCAAATGGAAGATAAAGAAAAGGGTGATGAGGAAGCTATGGAGATGGATTTAGACTATATCGAGGCGCTTGAATACGGCCTTGCACCTTGTGCTGGTGTTGGCATAGGATTGGATAGATTGGTAATGTTACTTACGGGAATAGATTCCATAAGGGACGTAATTTTATTTCCGCAATTAAAAAACAAGGGGAATTAGAAAGATGAGTAAAGATTGGACGAAAATAAGGGCTAAAGTTAAAGATTTCATAGAGAATGAAATCTATCCAAAAGAAACTGAACTAGCTAAAGGAATACCAGAATCAAGAGAGATGCTTGGCTCCCTAATGCAGCTAGCAAAAGATGAAAAAATTTGGGCTTTAGGGCATCCAACAGACATTGGTGGAGGCGGAATGCCATTCATGGAGTATGTCTACGTCAATGAAGTAATCGGTCGTTCGTCTTTTGCGATGGTGGCCCTAGGAACACACTCCCTACAGGATTCAATCATGTTAAGAGAATTTGCTTCGCCTTATTGGAGAGATCAATACTTAGAGCCTCTTGTTCAAGGAGAAATCTTTCCAAGCTTTGGAATGACAGAGCCGGAAGTTGCCAGTTCCGATCCAACTCAACTTCAAACTACTGCAATTCTTG
Source organism: uncultured SAR86 cluster bacterium (assembly GCA_902560275.1). Lineage (GTDB taxonomy): Bacteria > Pseudomonadota > Gammaproteobacteria > Magnimaribacterales > AG-339-G14 > CACNYO01. Next base: position 44,482 of record CACELJ010000004.1, on the reverse strand, counting down.
AGGACGGTGTCTGGAGAATTAACGGTAGAAAGTGGTTTACAACTGGGGCAGCAAGAGCTGCTTACACAACTGTAATGTGTAGAACTGAATTAGAAGCTCCAAGTCATGGTGCTTTTAGCATGATAATTGTTCCAACCGATAATCCTGGTTATAAAATTGTAAGAGAAACGCCTGTTTTAGGCATCAACGGTGGTCATTATGAGGTCGAGTACGACAACGTCGAAGTCCCAGAAGAAAATTTATTAGGTCCACGAGGGCAAGGTTTTATCATTGCTCAGAAAAGACTTGGTCCAGGAAGAATTTTCCATTGCATGAGATGGCTTGGCCAAGCTCAAAGGGCTTTTGATTTACTTTGTGAAAGAATGCACGAAAGAGAAACTTTCGGAACACCTTTGACAAAAAAACAATTATTGCAAAAATTTGTATTCGATAGTGCTTGTGAGATACAAGCCTCGAGGCATTTAACGCTCGATGCAGCAAAAAGGATTGATCAAGGAGATGATGCACGAATCGAAATCGGTCTTATCAAAGTTGTCGGTGCTGAAATGCTTCACAACGTGATTGATAGAGCCATTCAAGTCCATGGCGCTAAAGGACTTACAGACGACACTCCTCTAAGTCTTATGTATCGTCATGCCAGAGAAGCAAGAATATATGATGGTCCTGATGAAGTACATATTCAGTCGGTAGCAAGGCGAATCCTAAAAAATTATGAACATAATGGCCCTGGCTGGGATTTTGGTGAAAGAGACGCTTCTTTAGTATCTTCTTAGTATGCAAAATTTTCAGGAATTCTTAGAGAATTCTCTGCAACAAAATATTAAGAAATTGGTTCCCCTTACCGGAGGCGCCTCTGCTGATATAAATAGAATTATTCTTGAAAATAACAATGAACTCATTGTCAGACGCTCATTGTCTAAAGAGCAATCAGTCATGGCTGTCCCAAAAAAATTAGAGGCAAAAATTCAAAGGATCGTAAGATCAAATAATGCACCAGTCCCTGAAATAATTTTTGAATTCTCAGAAGACGAAGATATCGGTGAAGGTTATGTAATGGAAGCAATTCCTGGAGAAACTATTCCGAGAAAAATTCTAAGAGATGATAAATATAAAAATGTGCGCAGTAAATTATCTTTTGAGATAGGCAGGTCGCTAGCAACTATTCACCAAACTAAATTAGATAAATTAACTGACCTGGATTCAGTAACTTTTGAGGAGACATTAAAAAAACTCTACCTGGTATATTCAAGTTTTGAGCAACCTCAGCCAGTTTTTGAGTTAGCATTCAAATGGCTAGAGACTCAGGAATTAACAAAATACGACAATGTGTTGGTCCATGGAGATTTCCGCTTCGGTAACTTTATTATTTCAGAGTCAAACTTAGAATCAATTATTGATTGGGAACTGGCTCATATTGGAAATCCAATGGAGGATTTAGGATGGTTGTGCGTGAGATCTTGGCGATTTGGAAACGTTCATAAGAGAGTTGGAGGTTTGGGAGATTTAGAAGAGCTTATAGAAGGATATGAATCAATTTCAAATATTAAGATTGATGAGTCTCAAATAGACATTTGGCAGCTCTTTGGCTCTTTAAGATGGGGAGTTATTTGCATGATGCAAGCTTTTGCACACTTAGGCGGTTCAATAAATTCTATTGAAAAGGCAGCGATTGGACGAAGGGTTTCTGAAACAGAATATGATTTAATGAATATGATTAAACATAAAAACTTCTTATGACAATATTTGACAGACCATCTTCATCAGAGCTACTGAAGGCAGTTATTGACTTTGTAGATGCTGAAACAAGATCAGATGATTACCCGGCAAATAAAAGATTTAAGCTTCAGATAGTTTCAAACGTTCTTAATATTGTTAAAAGAGAAATAGATTTAGGGAAAAAAATTAATGATGATTTCATACTTTTAGGTGCTAAATTAATCAAAGATAAAGACTTTTCTATAAGTAAGCTTGCAGACAAAATCAAAAATAATGAAATTGATGTTTCTGATCAAAATATCATAGATTTTTTGTATGATTTAACTGAAAAGAAAATTGATATTGATAATCCAAAATATAAAAAGAATTGATATTTTCCAACCTTATACAATGTAATAATTCTTGTTATTATTTATAAATGAAACTAAATATTTTAATTCTAATCTTTCTGTCTCTCTCGTTTTCTTTAGCTTCAACAAAACTTGAAAGTTTAGAGAAAGATCTTTCCTTAATAGTGCATAAGACTGCAACTTGTGGGTGCTGTAAAAAATGGATGAAACACCTTGATAGCCTAGGCTTTGAAACCTCTCCAGAAGATCATAAAAATCTTCTTCCTATTAAAGAGAAATATGGAATCAAACCTGAATACGGATCTTGCCATACAGCAGTTTCTAAAGAAGGGTATGTTTTTGAGGGACATGTTCCAGGTGAATACATCTCTCAATTTCTTGCAGAAAACAATCCAAATGCAATAGGTTTATCTGTTCCTGGTATGCCTATGGGTTCTCCTGGAATGGAAGTTGGAGATAAATTTACCCCTTATGATGTTCTAATTTTATATAAAGACGGAAAGAGCGAAATTTATGCTGAAGTAAGAAAAAAGTAGCCTATCTAAGGTCTTTATACTTCATTTAAATTTCAAAAATATCTGATTTTCTAAGTCCTTGACAAAATCAAAATAAAAGACATTTAAAAAGGACCAAATTAGGGCAAGATTGCCTAAAATTTTATAATACCTAGATATATAACCATATATGGGGGATATTATGGAAAATGCATTTAAGATGATCGGTGATCTTGTAAAAGGTCTTACTGGTATTTTAATTGGAGTAATTGCCTTAGGAGTAGTTGCTGGTATTGTTTTTGGAGAATCTTGGTTCTTCGGAGAAGTACTAGGAAACCTATTAGCTGTTGTTCAAACTCTTGGTGACAACGGTATTGTAGGTCTTCTTGTTGCAGCAATTCTTATCAATTTACTTCGATAATAAATGCTTTAATAAAACTAGGGGATAACTTCCCCTAGTTTTTAAATCCGATGCGTAATTTCAAAATAAAAAAACCAATCGATAGCTTAAAAGTTCCTAAAATAAAAAAAATAAGGAAGTTTCTTTTTAGGTTTACGGAAATATTAGCTCTATTTGTAGCCGTTTCGGTTCTCTTTGGAGTTATTTTTGGACCCGAAACACCGTTTTTTGGTCAAGTATTTCAAAACTTATCATCTGCTTTAAAAGCCTTAGGCGAAGAAGGAATTATTGCTTTAGCATCAATTCTTTTAATAGGTCTGATAATAAGTAAAAAATAATTAGGCTATAAGGTCTTTTACTTCTTCTTTCTCTTCTAAGAGCTCACTTGTAGTAATTTCAATTTTTGCCTTAGCATAGTCGTTCAGTTCAAGATCTTTAACAATTTCGACTTTTCCATTTTCCGTCCTAAGTGGATAACCAAATATTAGTCCTTCAGGTACGCCATAACTTCCATCAGATGCAACAGCAGCACTGAACCAAGTACCTTCTTCAGTATCATTTTCTACATTTTTCACTGTATCTATGGCAGCATTTGCAGCTGATGCTGCTGAGGAGGCTCCTCTAGCATCTATGATTTCTTTTCCCCTTTGTTGGACTCTCACTAGGAAGTCATTCTCTATCCAATTGTTATCATTTATGATCTCTGAAACAGATTTCCCATCAATAGATGCATTATCTAGATCGGGATACATAGTAGGACTATGATTTCCCCATATTGTCATTCCTTTTATGTCCTCTATAGATCGATTAGTTTTGATAGAAACCTGAGCTTTTGCTCTATTTGCGTCCAATGCGGTCATTGCCATCCATAACTGAGAGTTATTATTCGAGTTAGATTTTCCAATAAGCGCATTGGTATTTGCTGGATTTCCAACAACAAGGATTTTTGCGTCTTCTTTCCCTTTAGTTCCAATGGCTTTTCCTTGATCTGTGAAAATACCACCGTTTACGTGTAAAAGATCACCTCTTTCTTCAATCTTTTTGCCGTTAATTGTTATCCCTCTAGGAATACTACCCACTAGCAAAGCCCAGTCACAATCTTCAGCTGCTTCATTTATATCAGACGTAGACATAATCGATCCGCAATTTGAAAACCCACAATCCTCCAGCTCTAAAACGGTTCCTTGTAATTTATCTAACACTGGAGGAATTTCGACTAACTTTAGGTTTACCTTTGTATTTGGACCAAAGGTTTCTCCGCTGATTAACCTAGGAAGTAAAGAATAAGAGATCTGACCTGCAGCTCCAGTAACTAGTACGTTTATTTCTTTCATATTAATTTAAAGTAATTTTTATTGTTTTTATGTTCAACTTTTACAGGAAGATCTAAAAGATCCTTATCAAGAATGCTTGCAAGGTCTTGATCATCTGATGAATTAGCTAAAAATCTAGAGCCATTCTCTAGAGTGCCAATAATTATTGCACATTCTAGTTTTTTTCTTCCATTAATTATTGTGTAAGTATCAATTTTTCCATCACCATTTGCTTGTTCTACCAAATTTTTAATTTTCGTTGAATTTATTTCATTTTGAATGGAATTACTCTTTTCTAGAGATAACCTCTCTTCAGGCTTAGATGAAGAAAGAGTCATGGCAGCATGTTTAGTTAAAAACCAACTATTAGCTGTTAACAAACCTTTACCAGGATCAGAGCGTAATTTTCTTACCATTTCTGATGTAGACATTATCGTGTAACTATTTCCTGGTCCTCCAAAATAGGGCAAACCTCCGGTTACTGTTAATGGTCTTTCAAAATCATCATTTATTCCAATTTCTTTCATAGCAACTTGGACGGCAGATGGAAAACAAGAATAAATATCAAAATATTTATAATCCTCCAAACCGGTGTTGCTTTGGTTAAAGACATTTGAAACACAAAATTTTATGGCAGGTGAATCAGTTAGGGAAGGCCTTTCTGATACATTCCAGACATCATTGGCAATTGATAAGCCTGTGAGAAAGATGCATTTATTTTCAGGAATTCCTAATTCTTTTGCGTAACCGTATGAAGTCAAAACCAAAGATGACCCCATGTTTACTCTTATGACGGAGTTTAGGTATTTTGTGTAAGGATAACCAACATATCTATTACTTTGAGACACTTCAGAGATATCCTCTGGAGATCTATAAGTTTGAAACCAAGAATAAGGATTATCTGCAGCAATCTTTGAGAACTTCGAAAATAAATGAGCACAATCTTTCAGATGTTCGTCTGCAGTCTTTTTTTGTTCCTTTCTGATAGCCTGAGCAAAAAGAGGATAAACATTAGTAGGTAAATCCATTTTGTGGTTTTTTTCATACTCATTGAATCCAAGTTCATTTTCTCCTATTTCTCGAGGTCTAGTTTCTGGATCGTCATACCAATCAAGACTCTCTCCAGACTTCAAAATATCTATCATTGTTTTAAGGGTCTCACCTCCATTCAACAAAGCACAATTAATATCTCCTGAGAGTATATTTTTTGCAGCATCCTCTATAAGAACCTGTGGAGCATTTCCACCCATGGAAGTATAAACAAATTCTTTAGCCTTTATGTTCAGATTGTTAGCAATAGAATGAGATATATTTTTGTAGCCAAAGCTATCCTGATTAGTTGCTGTGGGATAATCTACTGAAAGCCTGACGGTTCCCACATAGTCTATGTGTTCATGTAAATTTTCAATTTTAGTGTCAGCTAAAGCTTTTCTTGCTGTAAGGGAAAAAAGTTCTAGCGGATTAAGGGATTTTTCCAAGGTATTCTTATCGACAAAGTCGCCAATACCGATAAAAACAGGCGAGAGATCAAGATCAGATTTTCTTTTTGTCATTAGGTTTGAATGAAGGCTAACAAAGGGTAAGATTACGCATTCAAAAAAATTATTTTATCGAAAGGAGTTCTAATGTCCATAAGGTTTGATGACAAAGTAGCAATAGTAACAGGTGCCGGCGGAGGCTTAGGTAGATCGCATGCTTTAGATCTAGCATCTAGGGGTGCAAAACTAGTAGTTAATGATTTGGGTGGAAGTGTGGATGGTGCTTCTGAAGGGTCATCTTCTGCGGCAGAAAAAGTTGTTGAAGAAATTAAAGCAGCTGGAGGCGAAGCTATTGCTAATGGAGCTAGCGTTACTGATATAGATCAAGTCAAAGAGATGGTGCTACAGGCCATGGATGCTTATGGCCGTATCGATATTCTTGTTAATAATGCAGGAATTTTAAGAGATAAAAGCTTTTCTAAAGTAGAAGATGAAGATTTTAGAATGGTTATGGAAGTTCACCTAATGGGCTCTGTGAATTGCACTAAGGCGGTTTGGGAAATAATGAAAGAACAAAACTATGGAAGGATTGTCATGACTTCTTCTTCTAGTGGACTTTACGGAAATTTTGGTCAAACTAATTACGGTGCCGCGAAAATGGGAGTTGTTGGATTGATGAATACTCTTAAACTTGAAGGGGCAAAATACAATATCAAATGTAATGCTTTGGCGCCTGTCGCAGCAACGAGAATGACCGAGGAGTTAATGCCAGGAGAAGTTCTTGAGAGACTCGAGCCTCAGTATGTAACTCCCGCTGTGACCTATATGGTTTCTGAAGATGCTCCAACAGGAGTTATTATGGCTGCAGGAGCAGGCGTTTTTGCAAGAGTTATGATCCATGAAACTATCGGTGTAAATCTTGGCACCGCAGACAAAATGGATGCCGAAAACATCGCCGATAATTGGGATCAAATCTCAAACATGAAAGATGCAAAACTTTGTTTTCAAGGAGGCGATCAATCTATGAAAATCTTTGAATTGATTCAAAAAGGTTGATCTTCTAGTACAAAATTAGTTAGAAAACTTAAGTCTTTCTCTTCAAAAAATCTGCAAAGTCTTTTACTTCGTCAGTGATTATGGCTCGTATATTTTTTTTACTTAATTCCTTTAATCTTTCCATTGAATTTAAGGTCCATATAATCAAATCTATTTTCTTCTCAAGAATTTTATCGATTGTTTTATTCGAAAGACCTCTAATATCGATTGATAATCCATCCGAATTACCTTTTTTGTAAAACTCTAAAATTTTTTTTATCCCATACCTTTCAATCTGTAGCATATGAAAACTCTGAAACACTAATTTATTAGGGAATCTTTTTTTTAAAGCAAATACAACATTTTTATCGAAAGACAAAAAAGTTATGTTCTTTTTTTCTATCCTCAGCTTATCTAAAAATGGGACGGTATTAGCATCTGACTTTATCTCAATAAAGCATTCCTTGTTTTGAGGTAAGAAATCTAACACCTCATCCAGAAGAGGGATTCGATTTTCATTATTTCCGAGAGCCTCAAGTTCAAAGAAAGTTGTATTTTTTATTTCTAGATTCTTTTTGAACAGTCTCGATGTATCTTCATCATGAAAAATAATAGGTTTTTCATCTTTTGATAGTCTTACGTCAATTTCTAAGCCATCAGCTCCTTCCGAAAAGGCTTGATGGTATGCAGGAAAGGTATTTTCTTGATCGTTCCTTGTGACACCTCTATGAGCAATTATTTTAGGTGTCACAAGTCACTTCAAGCGGCTTAATCCCAGGAGAGTGCGCCGCCAGTTTGATATTCAATAACCCTAGTTTCGAAGAAGTTCTTCTCTTTTCTAAGGTCCATGATTTCGGACATCCAAGGGAAAGGATTTGAGGCTTTAGGAAAAGCTTCCTCCAAGCCAATCTGTGTAAGCCTTCTGTTAGCTATGAATTTAAGATATTCAGTCATACTTTCAGCGCTCATGCCAAGGATTCCATTAGGCATAGTATCTTCAGCATACTCAATTTCAAGTTGAGTCCCTTGAAGAATCATCTCTCTAGCAGTTGATTGCATTTCTTCATCCCAAAGCTCTGGATTCTCGATTTTTATTTGATTGATCATGTCTATTCCAAAATTTACATGCATAGACTCATCTCTAAGAATGTATTGGAATTGCTCACTTGTGCCTGTCATCTTATTTCTATTACCCATGGAGAGGATTTGTGTAAATCCACAGTAAAAGAAAATACCTTCTAGAACACAATAGAATGCAATTAAGTTTCTTAAAAGGATTTTATCGTCTTCAGTCGTTCCTGTTTTGAAGTCAGGATTTGATAAGGATTGAGTGAAAGGGAGAGCCCATGCGGCTTTTTTTGCAACGGATGGAACTTCTCTATACATATTAAATATTTCTCCTTCATCCATGCCTAAGGATTCAATGACGTACTGATAAGCATGGGTATGTATTGCTTCTTCCAATGCTTGTCTCAAAAGATATTGCCTGCATTCTGGGTTAGTAATATGTTTGTACACAGACAAAACAATATTATTAGCAACAAGCGAATCTGCAGTTGAGAAAAAACCTAGATTTCTCATCACAATCATTCTTTCCTGCTCTGAAAGACCGTCCTTACTTTTCCATAAAGCTACATCAGCTGTCATATTAATTTCCTGTGGCATCCAGTGATTGGCACTGCCATCAAGGTATTTTTGCCAGGCCCAGTCATATTTAAACGGCACAAGTTGATTTACATCTGCTCTACAGTTAATCATTTGTTTTTGATCAACATCTACACGTGATGATGCTCCTTCTAGGTCCTCTAATCCTGCATCAATATCAAGATCATCAAGTGAAGCAACTCCAAGTGTTTCTTCATTAGAAACAGATTTTTTTGACTCCTCTTTTATAGGACTCTTAATTTCCGTCTGTGAAAGTGGTTTCACTTCCTTTTCTTCAAAATCATCCCAACTAAGCATAAATACCTCCTTTTATTGGCAAGCTTCGCACTCTTCGTCGTCAATAGTGCTTGGATTGTTTACTGCAACTGCAGCTTGAACTTTATTCAATTCTGAATTCGATATGGTAGATTTCTCTGATGTTGTCGCACCCTTAGATCTTAAATAGTAGGTTGTCTTTAGACCTCTTAACCAAGCCATCTTATACATAACATCAAGTTTCTTTCCGTTTGGTTCAGCAACATAAAGGTTTAGAGATTGACTTTGATCTATCCATTTTTGTCTTCTACTCGCAGACTCAATAAGCCATTTAGGTTCAATTTCAAAAGACGTTGCAAAAATTCTCTTAATTTCGTCTGGGACCCTGCTAATTGTTTCGAGGCTGCCATTTAAGTTTTTAAGGTCATAAACCATAACCTCATCCCACATATCTATTTCTTTCAATGCATTGACCAAGTTTTCATTAATTACTGTAAATTCCCCTGATAGATTTGATTTTACAAAAAGATTTGAGTAGGTTGGTTCTATCGACTGAGTGACTCCGGTAATGTTTGCAATTGTTGCAGTTGGAGCAATTGCCATCACATTTGAATTTCTTATACCTTGTTTTTTGACCTTTTCTTTTAGCATATCCCAGTCCATTTTTTTCTCTTCATTTTGATCGAGAAATCCTTCTGTTCTATGTTCTTTTAAGATGGATATTGAATCGATAGGAAATATACCCTGACTCCACAAAGATCCTTCATAAGAACTGTAAGATCCTCTCTCTTTTGCAAGATCAGACGAGGCCTCTATAGCAAAATAGCTAACTGTTTCCATTGAGTCATCTGCTAACTCAACTGCTTCGTCAGAAGAGTAGGGTATTTTTTTTATTTGTAAGATATCTTGAAAACCCATTATCCCAAGACCTATTGGTCTATGTTTAAAGTTAGAATTTTCAGCTTGTGGAACAGCGTAATAATTTATGTCTATTACGTTGTCTAACATTCTTATAGCGGTTGATATTGTTTTCTGAAGTTTTTCTTTATCGAGGCTGTTATCTTTATCCAAATGATTTTTTAAATTTACTGAACCTAAGTTACAGACTGCAATTTCATCTTGCGATGTATTAAGTGTTATTTCCGTGCACAGATTAGATGAATGGATAACACCTGTATGTTGTTGTGGCGATCTTAAATTGCAGGCATCTTTGAAGGTTAGCCAAGGATGACCTGTCTCAAAAAGCATTGAAATTATTTTTCTCCAGAGTTCTTCAGCATCAACTTCTTTGTAAGCTTTTATATTTCCTTTTTTTGCCTCCTCCTCATATTTTTCATACTGTTCCTTAAACTCATTGCCCGTTAAGTCATGTAAATCTTTCGCTTCATTTGGAGAAAAAAGAGTCCAGGTTTCTTTGTTCATAACCCTCTCCATGAACAGGTCAGGTATCCAGTTAGCAGTATTCATATCGTGAGTTCTTCTTCTATCGTCTCCAGTGTTTTTTCTCAGTTCCAAAAATTCCTCTATATCAAGGTGCCATGTTTCTAAATAAGCGCATACTGCACCTTTTCTTTTTCCGCCTTGATTCACTGCTACAGCAGTATCATTTACAACTTTTAAGAAAGGAACAACACCTTGCGACCTACCATTAGTTCCTTTTATGTGCGCTCCCATTCCCCTAACTGGAGTCCAGTCATTTCCAAGGCCTCCTGCCCATTTAGAAAGCATTGCGTTGTCTCTCATTGCTCCATAGATACCATAAAGATCATCTGGCACAGTTGTTAGATAGCATGATGACAATTGAGAATGAAGAGTTCCTGAATTAAACAATGTTGGCGTAGAACTCATATAGTCGAAACTCGACAAAAGTTTATAAAATTCTATGGCTTTTTCTTCTTTGTTTTCTTCGTTTAGAGCTAAGCCCATGGATACCCTCATAAAGAAAACTTGAGGTAATTCAAATCTAACTTCATCGCTATGGATAAAATATCTGTCATAAAGTGTCTGAAGTCCGAGATAAGTAAATAAGTTATCCCTCTCTGGCATTATTTCTTTGCCTAGTTTTTCTAAATCCATCTCTGCGAGCTTTGGATTTAACAATTTCAACTCTATGCCTTTTGTTATGAATGAAGATAAGGCCTTTGGATATAAATCTTTCATATCTTCTTGAAGAGCATCTTTGTCTAAGTCTAGGAAATTGAGAGCTTCATATCTTAATGAATCTAGTAAAATTCTTGCTGTTGCAAAAGTATAATTAGGTTCTTTTTCAACTAAGGCTCGAGAAGCAAGAATCATTGCTTGTTTAATTTCCTCTTCTGGAGCGCCTTCGTATAAGTTTTTTTCAGCTTCGGTAACTATCTGATCTGGATTTGTTCCATCTAAGTCTTCACAAGCTTCAGTTGCCACTTTATTAATTCTTGCAACTCCCTTAAGAGGCTCCTCTTTTAACTCTTCTTGAGAATCTAAGAGTTCTTCTTTTCTAACTTGAGCTCTTGCTTCTCTATATAAAATATATTCTCTAGCAACTTTTCTTTCGTCAGACCTCATCAGCTCAAGCTCAACTTGGTCTTGCACCTCTTCTATGTGAATGGTTCCTCCAGAGGGCATTCTATTCCTAAAAGTTGTTTCTACTTTTTTAGATAGTTCATCAACTTTTTGATGCACACTTGAGGAAGCTGCTGCAGTGCTGCTGTAGACGGCTAAAAAAGCTTTTGTTATTGCGACCTCTATTTTAGAAACATCAAAAAGTACTACTTTTCCATTTCTTTTAATGATTCTGAGTTGTCCTGGCTTAAGTTCATCGAGAGGAATGCTCTCTGAGATTTTTGCCTCTTTTATACTTTCTGTCTGTTTTGTTGCTTCTGTTTCTTCCACTGAAACACCCCAATAATTGGTTTTATAGTCTTTTTGGCTGCTTATAATCCTTAATGAAACACAAGATATTGTGGTTATAAGATCCTAGAAACACAAGATAAAGTGTTTTTCACAAAAAATCAATAGAAAAACCTTTAAAAACCACTTAATTTCTTGTGGATAATGCTAAATTGTATAAACCTCAAAAGATGAAATATTTTTTAGTAATAGATCAGGGGACATCCAGCACAAGAGCAATTCTTTTTGATGAGAAATTTGTCGCGGTAAATGTTTCTCAAACCGAATTTAAACAATTTTTTCCAAAAGATGGATGGGTTGAGCATGATGCTAATGAAATTTTTGACACGGTTGTAGGCTGTATCAAAGACGTATTGAAAAAGTCCGAAACAACTCATAAGGAAATCATAGCAATTGGAATCACGAATCAAAGAGAAACATGTCTTTTATGGGATAAGAAAGGCAATCCCTTAGGCAAAGCAATTGTTTGGCAAGACAGAAGAACCGCGGAACTTAGTAATAAATTTAAACAAGAAGGGCTAGAAAAAAAAATTAATCAAATTACTGGCTTGCTGCCTGACCCTTATTTCTCAGGTACAAAATTAAGTTGGCTATTAGAAGATACTGAAACTCCAAAAGACTTTTTCATGGGGACGATCGATACTTTTCTAGTTTGGAAGCTAACAGAGGGTAGGTCTTATTCCGTTGATGCCACAAATGCCTCTAGAACATTATTGATGGATATAAACAATGTTTCGTGGTCTGAAGAAATGTGTAATTTACTTAATATACCTATTAGTAAGTTGCCAGAAATCAAAAATTCTGCCGATGAATATGGAGAAACCTCTCTGTTTGGCGGGAAAATCAAAATTTCTGGTATAGCTGGAGATCAACAGGCAGCTTTAATAGGACAAGGGTGCTTTAAAGTAGGAGAAGCCAAAAGCACTTATGGGACAGGCTGTTTTATGATGCTGAATACTGGACCAGACGTAAAGCTTTCTAAATCTAAACTGCTTTCCACAATAGGATATCAAATCGATGGGAAAGTAAGTTATGCGCTCGAAGGAAGTATATTTATGGCTGGCGCGTCTGTTCAATGGCTAAGGGATAATTTAGGATTTTTTCCCTCTACTCCGGAAATTGAGAATTTAGCAAAAAATTCGAATAAGAATTCAAATGTTTCCTTTATTCCAGCATTTACAGGCCTTGGAGCACCTTATTGGGATCCAGAAGCCAGAGGGGCTATTTTTGGATTATCCAGAGAGACAACAAAAAATGATATTTCTCAAGCGCTCCTTGAAGCAATTGCATTTCAAACAAAAGATATTTTTGAATGCATGTCTTCTGATGGGGTAGACCTGAAGTCCCTCAAAATTGATGGCGGAATGGTAGAAAATAAATATTTCAATCAAATTTTAGCGGATGTACTAAATTTAAAAATTCTTTTGCCGGATAATAAAGAGGCAACAGCAAAAGGAGCTGCTTTTCTAGCTTCCTTGGGCTCCAATCATACGAACTCGCTGTCTGACCTCGACGAATTCGTTGGATCTTACGAACAGTTCACTCCGCTGGAATCTAGAGACAGCAAATATAAGAGCTGGAAGAATTTAGTTACTAAAATTTTAGCTTAGTAAGTTCTCAATCAATGCTTCTTGAACGTGCATTCTGTTCTCTGCTTGTTGTAAAACTTTACTTGAAGGATGTTCCATTAGTTCAAATGTAATTTCTTGACCTCTATGGGCAGGAAGACAGTGGAGGAAGATGCTTTCTTTACCTGTATTTTCAATAAGACCAGTATCAACAAAATATCCTTGAAAAGCTCTTTCTTTAGTTTTTTCATCCCCCATAGAGACCCAAACATCTGTAGTAATTATGTCAGCTCCTTTTGCTGCTTCTTCTCTGGAATTAGCAAAACTGGAATTTTCCTTTGCATAATTGAGGAAAGAAGGGTCAGGTGAATATTCTTTTGGACAATAAATAGAGAGCTCAAAATCTAATATTTTCGATGCTTCAATGTATGAGTTACATACGTTATTTCCATCTCCAATCCAACAGACTTTTTCAAGTTCATTTGCTGAATTTTCCTTGAAAGTCATCAAGTCGGCCAATATCTGGCAAGGATGAGATAAATCTGAAAGAGCGTTAATTACAGGAACAGAAGAATTAGCTGCAAACATTTCCAATGTCTCATGCTTATCAACTCTTAAAGCAATTACATCAAGCATAGAAGATGCTACTTTTGCAGTATCAGACACCGGTTCTCCCCTAGATAACTGTAAATCAGAAGAGGACATAAATATTGCATTTCCACCCAAGTTTAAAATTCCAGATTCAAAAGAAATTCTTGTTCTCGTAGACGGCTTTTCAAAAATTAGACCTAACTTTGAGCCAATTAAGGTTTTTTCTTTTTGTTTCTGACTTTTCCTTTCAATAGCTCTATCTAAGATATTCAAAATATCTTGATTGGGTAAATCTCTAAGATTTAAGAAATGTTTTGTCGTCATAGATAATGCGGGATAGAATCTTAGCTTTCAAAAATAATACTATAGATAAAAACAAAAAACCTTATGAATTACAAAGTTAAAACTATTAATAATATTTCCGATAAGGGTTTAGATATTCTTATAAATAAAGGTTATGCTGTTGGAGAAGATGAGTCTGAACCCGACGCCATCATTTTAAGAAGCCATAAATTACAAATGAGTGAGATTCCTTCATCGGTTAAAGCAATAGTCAGAGCAGGAGCAGGAGTTAACAACATACCTGTTGAAGAGTGTTCAAAAATTGGTATTCCTGTCTTTAATACACCGGGAGCGAATGCTAACGCGGTTAAGGAAATGGTTTTAGCGGCTTTATTGATGTCTTCTAGAGGAATTTTTGATGGTGTTAAGTTTGTTCATGGAATTGAAGATGTTTCAAAAGAAAACTTGAAAGCTCATATTGAAAGTGGAAAAAAGTCATTTAAGGGCAGAGAACTCAAAGATGGCTGTCTAGGAGTAGTGGGCATGGGTGCAATTGGCGCCAAGGTAGCTGAAATGGGGGTAATGTTAGGCATGAGAGTGATTGGCTTTGATCCTCAGATCACAGTTGAGGCAGCATGGGCGCTTCCAAATGAGGTAGAACGTAGAGAGACAATAGAAGAGATCTTTAAAGAGTCTGACTATGTGACTCTCCATGTTCCAGCAAATGAAAATACAACAGGAATGATAAATAAGGACCTTCTCTCTTATAGCAATAAAGGATTAAGGTTAATTAATTTTGCGAGAGACGAGATTGTTAACAGTGAAGCCATAATTGATGCTTTAAAAAACGATAAACTCAATAAATATGTTACAGATTTTGCCGATTTATCCTTAATTGAGCGATCTAAGTCAAACGAGGATGTAGTTTTATTGCCTCATATCGGGGCTAGTACGATGCAAGCGGAAGAAAATTGCTCAGTTATGGCAGCGAATCAGATAATTAACTTTCTAGAACATGGAAATATTGAAAATTCAGTAAATTATCCGCGAATCATTGAACCCATGGAAACAAGTTATAGGCTAACCATCGCTAATAAGAACGTTTCTGGAATGATAGGAAAAATTACGGCAATTATTGCTGAAGAAGGCTTAAATATCATTGATATGAAGAATAGAAGTCGAAATGATATTGCTTACAATGTAATCGATCTGGACTCAGAGCCATCTAATAAATCAATAGAAGCAATAAAAGGTGAAGAAAACATAATAAACGTGAGGCAAATTAATGGATAAGAAAGTTGCAATCATCACTGGCGGCAGTAGAGGGGTCGGAGCTGATTTGGCGAAACTCTGCGCAGAGAAAGGCTGGAATATGACAATCACTTGTTCTAATTCAATTTATGACGCAAAGAATGTTGCTAAAGAGTGTGAAAAACTGGGCTCCGAAGTCCTTGTATTAAAAGCAGATGTTTCTTCAGATAAAGATTGTGAGGAAACAGTTTCTAAAACAATAGAAAAGTGGGGCAGGCTTGATTCTTTGGTAAATAATGCTGGGAAAACTAAGTTTAATGCCCATCATAATTTAGAGGGTTTATCTTCAGAAGATTTTGTTGATCTTTATTCCACTAATACTGTCGGCCCTTATCAAATGATTAAATATGCTAAAGATCATCTCATGAAAGCTGAAAGCCCCAGTGTTGTTAATATTGCCTCTATTGCAGGCGTTATGGGGATTGGAAGCTCGGTCGCATATGCTGCATCTAAAGGAGCTTTAATAAATATGACAAAATCTCTAGCTAGAGCGCTAGGTCCGATTAGGATAAATGCTATTTGTCCTGGTTTTATCCAAGGAGACTGGCTAAGAGGCGGGCTGGGAGATGAAGCCTATGATTTAACAAAAAAATCAATTGAGGATATGGCTCCATTAAGCCTAACTTGCACACCAAGACAGGTTGCAGAAACCACATTTCATTTTATGACAGAATCGGTGACCGTAACTGGAGAGACTTTGATCTTAGATGGAGGTATGCACTTAGGGCGCTAAATCAATAATAATTCTCTGCGTGCTTCTTAGAAAAGGGAATAACTTCATCGTAACGACCTTCTTTAACTTTATTAACCCATTCAGGGTCCGAGAGTAAAGCTCTGCCCACAGCAACCATGTCAAATTCCTTGTCATCCATTCGTTTAATTAAATCATCAATTGGAGCTGATTTAACTTCGTCTTCACCTTGATAAAAACCTATGAAATCTGACTCCAGACCTACACTTCCAACAGTAATGGTAGGTAAGCCGGTTATTTTTTTCGTCCAACCTGCCAAATTAAGATTAGATCCCTCAAACTCTGGCTCCCAAAACCTTCTGTTGCTGGCATGAATTACATCAACTCCTGCATCAACAAGCGGTTTAAGAAGAGTCTCTAAATCATCCTGATTTTTTGCTAACTTTGCTTCATAGTCTTGCTGTTTCCATTGAGAAAATCTTATAGCTATACAGAAATCATTACCTACCTTATCTCTAGCTCTTTTTATTATCTCGGATGCAAAAGATGACCTTAGTTGTATACTTCCTCCAAATCCATCTTTTCTTTGATTCGTATCTTCCCAGAAAAATTGATCTATTAAATATCCATGAGCGCCATGTAATTCAACTCCATCAAAACCTAAATCCTTGATAATTTCGATATCTCTTGTATAAATTTCGATCATATTTTCTACATCATCAGCTGTCATTTCATATGCAACCTTTTTATCTTTTCTAACTAAGCCGGAGGGAGTGAATCCTGGAACTTCTGGTTCTGGCGGCAAGCCAGGTTTTCTTATTGCTCCCACATGCCATAGTTGACAGAAAATTTTAGAATCATATTTGTGAACTTGAGATATTACGTTCCTCCAGCCTTCATGAGCTTCAGGTTTCAGACCCGGCACATCAGGATATCCACTAGAAGAAGGATGAGATACCTCAACCCCTTCGGTGATAATTAAGCCAACTCCACCCTTAGCTCTTCTTTCGTAATAATCAGCAACATTTTGACCTGGAATTCCATTGGGCGACTTATTTCTTGTCATAGGCGCCATGGCAAATCTATTCGGGATATCTATGTTATTAATTTTTATAGGATTAAAAAGTGTTTCCATATTGATAGTTATTTTTGTACTTGATTATTTATAAGATTATCACCTAAAAAAAACATTTTTTAAAACAATTTTGATGTTTTTTCATGTGACTTACACACATTTAAAACTTTGTAAATACCTAAAAATGCATTTTTTAGGATTATTTGAAAAATTTTCTTCCTCAGTACTCAAATTTATATAAGTTATTGATTTTATTAATAATATTTATATTGATCAAAATTTGATCAAATTGACTCAAACCTTTAATCCATAGTCTATGCGTTTAATCCCAGCTTATTTATCCAAAGACTTATCCACAGTTTCTGTGGATAAAATTTTTTGATATTCTAGTTGCAAATGTCCTTAAAAATTGACCTTACTAAATCGTGGCTCAATCATCTTGAAGATGAATTTAGTAAGACATATATGATTGAAATCAAAGAATTTTTAAGAAATCAAATTAGTCAAAGAAAAATTATCTATCCACCCGGTAAAGAAATATTTAATTGTTTTAATCTTACCTCTTACGAAGATACTAAAGCAGTGATTCTAGGTCAGGATCCCTATCATGGAGCTGGTCAAGCACACGGTCTGAGCTTTTCTGTCAAAGATAATATCTCTATACCGCCATCACTCAAAAATATATTCAAGGAATTGAACTCTGATTTAAAGATTAAGATACCTATTTCAGGAAATTTGACTTCTTGGGCTTTAGAGGGAGTGTTGCTTCTCAACAGCTCTCTTACAGTAGAGTCAAATAATCCGAACTCACATCAAAATATCGGATGGAAATTTTTTACTGATAAAGTAATCGAAGTTTTGGGTAATAAAAAGGATATGGTTTACATTCTTTGGGGCAAAAATGCACAACTTAAAAAATCTTTAATAAATAACCAGGAAAACTTAGTTATTGAGTCAGCTCATCCTTCACCATTTTCTGCCGATAAAGGTTTCTTTGGATCAAAACCGTTTAGCAGAACAAATGATTACCTCATTGATAAGGGGAAGAGGCCAATTAATTGGAAATTAGTTTAATTCTAGAGACTTAATGCCTGTATTTTCTGTATTGTCTTTTAAAGAATCAAAATTTATTGTTTTTCCGCTCACTAAGTATTTGCCATTTACATATTCAATGATATTTCCAACCTTTTTGTCATTTACAGTAAATACTTTATCAAATGACTTCTTAGTGTCATCAATTTCTACTTTTGCAATGGAAAAAATGCCAGGCGATCTGTAATGCATCCTTGCAATAATTTCTTGTCCAGTAAAACATCCTTTTTTAAAGTCAATTCTTCCGTTTTTATCGTATCCTAATTCTTGAGGGGTATATTTTTCAGAGTTCTCTGAGTATATTTCTGGATCAAGGTTATCGATTATTGAGCTTTTCCAAGCTTCATCATCTATATAATCACTAACATTTTCATCTCCTTCCTCAATTGATACTTTAGAGAAAACAGCATACTTTTTTAACGTATCCACTAGTTTTTTTACAACAGATTGATGAGTGACTAAATGAAATTGGTCATTACTGATTTTTTTACATAAAAAACTAGCTATAACTCTCCCTTTTAAGTTGCAAATGGCTGAACGATCAATTTGTTCAATTTCTTGCTTTGATACGTCTGTTGAAATCTGTCCCTGCAAGAAATCAATTGAGTCTTTTCCTTCAACTACTATAATTCTGTGATATTTTGATATGTGCACGCATGAATTTTAACAAAATATGGAATCACTAAGGAACGAAATTAATTTTAGGTCAAGAAGAGGTCTTCAGGAACTTGATATTCTTCTAAAAAGATTCTTGGAGAAACATTTATCTGATTTAGAAGAATCTAGCTTAAAAGTGCTTATCGAGATATTAGATATGGAAGATAACGATTTAGCAGATTTATTAATTTATAAGACTGAGACCCCTAAAGATGCTCATAAGGCTATTATCAAAAAAATTTTAAGTGATTGATAAACTTTTTAACAAAAAAATTGTCAAATTGAAGTGAATTCAGAAAAAACATTTATCAAACTAAGCAAGGAAGGCAATAAAAAAGCTTTTGAGGCTCTCGTCATTAAGCATCAAGATAAATTAATGGGTTCACTAAACAAACTTTTCAAAAATCCAACTTTTTCTGAAGATATAGCACAGGAAGCTTTTATTAAGGCTTATGTAAATATCGGAAGCTTCATGGAAGATAGTACTTTTTTTACTTGGCTTTACCGAATTGCAGTAAATACAGCAAAGAATCATCTTTCTAGTAAATACAATAAAAACGAAATTATGGAGTCTGAAATAGATGAAAACATCCTTACTAATGCAGGTATTGATTCACCAAGCCCGGAATCAATTTTAGAAGCCAATACTTTAAGAGATAGGCTGTTTCAATGTCTTAATGAGATGCCAGAAGAGATTAAATCTGCCATAACTCTTAGAGAATTCAATGGCCTTAACTACGAGGAGATTGCAAAAATATGCAATTGTCCAGTTGGTACAGTAAGGTCAAGAATATTCAGAGGAAGGCAATTATTAGATGAAATACAAATTTCTATAAACAACGAGGCTAAAAGCGATAATGGAAGATAGCATAGAACATAGACTGTCTGCTCTTCTTGACGGAGAAACGTCTGAATTTGAAACTAGACGGCTTATTGAAGAAATAAATAAAAGTCCTGAGATTAAAGATCTTTGGATAAGAATGAACAAGACCAAATCCTTACTGACTGCAGAAATAGATTTCTCTCCAAGAAACATCGCTTCCACAGTCATGGAGGAGTTAGATGCTTCTGACATTAAGCAAATAAAATTCTCAAAAGATGAAAAATCAAAACAATTAAAATATTACGGCTTTGCATTTGGCGTTTTATTATCATTGGGCCTTGTTTTTCAACCTTTTATAGCTCAAGAGGAAGAGTCGTTTCAGTCAACTTCTGTTATACCTGCACTATCTATTGGAAATATCCCTGTATCATCAAATGAAAGCTATTTACAAGAGATTGGTAACAATCTGCAAGGTAGCCTCAAGAAAATAGAATTTATGGAAGAAGGGGACATAATCGCAAATTACGTAGAGAACGATTCAAAAAGGAGTTTTAAGCTTAGAGTATTATTCAGAGACCTTTCAATAGAAGATAGAATTAAGTTATCTTCTTCGGGTATAACGGTCCATTCTTTGGCAAACGATAAACCAGTAGTCATAAACTTATCAAGCGATGAAATCAATAACCAAGGCTTAGTTGAATTGTCGAACAGGATTTTTTTAAACTTAAGGAAATAAAATGAAAAAATTTTTAATATCACTGATTTTTCTTCTGCTAAGCATATCTGCAACAGCTGATTATCCAGATTTTTCTGACTTAGTTGATGAAGCAGCTCCTGCTGTAGTGAATGTAAGTGTCATAAAAACAATCAGCACCCAGAACAGGATGAGTCCATTTAATAGAAGACAAAATCCATTTGATGATTTTTTTAATTTCCCTTTTCCATTTGAAGATGAACCCAGAAGAGAACAAGAAAGAGAGGTTAGATCAGGTGGCTCTGGTTTCATTATTTCAAAAGATGGTTACATAATAACGAATCATCATGTCGTAGAAGATGCTTCACAGATTTTTGTCAGCCTAAACGATAGGCGAGAATTTATAGCTGAACTCATTGGAAGTGATAAAAAATCTGATGTAGCTCTATTAAAGATATCTACAAAAGAATCCTTACCTTTTTTAGATCTGGGAGACTCTGATGATGTGGATGTAGGTGACTGGGTATTAGCCATTGGTTCGCCTTATAGATTAAATTTTTCGGTCACAGCAGGAATTATTAGTGCCAAAGCTAGAAGCGTTCCTGGTCAAGGAACCTCTTATATTCCTTTTTTACAATCTGATGTTGCGATTAATCCAGGAAATTCAGGAGGGCCACTATTCAATTTGGATGGTGAAGTAATCGGTATCAATGCAATGATTTACTCAAACAGGGGGGGATACATGGGTATTTCTTTCACAATTCCTATTAACTATGCTCAAGAAATTATTGATCAATTAAGAGATGATGGATTTGTTAAAAGAGGCTGGCTAGGAGTAAGCGTTCAAGAAGTAACAAAGGATCTAGCGGATTCTTTTGGATTGGATGTACCTAGAGGAGCACTAATTGGAAGCGTTTTAACCGACAGCCCTGCTGAATCTTCAGGCCTTAAAGATGGTGACGTGATTGTCGATTTTGACGGGAATGAAATTATCTATTCAGGTGATCTGCCAATGATTGTCGGAAGGATCTCTCCCGGAGAGGAAGTTAAGGCTACTGTTTACAGAGACGGTAGAAAAAAATCTATCAGGGTGACTGTAGGAGAACTAGAAGAACCTGAAGAGGATAGTAACCAAATTGCTTCAGCACCAAGAAATAACAGACTTGGCATGATGGTTGAAGATTTTGAAGACATAGCTGAAAGAAGAAATACTGACGTTGAAAAGATAAAAGAAAATTTTGGCGTTAAAGAAGGCGTAGTGGTGAGCAGGGTAGTTTCTGGGCCTGCCTTTGATGCAGGGCTCAGAAGGGGAGATGTGATTACAAGAATCGGCATGACTAATGTTTCGTCCAAAACAGAATATGAAAACGCCCTTGAAGGTTTGAATAATGAAAATGTTATCCCTTTAAGGTTTGTAAGAAACAAAAATGGTGCATTTGTTACGATAAAAATTAAAAAATAAGGGATAATTGTCCAGCTTTTTTAAAAAGCACTAAATAATGGACAACATAAGAAATTTTTCGATAATAGCTCACATCGATCACGGCAAATCCACTCTAGCTGATAGGCTCATAGAACACTGTGGAGGCTTATCTTCTAGAGAGATGAAAGAGCAAGTCTTGGATTCTCTAGAGCTAGAAAGAGAAAGGGGCATAACAATCAAGGCTCAATCTGTTTCTCTTGAATACTCAACTAAAGAAGGGACTTATTATCAATTAAATCTAATTGATACTCCGGGACACGTAGACTTTTCTTACGAAGTTTCGAGATCTCTGGCAGCATGCGAAGGCGCAATTCTCCTTGTTGATGCTTCACAAGGCGTTGAAGCTCAGACAGTTTCAACTTGTTATACAGCAATAGAGCAGGGCGTTAATATTTTTCCAGTATTGAATAAAATCGATCTTCCTCAAGCTGATCCAGATAAGGTTAGGAAGGAAATTGAAGAAATTATAGGAATAGATGCTTCTGATTGCCCTGAAATCAGCGCAAAGAATGGACAGGGTATTGATAATCTTCTTGAACAATTAGTAGTTCAAGTTCCATCTCCAGATGATACAGATGATTCCCTGCAAGCTCTCATAATTGACTCATGGTTTGATCAATACCTTGGAGTAGTGTCTCTAATAAGAATTTTTTCTGGATCCATAGATCTAGGTCAAAAAGTAAAAATTAGTTCAAACAATCAAGTTCATACTGTTGAAAAAATTGGTGTATTCACTCCAAAACCTGAAGATAGAAAATCGCTCTCCAAAGGAGATGTTGGATTCATTTGTGCAGGCGTAAGAGAGGTAAGAGGAGCTCCAGTAGGTGACACTATATGTTTACCCAAAGATACAAAGATACTTCCTGGATTTAAAAAGATTAATCCTCAGGTTTTTGCTGCTTTATACCCTTTAGACTCAGGAGAATTTGAATCATTTAGAGAATCTTTAGAAAAATTAGCCATTAATGATGCGGCTTTATCTTTTCACCCTGAGCAAAGTCAAGCTTTAGGATCAGGTTTTAGATGTGGATTTTTAGGTACCCTTCATATGGAAATTGTGATTGAGAGAATTAAAAGAGAATATGGCATAGAGCTCTTAGCTACAGCTCCTACGGTTGTATATGAAATTGAAAACAAGGGAGGAGAAATTGAAGAAGTTGAAAACCCTAGCAAATTTCCTGATCCTGCTTCTATCGAAAAGATTCGTGAACCTATTGCGAGAGCTACCGTGCTTACTCCTGAAACCTATGTAGGAAACGTAATCGAATTATGCGTTGAAAAAAGAGGCGTACAGAAATCATTAAGGTATGTCGGTGGGCAAATTGAGTTAGTTTATGACTTACCTATGAATGAGATAATTTTAGATTTTTTTGATCGGCTAAAATCAACTAGCAAAGGATACGCTTCTCTTGATTATGATTTCGATCGTTTTCAAGAAAGCCAAATGGTGAAGATGGATATCTTATTAAATGGAGAAAAAGTTGATGCCTTAAGCTCTATGGTTCATAAATCCCAATCTGATTTTAAAGGAAGGCAACTTGTTAAATCGTTAAGAGAAGTAATACCTCGTCAGATGTATGATGTCGCTATCCAAGCTGCGATAGGAGGAAAGATTCTTGCAAGAGAAACAGTCAAAGCTTTCAGAAAAGATGTTACTGCTAAACTCTATGGAGGAGATGTTACTAGAAAGAAAAAACTTTTAGAGAAACAAAAAGCCGGGAAGAAAAAAATGAGACATATAGGAAAGGTTGAAGTTCCCCAAGAAGCTTTCCTTTCAGTCCTGAAAGTAAATAAATAATGAATTATTATTTTATTCTTTATTTTTCTTTGCTGATTTCTTTATTAGGTATCTTTGGCTGGTTAGTTTCCGAGGCTAAATACGAAGGACGATACTCAAAATTAATTAACAGAATAACCTTTGTTTTTCCATTTTTTGCTCTTTATGCATGGTTTAGACTGAACCTAGACTTTGGCATAGTTCTAGTTTTTTTGACTTTTGGCTCCCTGTTGATTTGGCTGCTTGCCAAATATTTAGCTATCCCTAGAGCAAGCAAAGAGAGTAGAAGTTTTTTCATCATCATATTAGCAATAACGATCTTTCGTTCCTTCTTATATGAACCTTTCCAAATTCCTTCATCTTCTATGTATCCAGGACTGAAAATTGGAGATTTTTTGTTGGTAGAGAAATTTACATATGGATTAAGAAACCCAGTAAATCAAAAAACCTTCATTCCCACGGGAAAACCAAAAAGAGGTGATGTGGTAATTTTTGTTCCAGAACACACTAAATGTAGCTCTAATTTTGATATTGCTAATCCTAAAGGATCTTATTCATCAGACAGAGAGAAAAATCAGAGAATGTACTATTGGAGTATCCTGTCTGAAAATTGCACATCACAGGGTGTTAAGTACATTAAGAGGGTAATAGCTGAACCGGGCGATGAAGTTATCTACAGAAATAAAGAATTCATTATTAACGGCATTAAACTTGATCAAAAAATTCTTGATAAGAGAGATCAAGAGGAATTAATCGAGGAAATAAATGAAGGCAAGGAATATATTGTTCGAAAACTTTCTAGAAAACCTGAGAACGGTTCCTGGAATGTTCCCGAAGGATATTATTTTCTTGCTGGAGATAATAGAGATAATAGCCTTGATAGTAGAAGATGGGGACTAGTTCCACAAGAAGAAATTACCGGTAAAGCCTCACTAATCTGGATGCATTGGGAGTGTTTTTCGTGTTTGCCGTCATTATCAAGAAATGGACTTATCAAATAATTTAGATTCTTTAGAGGAACTGCTCTCATATAAATTTTCTAAAAGAGAATTATTAAAACTTTCACTGACTCATAGGAGTTTTTCTCAAAAAAATAATGAAATTTATGAATTTTTAGGCGACTCAATTATTAATCTGTGCGCATCAATCTGGCTAATGAGTAAAAATAAAGATTTAAGTGAGGGTAAGTTAAGTTCTCTAAGATCAAAAATTGTTAGCAGAAAAAATTTAGGAATGCTTGCTAAAAATTTTAAATTGGAGGAATTTGTAATACTTGGAAATTCAATTAGTAGAAAAAAAATCCATCAAACAGAAATCTTAGGGAATACTTTTGAGTCAATAGTTGCAGCCATCTACTTCGATTCAAACTTTGAGAATACTTCTAATTGGTTGTCTCAAGTATTTGAAAAATATCGCAATTTGATGGATTTATCTCTGGAAAAAGATTCAAAAACAGAGCTCCAAGAGCATCTGCAAAAAAGGCAACTACCTTTACCTAAATATCTAAACACTTCACCAAAAGAAGGTTTATTCGAAAGCTCCATAGTATCTGAACAAAACAAACACTTTTCAGGTAAAGGCTCGAGTATCAAAGAAGCAGAGAAAAATGCTGCTGAAAATTATTTAAAATACTTGATCAAAGATGAGTAAGTTTGGATTTATATCAATAGTTGGAAAAACTAATGTTGGTAAATCTACCTTGCTCAATAAAATTTTGGAAAGAAAGTTAGCGATTACATCAAGGAAGCCTCAAACCACAAGAAATAGAATTCTTGGAGCATGGAATCATGAAGATATGCAGGCAATATTTCTTGATACGCCCGGGGTTCATACTGGGCATAAAAAAGCTCTAAATAAATATATGAATCAGGTTGCAATGCATGCTTTAAAGAATGTTGACCTTATATTGTTTATTGTCGATCGAGATATATGGGGCGAGGAAGAAGAAAGAATTATCAAGCAATTAAACGGATCTAAAATCCCAGTAATTCTGGTGATAAACAAAATAGACAGGATAAAGAATAAAGAAGATTTATTACCAACAATAGAAAAATTAAAAGCAAAGTTCGACTTTGAAGAGATTATCCCGATATCAGCTTTGAAAAATAAAAATGCTCCAAAAGATTTGTATAAAGTAATTAATAATTATTTACCTCACGGCCAACCGCATTACGAGGAAGATTTTGTAACAGACTTATCTAAGGAATTTTTTATCTCAGAGATAATCAGAGAAAAGGCCATAAATAGGTTGGGCGATGAACTACCTTACAGCATCAGCATCATCATAGATGCCTTAAAGGAAGATAAGAAATTACTCAGTATTTCTGCAACCATTTACGTGGATAGTAAGTCACATAAACCTATATTGCTCGGTAAAAAAGGGGATATGATGAAATCTATTGGAACGGCAGCAAGAAAAGAAATTCAATTTGAGTACGATAAAAAAGTATTTTTAGAACTATGGGTGAAAGTCAAAAAAAAATGGACCGATGATGTTAACTGGATCTCTCAACTTGGCTACGACTTAAAAAAATATGAAAACTAGAAATAGTCTAGCCTTTCTTCTGCATGCAAGAGATTATTCAGAGACAAGCGTTATAGCAAGTTTTTTGACAAAGGATTTTGGAATCCTCAATGCCTTATTAAAAGGTGCTAAACGAAAAGGGAGTAAATTTGCAAATATCTTATCGCCAGGCTCAGAACTTTATATCAGTTACTCTGATAAAAATGCTCTGAAAACCATCTTCGAATGTGAAATAAATAAGCAAATTCCAATAGCTCCCAAAAATCTTAAAATTCTTATTTACCTCAATGAACTGATTTTAAAAATTTTTGAAAAAGAACATGATATTCCTGTCGTATTTAAAGACTACGATGAATTAATGAGCCTTATGACATTGGATAATAAAGATGAGATTCTAGAACTGTCTTTACGAAATTTTGAATATAGATTAATTACAGATTTAGGTTACGGTTTTGATTTGACTAAAAATGATGTCGGAAGCTCAATTGAACCCGATCAGGATTATCTATTCAGTCCATTAAGAGGAATATATTCCTTGGGTAAAGGAGAAATAGAATCATCCTTTAAAGGGCAGCATTTATTAGATTTTATGTCTGGAAAGTTTTCAAATAATATGACTAAGAAAGTAATAAAATCTATTTTTAGAGAATCATTGGAAGCGATCCTGGGTAAAGAGTTGAATGCAAGAAAATATTTCAATTAATAAAAAGCTGAGAAGTGGTATCGATCTCATCGAGATTAAAAGACTAGAAAAATCTTATGAAAAATTTGGAATGCGAATGCTAACAAGACTTTATGATGAAAGTGAAATTGATATTTTTTCAAAAAGAAAAGGTTACAACGGTGCAAGGTACCTTGCTAAAAATTTTGCTGGAAAGGAAGCTGTTTCAAAAGTTTTAGGGTATGGTTTCACGAATGGAGTTCGTCCTAGAGATATTATTATTCACAGACGTTATGGCGGACCAGAAGTGGAACTTAAAGGGAAAGCAAAAGATATCGCTAAAAAAATAAAATTAACTGAAATATCCATAAGTCTAAGCGATACCGATTCTCTTGCCGTTGCCGTTGCTCACGCCATAAAGGAGGATACCTAATGAGAATTATTTTACTTGGGCCACCAGGAGCAGGAAAAGGAACTCAAGCTGAAAACATAATACAGGCTCTCAACATACCTCATATCTCCACAGGAAATATGCTTAGAGAAGCTATTGAGGAAGGGTCGCCTTTTGGAATTGAAGCTAAAAAGGTCATGGATAAAGGAGCACTTGTTTCGGATGACATTATTGTAGGATTGGTAGTGGAAAGATTAAAAAAACCTGACTGCTCAAATGGAGTCTTATTTGATGGTTTTCCAAGAACAATTCCTCAGGCCCAAGCATTAGATGATGCCAATATAGGAATTGATTTAATTATTGAAATTCAGCTAGATGATGAAAATATTATTGAAAGAATGTCCGGAAGAAGAGTTCATATATCGTCTGGCAGGAACTACCACGTTAAATTTAATCCCCCAAAGAAGGAAGGTTTTGATGACCTAACTGGGGAAGAGTTAATTCAAAGAGATGATGATAAAAGAGAGGTGGTTGAAGAGAGATTGATTGTCTACAGAAATCAGACTGAGCCATTAATAAGTTTCTATAAAACCAAGCAAACAAATAATCATCTTGATTATCTTACAGTTGATGGTTCCGGGAGCGTTGAATCAATCAGTCAATTTATTCTAAATTTCTTCAGAAATAAGTGAACGTACTTGCAATCGAAACATCTGCAATATATTGCTCAATTGCAGTTTTCAAAAATGGGCAAATATTTTTTAAAGAAGATACGAACAAAAGTCAGCATGGAAAAGTTATTCTTGCATTGATCGATGCGCTTTTGGACCAATCTCAATTATCTCTGGAGCAATTAGATAGAATTTTAATAAGTTACGGTCCAGGATCTTTTACGGGCTTAAGAATAGGTTGTGGAGTTGCTCAATCCTTTAATTTAATTCATAGAATTAAATGTTTCGGAGTCTCCAGCCTCAAAGTTCTAGCTTCAACTGCTTATCAAAATGAATTAAAAGGAAAAGTACTCAGTTTAATTAGCTTAGGTATGGGAGAATTTGCTGCCTCAAAATTTGATGACAAAGATAGTCTTTTAGATAGCAAAACTGAGGAATTTATCTTGCAAAATGAGGACCTCGCATCTTTCTTAAACAAGCATAAAGATTATCATGTGATAACTTCGTCAGAAAATACAGATATGATGAATATTCTTAAAAGCAAAAATTTTTCTTTTATACAGCCTGAGGCAAAAAGCATGTTCGAGTTTATTACCATCAGTGATGTTGCGTCTCCACAGGGCGATAGCTTTATAGTGCCGAATTACCTATCCAATAAAGATCACTGGAAATAGTTCCACATGGATTTAATTCAGATAGTAGTTTTATCAATAGTACAAGGAATAACCGAATTTCTTCCTATAAGTAGTTCAGCTCATTTGATCCTAATTTCAAAGTTGTTTGGCTGGCAGGATCAAGGAATACTCTTTGACATATATGTTCATGGCGGCAGCCTTTTTGCGATAATTTACGCCTTTAGAAAAGAAGTCAGTATATTAATTCAAAGAGTATTTTCCCCTTACAAGCAAAATCTATTATTGTGTTTAATAGTAGCAACCTTACCTGTTGCATTAGTTGGTTTCCTAGGAGGGAATTTTATTGAACAGAATTTTCGTTCTTTGGAATTTCTAATTCTCACCACTTTTTTATTTGCAATTTTTTTATACATTGCAGATAAATACGGTAGAAAAACTAATTCAATCGAATCCATTGATCTCAAAGATTCTTTTATCGTTGGCATGTTTCAAATATTTGCTCTCATGCCAGGGGTCTCAAGATCGGCCATCACTATGATCGGAGCTTTAATATTAAGTTATAGCAGGGAAGATGCAGCCAGATTCTCTTTTCTTTTATCAATACCTACATTGTCGGCAGTCTTATTGGGTAGCTCAATAGAAGCAATTCAATCAGAAGAGACCATTGACTGGTCTATTTTAATTCTTGGCGGATTAATTTCCTTTGCTATATCGCTTTTATGCATTAATTTATTTTTATCTTTCATACAAAAAATAGGATTCACTCCTTTTGTGTTGTACAGAATTATCCTATCGATCACATTAGTTGGAATCTTGTGGATTTAGTAATTGATAAGCTTGAAGATAATTTAAAACTTAGAGAATTTGCTGCTAGGCATCAGATACCTGCAGTATCGGATATAGGTTCATCGAAATTGAAATATTTAGTTACTAAAAGAAATGAACAATTTCTGTTCAAAGATCTCAGAAGAAAAAAATCACATTTTTTTTCTTTAGATCTCAAGCCTATGAATGCTGATAAAATTTTTAAATCTAATTTTTCAAAATGTTTCCTTTCCCTTGATAAAAATTTACATGTATTTGACTCTACGGCCGGTTTATTAAATGATTCTGTTCATATTGCTAACATGGGCTTCCAAGTTACCGCAGTAGAGAAGATCTCATGGCTGTATGAAGTCATGAAAAATGAGCTAGATTTAGCAAAATTAGGAGACTCTGTATTAGAAAACATAAATCTCCAGTATGGAGACTCGCTTGAATTAGCAGAAAAAACGAAGCCCGACGTTATTTATTTTGATCCGATCTTTGATCTCAAAAAAAAAGCAACTGCTAAACAACCCATGGAACTTCTGAGATCAATAGCATCAGATAAAAATCCTCAAGACTGCATTGAACAACTTCTAGACTGTTGTTCAGAGAGATTAATCTATAAACGACACAAAAAACAAAAATCAACCTTTCAAAAATTTATTACTTTTTCTGTCACAGGAAAGTCTGTTGCCTTTGACGTTTATCAAAAATAATAGAGGCTGCAACAGCAGCCTCTTTATGGAAAATAATATTAAGCTGTCTCGCCGTTTATAACTTTCCCAGAATTTATCTCAATTTTCTTAGGTTTTTCTGATTCAGGAACAATCCTTTCCATGTTAATGGATAAAAGACCATTATTTAAATCAGCCCCTTTCACAAGAATCTCAGGAGATAAGGTGAATTGAAGCAGGAAAGATCTTGCTGCTATTCCTCTATGCACAACGTTACTTTTATCGCTTTTCTGATTATCGTGCTTGATGGATAAAACATTGTCTTTAGTTTCTACTTCGATATCTTTATCACCAAGACCAGCAACAGCTACTTCAATCGTGTACTCATTGCCGTCCCTTCTTAAGTTATAGGGTGGATAACTAGAAGACCTTGTCTCAGGTAATTCGCTGAAAGTTCTCAGTGAATCGAAAAGGTTTTCAAAACCCAACCATCTTGATGAAAAGAAAGGATCAGAAAGATCCAATAAACTTCTATTAGTCATAATTTACTCCTTAATAAAGCAAGTTAATTTCAAATGGCACCTCTGATGAGCGCGCCTCCAATGGATAGATCCATAAAGCAATCTATCTCAGTACTTATATAGGGATTAAATAAGAAAATTCAAGAGTTATAGGAAGTTTGATTCAACTCCTCGCGCCAATCAGGCATTATGAATTTAGAGGCAGCAACCTGCATTTTTTTTGTAATTCTTGATGCGTAAATTAGTCCGTGCTCATCTTCTTTAACAAAGCGTTGTTCTATCAGCTTTGATAAGAATTGCATGAAAGTCCATCTATCTGAAAATTCTGGCGCCATCCAGTCATACTTAGCCTGAAGATTCGTTGCTATTTCTTTACAAGATATTTCCAACTGATTCTTGGAAATATGTTCACTTTGATTTTTCCATAGCTGCAACATAAGAATATAAAACCTATCTATTGTTGGTTGGATCATTCTTCCAAGAGATTTTGTTTCCAAATAATGAGGCGAATCAAAGGAAGGTCTCTTGTATGAATCTTTATCATTCGACAATAATTTTAATGCTACTAAAGCATTTAACCGCTTATCAATTTCAAGTTTTAGCTCCTCGTTATTCCATTTTAAAAATAGCTCTCCCTTCAAATAAGGATAGAGCATTTCTATGATCTCTATGATTTCACTCCTCGAAACTTCTTCTCTAGCCTGAAAAATACCGCAAATAAAAGATTCTAATGCAAGCAAATGAAGAATGGTATTTCTGTAGAAACTCATCATTGCTCCTTGCGCTTTATCTAATTTAACAAGAGACTTTTCGCCATCCTCTAGCTTTGGAATTAGTTTTAACGCATTGACTTGTTCAAGTAATTTTTTGCTTGATTGATTCGGGAGGATTGTTTTATTGGAATATCGTGATGAATTCATTAGAGAAATATATAGATCTATTCGACTCTCAAGTTTATCTTTTGGAAGGCTATGATTATTTGAATTTAAGAGGGCTGCTGCAACCAAACTTGAAGAGGTTACTACAGTGCTCTCGTTTATGTTCATCATGATTTTCTCACCTAATTTTGGCGTTGCATTAAACAGCCAAGCATTATCGTCAGAAGATGACCCATGAGTTTGCGAATCATTGTTTTCCCAACCTGGATTTTGGGCATCAAGGAAATCTTTTAAATCAATTGGATCCCCAAATTGCAAATAGGCATTACCTAGAAAACCTCTAAAATCACTGGCGACTCTGAAGATATCTGAAATTCTCTCTTTTCGTTTTTTCCCACCCATGAGTTCAGATAAATATGAATTCCCCTCAAGAACTTTCTCATAATTAATACTTACCGGTATAAATTTCACAGGTTTTTCTGTTCGGCTCTTAAATGATCTTATCAACATAGAAAGAAGACCAGGTCTTGGTGGAAGAAGCTTGCCTGATCTACTTCTAGCACCTTCAGGAAAAAACTCGATTGAATTACCCCTGATTAAAAGTTTTTTTAGGTGTTCAAAAAATACAATCGAATAAAGTCTATTTTCACTAAAAGATCTTCTCATGAAGAAAGCACCGCCGTTTCTGAGAATTCGGCCGAGGATAGGTAAATTTAAATTTATACCAGCCGCTATTTGAGGCAGCATTAAGTCATTTTTATAGAGGATGTAAGAAAGTGCTAGATAATCAACATGACTTCTATGACAGGGAGTAAAAATTAAGGAATTATCGACAGCAAGATTTTTTACTTTTTCTAGCCCTATGAACTTAAGCTCCTCATATCTATTGTTCCAAAACCAGGATAGTGCTGCATCGTATAGTGAACCTACTACCGTATAGGACACGTCTGAGCAAATCTCTTCTGCATATTTTATTGCTCTTCTATTGAGAAGCATTGCTTTTCTCTTATTGCTTCCAGCCTCAGATTCAATGTATTTATTAATTTCTTTTGAATTTACTAAAGTTTTAATCCAATTTCTTCTGTGCGAAACATCCAACCCGAGAATAGCTTGTTTATTTTTTCTAAAACGACCTCGCAATAACCTTTCTGTCTTAAGAAGAATTTTTTCTGGAGATTCTTTATCTTCAAAAATATCTTCCATCTCCAATGTATTTAAAAATCTAACTTTAACTTGTCTGCCGTTGATAAGTAACCGAAGGTATCTTTTAATAATTGATGTTCCTTCCCAAGACTCAGAAAATAATTTTTTCATAAGGTTATCTTGGCTTTCTGCACCTTTCCCCCAGTAAACATCTACCGGAATTATTTTTAATTTTTTAGAAATATCTGGATATCTACTTATTTCAAATAGATCATCAGAGTGTTTTCTTTTTGATCTGGCCCAGGGAAGAAGTTGTTTAGGCTCCCTCAATTGAAAATAGTTTCTTTTGATGGGAGAAATTGCTCTTCTATTACTGGGCCTTATGAAGCCCATTTTTTTGCAGATCTTATCTACTGCTGCAAGATTCGTAGAGGAGTCATTAGATAGAGCAAAAATAAACTCACCCTTTAGTAATTCAGGGATATTGTCATTTTCGAATTCAGCTTCAGCGCGAATGAATGCCTTAAGAAATCCATTAAAGATGTTAATATTCGCCATTAGATAGAATCCGCTAAGTAAATTTCAGATTTCGATCGAATTTTACATGATTTGCCGGAGTGGCGGAATTGGTAGACGCGTTCGATTCAAAATCGAGTGCCCACAAGGCGTGAGAGTTCGAGTCTCTCCTCCGGCACCAAAAGTGAGGAATTATGAAAGAAGTAGAAATATTAACTGCCCAAACATCAGGTTTTTTTGGAACGCAACTCATAATGATCTTTGGGTTTATATTGTTGCTCTATTTTTTGCTAATCAGACCACAAAATAAAAGGCTTAAGGCTCATCAAGAGTTAGTAAATAACTTAGAAATTGGAGACGAAGTTATCACTTCCGGAGGCATAGTATGCACTCTAGTTAAACTTTCAGATGCATATGTAACTGCCAGAACTGGAAATAATCAAGAAATAGTTTTACAACGCCAGCAGATCAACAGCGTTCTTCCAAAAGGAACCGTAAAATCATTATTTGAATAAAATTGAATAATTTCTCTTTATGGAAATACATCCTTGTTTTGGGTGTGTTCTTATTTGGAATTATTTATGCTTTGCCAAATCTCAGCCCGCCAGATCCAGCTGTTCAAGTTTCCCTTCAAAGTGCTGGTGATTCTTTTGATACTCGCCTAGTTCAGTCGGTTAAAAATATAGCCAGAAATGAGGGCATCTTGGACGAAAATATCCAAGCAAATCAAAAATCATTACTTATAAGAACAGATTCATATGAAGAACAAATCAAATTAAAGGATGAATTACGACGTGAATTAGGACCAGATTATGTTGTTGCTTTAAATTTAGCTTACTCAACGCCCGATTGGCTTCAAAATCTTAATGCTTCTCCTTTGAAACTTGGTTTAGATCTAAGAGGAGGGATTTACTTTTTATTAGAGGTAGATACTGACTCGCTTATTGAAACAAGGCTTGAGGCTAACGCAGAGGATTTTAAAAGAAGACTCAGAGAGGAATCTTTAAAGTTCAGATCCATTGAAAGCAATAATGAATCAGTTACTTTTCTTTTCGCAACTAATGAAGATAAATCAGACTCTTTGTCATACCTCAGAGGCTTTCTAACAGATTTTGAAATCACTGAGGAATCTGAATCATTTAAAATAAAATTTTCTAGAGAAGGCATTACATCAATACAAGATTATGCAGTTCAGCAAAATTTAACTACTCTAAGAAACAGAGTTAATGAGTTAGGTGTATCTGAACCTGTGGTTCAAAGGGAAGGGGCCAAAAGAATTTCTGTTCAATTACCTGGAATACAAGATACTGCTGAGGCTAAAAAAATAATTGGTAAAACTGCTAACTTGGAATTCAGACTCGAAGCAAATAATCGCACGCTGAGATCAAGAAAAGAACCCTTTGACTTCAGGGGAGTTAGTGTTGATCTCGAAAAAAATATTATCATTTCAGGAGATAAGGTAGCTGATGCAAATGTTGGATATGATGAAAGCGGATTCCCACAAGTTAACATTACTTTAGATGGAGAGGGCGGAGCCAAAATGCATAGGTCTACAAGAAACAATGTCGGCAGAAAAATGGCTGTGCTTTTCATAGAAAGAAAATCAGCAGCTAAAGAAGTTGTTCTTCCTGACGGAACTTTAGATTTGATAATTGAACCAGTAATCACAAAGAGGGTTATAAGTCTTGCAACAATTCAATCTGCACTACCCAATAGATTCAGGATCACTGGACTTGATTCACCTAATGAGGCATCCGAATTGGCACTTTTGTTGCGTGCAGGTGCTTTAGCAGCTCCAATGGAGTTTGTTGAGGAAAGCACAGTAGGCCCAAGTCTCGGAGCTGAAAATATTCGATTGGGAGTTCAGTCTTTAATACTGGGGCTCTTTTTAGTTCTGATATTCATGGTCGTTTACTACAAAATCTTTGGCTTATTTGCCAACATAGCAGTAATTTTTAACCTAATTCTCATTACAGCAATCATGTCAATTTTATCTGCGACTCTAACCTTGCCGGGTATTGCAGGAATTGTTTTAACCGTTGGTATGGCAGTCGATGCAAACGTGTTAATTTTTTCACGGATTCGAGAAGAGCTTAAAAATAACTCAAGAGCTACAGATGCAATTATTGCAGGCTACGACAGAGCTTTCGTCACCATTCTTGATGCAAATATTACTACTTTAATAGTTGCGGTTATTCTCTATGCTATTGGCACAGGTCCTATTAAAGGCTTTGCAATCACTTTAAGTATTGGAATAGTAACCTCGATGTTCACATCAATTTTAGGAACGAGAGCTATGGTTTCATTGATATACAGAAAAAATAACGTAAGGAGGGTTTGGATCTAATGAACTTTAATCTAGATTTCCTAAGATTCAGATTCATTGCGCTGATTGCCTCGGTTTCTTTTATTTTGGTATCTCTTGCTACGATTTCGATTCAACAACTGCAACTAGGTTTAGATTTCACCGGAGGAACGCTTGTAGAAGTAGGATTCACTGAAACTGTTGATCCAGAGGAGATTAGAACTTATCTTGAAGGGAAACAAATAGATGCTCTAGTTCAAGCTTTTGGTTCTGATAAGGACTTACTTATTAAAATTCCAAGCTCAGAAAATATTGAAAATGCGAATATTGTCATTGATTCTTTGCGGCAGCAATATTCATTTCAATTAAGAAGGTCAGGGTTTGTTGGCCCCCAAGTTGGTGGCGAATTAAGAGATCAGGGAGGCTTGGGTCTTTTAGCAGCTCTTTTAGTAATGATGATATACATCATGTTTAGGTTTCAATATAAATTTGCAATTGGAGCTGTAGTTGCCCTTTTTCATGATGTATTGATCGTTTTGGGTATATTTTCGATACTTAGATTAGAATTTGATCTTTCAGTCTTAGCAGCACTGATGGCTGTCATTGGATATTCTTTAAACGATACAATTGTCGTGTCAGACAGGATTAGAGAAAATTTTAGAGCCAAGAGAAAGCTAAATAGCGAACAAGTCATTAACAGATCTCTCAATAATACTTTAGGCAGAACTTTAATCACTTCACTGACAACTTTATTAGTTCTTTTTTCACTATTATTTTTAGGCGGAGAGATTATTAGAAATTTTGCTATCGCCTTATCGATTGGAGTGGTTGTTGGAACTTATTCATCTATCTATGTCCTAACAAATGTTTTGCTGTCGATGAATATCAGTGCTGATGATCTTGCAGAAAGAACTAAAGACAGTTTTGACGATGGAATGCCTTAGGAGGTTGCGTCTCTGAAAGCCTTAATCATTTGGGGCATGCATTTAGGACTGCAGGCAATTAAATGATGACTGTCATAAGGATCAGGGTTTCCTAAAAGATCACTAACAAGTCCACCAGCTTCTTTGACTAGCAATATTCCAGCTGCAACATCCCACTGCTTCAAACCATAACCCCAAAAACCATCTAGATACCCAGCCGCCACGTAAGCAAGATCTAGCGCAGTTGATCCAGTTCTCCTGATAGTTAAACCGTTTGAATATAAATTTCTTATTGCCATCAATTGATCCAATTTAGGTTCGTTATCTTCATCTAAATGAGACGATGAGGAGAGAAGGGATCCTCTTAAGCCTTTTATTTTACTTACTCTTATTCTGGTTTGATTGAG
The DNA here is from genome assembly GCA_902560275.1 of uncultured SAR86 cluster bacterium. Taxonomy (GTDB): domain Bacteria; phylum Pseudomonadota; class Gammaproteobacteria; order Magnimaribacterales; family AG-339-G14; genus CACNYO01. The sequence goes on along the minus strand of CACELJ010000004.1, from coordinate 7,784 downwards.
ATAGGCTCCTTTGCCTTTACTAGCAGTGAACTCATCATTTCTAGAAACATCTACAATAATTGCATGTTCAGGTTTTCCGTTCATATAACAAGCTATAGAAATAGAAAAATATGGAAATCCATGAATAAAGTTTGTAGTCCCATCAAGCGGATCAATTATCCATTTCCACTCAGCTTTAGAATTTCCAATAAAGCCAAGTTCCTCGCCTTGAAAAGCATGATCAGGAAATGACTCTCTTATCGTATCAACAAGAATTGTCTCAACTTTCTTATCAACCTGAGTTACAAAATCAACTGGAGCTTTCTCGGATATAGTCAGCTTTTCTCTTCTTTTATAAAAGTAGTGTATTTCCTTAGCAGCAAGACGAGCAGCTTTAATTGCGATGTTTACTTTTGGCTCCATAAGGGGTGCTAGTGTAACAGAGGATGATGGATCATAATTAGATAGCTAAATTTATTATGAAAATATTTCAAAATTTAAATTTTGTTCTCGTAGATACTTCTCATCCTGGAAACATAGGTGCGTGTGCTAGAGCAATGAACTCGATGGGTATCCTTAACTTATCGTTAGTAAATCCTAAGGAGTTTCCTAGTAAAGAATCTGATGCAAGAGCAAAATCAGGGAAGAAAGTTTTAGATAAAGCAAAGATTCATGAAAATTTAAATGAGGCAATAAATTCATCCAACTTGGTTATTGGAACAAGTGCACGATCTAGATCCATGCCATGGCCAATGATGGAGATTAACGACTTAGGAAAAGTCATTAATGAATCTTTGGCTAGAACAGAGAAAGTATCGATAGTTTTTGGCAACGAAGCTGTTGGTTTAGACAATGAAGATCTTGGAAAGTGTGATTTTCATCTTCAGATTCCTACCACGGAAGATAGCTCTTTAAATATATCTCATGCAGTTCAAATAGTTGCTTATGAAATACACAAAGAATCTTTATCAGATCCTTCCATTCAAACTAGAGAGGTTGAGTTAGCTACAAGTATGCAAAAGGAAAAGTTGATGGAACATATTGAGTTAATTCTGGAGTTGTTAGATTTTTATGATCACCAAAATCCAAAACAAGTTCCTGCTCGATTAACTAGATTAATAAAGAGAATGCAACTAGACAAACTTGAAATAGGTATCCTTAGAGGAATTTTGTCTAAGCTTGAAGATCGGCTTAACAAATAACTAAAGCGTGTTAAAATCGCTCACCTGTTAAGTCCCCTTCGTCTAGTGGTTAGGACACCGGGTTTTCATCTCGGCAACAGGGGTTCGAATCCCCTAGGGGACGCCACTAAAAATATTGATCAATTATAAGGCAAAGCCTCAATTTCCATCTAAAACGCCCATTATACCTGTAATGTTGATGCACTAATTTAGTTCAATCTACTTATATTATTTCCTTAACATTATTAATGCTTAGTTGTTGAGCTCTTATGAAGTTACTTACTTTGATTGTGAAACCGTCAAAAACTGAATTAGTAAAGGAAGCTTTGCATTCTTCAGGAATAGGTGGTGCAACAATAATAGAAGCTTCAGGTTATGGGTCACAAAAAGGTCAGTCTGAAACTTACCGGGGAACTGAGTATCGAGCAGATACAAATCCTAAAGTAATGTTTCAAGTAGCTTGTGATGATGGGGATACTTCTTCAATCATTGAAGCTGTAAGAAATGCTGCGGGTACGGGAAAGATTGGCGATGGAAAAATTTTTATAACTGAACTCACTGATGTTGTAAGAATTAGAACTGGTGAGACAGGCTCAAAAGCTATTTAATTTTAGGAGATTTTAATGGATGAAATAAAATTTGCGGTAGATACCTTTTACGCAATTATGGCTGGTGCCCTAGTTATGTGGATGGCTGCTGGTTTCACAATGTTGGAAGCTGGATTGGTTCAAAAGAAAGATGTATCAGAAATCGTAACAAAAAATTTAGGTTTATATTCAATTGCTTGCATCATGTATCTAGCATGCGGATTTATTTTAATGTATCCCGGATCCTCATTAATAGATGGAGTTATTCCAGGTATTGGATCTTCATGGGGTCTATCAACAGCTCTTCCTATTGAAGAAATTGGAATGGAATATGGAATGGACTATTCTCAACAAGCTGACTTCTTTTTCCAAGTAGTCTTTGTTGCGACAGCTATGTCAATTGTTTCAGGAGCCGTAGCTGGAAGAATGAAACTTTTACCATTCTTCTTGTTCGCAGTAATCCTCACTGGTTTCATTTACCCTATTCAAGGTTACTGGAATTGGGGCGGTGGTTTCTTGAGTTCTGGCGGTTATTCAGACTACGCTGGTTCAGGAACAGTTCACTTATGTGGAGCAGCTGCAGCTTTAGCTTTAGTCACTGTCCTCGGTCCCAGAAATGGAAAGTATGGTATGGATGGCTCAGTAAATGCTATGCCTGGTTCAAACATTCCCATCGCTGCATTAGGAGCATGGATACTTTGGTTGGGTTGGTTTGGATTCAACGGTGGATCTGAATTAATCATTAGTGATGAAGCAAGTGCAATAGCAGTAAGTCAAGTATTCATGAACACAAATATGGCCGCAGCAGGCGGTGTAGTTGCTGCATTGCTCACAAGTCTTTTTGCAACTGGCAAAATGGACGTCACCATGGCCATCAATGGAGCCATTGCTGGTTTGGTAGCTATCACTGCAGGTCCAAGCGCACCTACTGGTGGTGAGGCAGTCATCATCGGTGCTATCGGTGGTGTTATAGTCTATTTCTCAATTCTATTCTTTGAGAAGCGCTTAAAAATAGATGATCCAGTTGGTGCTATTTCTGCTCACGGAATCGTAGGTATCTATGGAGTAATGGTTGTACCATTTACCTCAGATGCCTCATTCCTATGGCAGTTCTACGGTGTAGTTGCTATCGCAGGATTCACTTATATAGCTAGTCTAATAGTTATCTACGTCATCAATATGTTCTTATCAATAAGAGCTACTGATGAAGAACAGGCGGCAGGTCTTGATTCCACTGAAATTGGAGTAGAGGCTTACCCAGAGTTCGACTAAGTTTATTTTCCTCCCGCAAACAGGCGAGATTCTATCTCGCCTGTTTTTATTTATTTTTTTTAAAAAATGGTATAATTAGAGTACGTTCATTTAGTATTTTTCATTAAATTTACTAAACGGAAGTAGGGAGATAGGAAAACCTCTTTCTTTGATCTTAAAGAAAGGTAAGCAAGTACCAAGAAATTGGGAACGAGACCGAATATCTACCGAAGGAACGCGTTGATAAGGGTGTATACCGATTGGTATATGTACGTTTGAAACGAAAACTGGAGGAACGATATGACTACTTACTATAGAGGCGTTGAAGTTTCTGCTGATGTTAAGTCAAAGTCTAATAAGGCTTCTGAATTGAACTACAGAGGAACTAAGCACGACGCAAACGTTGTCAAAAAGTCGTCTAAAACACCTGGTATTTACCGTGGTGTTGAGACTGCTGCATAACATAAGGTTATGAATTAAAGGGAGGTTTTTTAACCTCCCTTTTTTTATTTGAACATTATCAGGTAGAATCTTTGATAATGGCAGAGTTAAGACATTTATCATCGGATACGTCAGCGGATGACATAATTGAGGTTTTGCATGACGATGCAGGTGTTATTATCGATAACGTTCTTGATTCAGATTTTTTACAAACTTTAAATAACGAGCTGGATCCTTTTTTGTCTCATGATAATTTCGGTCGAGATGAATTTACCGGATTTAAGACAAAAAGAATCGGTGCTTTGATTGCAAGATCTGAAAAATGCAGGGAATTAGCTCTAGACCCTCTCATTAAAGAATCAGCAAAGAATTTTCTTCAGCCTTATTGTGATGGACTACAATTGCACTTCACATCGGCTGTAAGCATTGGTCCGGGCGAGTCTCCCCAAATTCTCCACAGAGACAGAGGCATATGGGGAGGTTATCTTCCTAGAAAAGTTGAGCCTTTGTTTAGCACTATCTGGGCTGCTTCTAAATTCACCAAGGAGAATGGGGCCACCCAGATTGTACCCGGCTCTCATAGGTGGGATAAAGAAAGACTCCCTCAACCTGATGAAATAGCTTATGCCGAAATGGAAGCTGGTTCGGTGCTCATATACACAGGTACTGTCTTGCATGGCGGTGGCGAGAATACAACTTCAGATGAAATTAGAACTGGAGTTTTTCTTCATTACGCAGTGAACTGGATAAGACAAGAAGAAAATCAATACTTATCGTGTCCTCCAGAAATTGCCAAAGGACTTAGTCCAGAGCTTAGATCGCTTATAGGATATTCAAAAGGCGGTTATGTTCTGGGTTTTTATTCAGATCCTTATGACGATACTGCAAGACATGAATCGGTTTCACCAGAAAATATGTTCAGCGATTCATTGGACAGATTTTCTGACATTCCTGATCCAAAAGATTTAGTTAATAAATCAATAAAATCAAACCAATAAATTAATTCATCCATACAAGTGAAATTCATATTTTTTGCTTCTCTATTCTTTTTGGCCTTTTTAAATGCTGAGGAGGAGATAGTTGTAACTGGTTCTTATATAAAAAATACCGATAGTGAATTAAGTCCAATAGAAGTTTTTTCTAAAGATGATTATCTTAAATTTAACACGATTTCTTTGTCTGAAATTTCTAGATACATTCCTTCAATTTCTGGATCGCATTTTCAGACTAATTCAATGGATGGAGAAGATCAAGGGATGTCAGCCATCACATTAAGAGGCCTAGATCACGCCTCAACATTGTTGATGATAAATACAAAAAGACAAACCTTCGCAGGAACACCATCTCATGAAGGAGAGGGATATATTGATGCAAACATAATTCCGGAGATCGCAATTAAATCCATTGAAATTCTCAAAGAAGGGGCTACATCGATTTATGGATCAGATGCCGTCGCGGGAGTTGTAAATGTTCTAACTCAAAAAGATTTTGAAGGATTTTTATTTAGATCAGATCATCAGATTACCGAGTCTCACAAACAAAATGATAATAAAGTAGGTTTTTTATATGGATTCAAAAGCAATAAAAATAATCTTATTCTTGGCTTAGAAAGTCTTTATAGGTCTCCACTTTCTGCAAGACAAATTGATGGAATTGCTGATTTATCTATAAGCACATTTGGGAAGACTTTTATTACAACTGAAAAAGAAGAGATTTTATCTGGACCATATCAAGGCACCTATGAAAAAGGTGAGAAGATCCCTGATCCCAATTGTGAGAGTAATGGTGGAATCTTGCTTGGTGGATTTTGTAAATTTGCATATGGAAAAAGGTTTAATGTCATTAATAAAGAAAGACATCATAAAGCTTATCTAAATTTAAATACTTCTGTTGAAGATTCTTTTCTAATTTCTAACGACTTCAATCTGATATACGCAAAAGTAAATGTTCAAGACAATCCTCAGTCTCCCTCCTATCCTGCACTTCCTTTTTTATCAAGGAATATTCTGCCTGGAGAAGGGAGCAGCCCATTTGAAAATGAAATTAAATGGCGAGGAAGGCCCCTTGGTTCAAATTATCCTTCACCTTTTTCCACAAAAGATATCTATCAGTACCATATAACTGATTCTATGAAATTTTCTTTTTTTGAAAATGATTTTTTTGATATTTCAATTACTCATAGTGCTCATAGCAATCTTGCTATAAGACCTGACATAATTAATTCAAGATTTCAGGAAGCTCTTGCCGGTAAAGGAGGAGAGAGAAAAAATCTTTCTTGGAATTTGTTCGCGGATATAAACCCAGACGAGTTAGTTCAATACGTCAGTGGCAACCTTATAGCGAGAAAGAAAGGATCCTTAAGCTCAATCGATGGAATTTATTTAACAAACTTTAATGACATTTATTTTTCTGCTGGTTTCCAGATTGCAAGAGATACGCTTGATATCCAATATAACGATTTAGGCAGGATAGAAGTAAATAAAGAAGGGCAAATTACAAAGCAAGCAGATCTGTTTTTTTTAGGAGGAGGAACAGATGTTAATGAAGCTAGATCTAAAGCTGCTTTTGTTGGGGAACTCAATAAATCTATCTCAGAAACATTAGAAATAAGGGCAGCTTTAAGATATGAGGATTTTAAAAATGAAAATTCATTGGATCCCAAAATTTCATTGAGGTTTCAACCTAATGATATATTTTCTTTAAGATTTTCCACTGGTACTTCCTTCACCATGCCTTCGATGTCTCAGATGTTTGGATCGGATATAGTCTTGGGTAGTGTGAGAGACATAAATGGCAGTGTCTTCGTTAGGCAAGGTCAGACAGGAAATCCTTTACTAAAACCTGCAAAATCAATCAACACAAACCTTGGTGTAATCTTTTACCCTGAAGAAAATTATTCTTTAAAATTTGATTTTTTTGAAATCAATTACAAAGATAGAATTGAAGCCGAAAGTGCCCAAGCTATTGTTTTGAATAATCCGAATAGTTCAAAAATTACCAGAAACTCTTCAGGAGAAATTATTGGCGTTATTGCATCTTATGTTAATGAAGAAAAATCCATCATTACTGGAATGGACTTTGAATTTAATTCTTTGTTTGACTTGAATGATTTTGGTTCATTAAATTTGAAGATAGCATCAACGACGCTTTTTTCTTTTTTAACTCCTGAGCATCATGAACACAATGATGATGATGGAGTCCATGATCAAAATAAAGATAACGAAAAATTAATAAATAGAGTTGGTAAATTCAACTACGATGCACATATTCACTCACTTCCTAAAAATAAAATTAACCTTTTTCTTGATTGGAGTTATAGAGAATTTATATTGAATTGGACTTCTCGATATATTTCCGGATATACGAACGAAAGGGAGCTAAGTGATTACGCAAAATCTTTGAGCTATACAAATAAAGTCAGTTCATTTCTGATACATGACTTATCAATTACAAGGCCGATAAATCTAAAGGACGGCGATTTAGATTTAAAATTTGGAATTATAAATTTGGCAAATGAGCCTGCCCCAAAACTATATGATGCACCTGATTTTAGTTTTGATACTAGGCTTCACGATCCTACAGGAAGAACTTTTACTTTCTCTATTCAGTATCAGCTTTAGCCTCACCAGAAGAAGGTTTGCTGGTTGATGCACTTCTCATTAATAAGGCGGTACCTAAAATCCAAATGGATAATGCTACTTCAACAAATAATTGAGTTTGAACTTCACCCCCCAAATACATTACGTGATATATATTAAAACCAAGCGCAAAAAGATAAATTAATCCAGCAGCTAAAAGCCAAGAGGCTCTGAAAGTAAAAAAAGCAAAAAGACAAAAAAGAGATGTTGCAGCGAAAAAAGCTGTGAAATCTCTAAAAAGTGAATTTTGTCCATGATTCGACATAGCCTCGTAATCTATTCCAAACCCTAATGCAGTGGTTATTGGATCAGTAAACCATTGGTATCCAACTAAGCCAAGAAGAATGCAAGGTATAAGAGACATCAAGCGGATTAAAAATTTATTTCTCATGCAAATATTTTATATCTTAATTTATAAAAAATTCCACCCGATAAGCCACCGGCTATAACATGGAGAAAAGTTCCAATGCTAGTTCTATTTCCGGCAATTACCTCGGTTTCATAGAGAAGTTCAACAGTTCCAATCAATACAAGCCACATAGTTAAAGCCGAGATAACAAAATATCGAGCAAAATCTGAAATAGCAGAAAACCTTGAGGTATATTTAGAAATGATAAGGCTAATACCAACAGGAATCATAAGAATCAAAAATAAAACTACTCCTAAGTTAATCAAATCTGAAATCAAGACTTCATAAACAATTTTTA
>CACELJ010000003.1:0-71984 GCA_902560275.1 uncultured SAR86 cluster bacterium | reverse complement strand
GTTGTTAATTAAAAATGGACAAACATCATTTAATATTGATTCTTTTGGAGTGATTTGCCTGACCAGCGCCTTAGTTTTTTTTCTTGAAAGCTCTAGCTTCGAATTGTCGTCAAATATGGCTTTCAAAGCAAAAAAATCTTCTTCAAATGGATAAAAAGAACTCATGTTGTTGGTTTTGAACGACTTATTTTCTATCGAGAAATAAATACTTTCCAATAAAGTAGTTTTTCCAGAACCGTTCTTCCCCGAAATAAGATTTGTGTCAGTAAAGGAGAAAAATTTTTGTGAGAGGGCTCTAAAAGAAGATAGCTCTAATTTTTTTAAACCCATGAGACTAGAGTCTCATAGGCATAATAACGTGAATTAGATCTTCGTTTTCCTTATTTTTAACAATGCAACTTGATTCTTGACCGAAAAAAACTATTTCTGCAGATAAATCTTTAATAGTTGTAAGGGATTCTTGTAAATAGCTTATATTGAAACCAATTTCTAGCTCTGGGCCGGAATAATCAACTTTTATTTCTTCTTCAGCGCTTTCTTTTTCTGGATTATTTGCCTCAATTTTCAGTAAATCTTTGTTAAGACTCAATCTAATTCCTCTGTATTTTTCATTTGAAAGAACTGAAGCTCTGCTCAGAGCAGTATTAAATTCATTTTTATCGACAATAAGTTTAGATTCATCACCAACCGGAAAAACTTTTTCATAATCAGGATAATTGCCCTCTATTAATTTAGAAGTGAAGGAAAATACAGAGCCTATAACATTGATTTGATTCTGAGATACATTTAATGTGATTTCTTCGTCGTTAGCAGAAATAATTTTTTGCAATTCCATAACGGCTTTTCTGGGAACAATAACCCTAAAATCCTCTTTTAAACCATCAATTGATGTTTTTGTAAAAGCCAGCCTATGGCCATCAGTTGATACCACGCATAATGCGTTTCCTTTTGTCTCTAAAAGGCACCCATTTAGGTAATATCTTACATCTTGAGCAGCCATTGCCACAGATGTTGAACCAATCATATCAGCTAAGGCTGAAGAAGAAATCTTAATAGAGCTGCTGAAATCAGCAGAATCAATAGAGGGAAAGTCAATAGCTGGCAATGTAGCTAAATCTGCCTGGAACTTTAAGGCTTTAATTTCTATCTGGTTATCAATTAGGCAAAAGTTCAGCTTTGTATCTTCTGGTATTGATCTTACTAAATCTGCTAGTTTTCTAGCAGATACTGTAACTTCGCCCTCTTTTATAACTTCTACTCCTTCAATTGTTGTTTTATATTCAATTTCTAAATCAGTTGCCGTTATTTTTATTGAATTTTTGGCCGCAGAAATTAATACGTTTGACAGGATAGGAATAGACTGCCTTTTTTCAGATACATTTGAGGCCAGCAAGGCTGGCTCAACGAGATCATTTTTATTTATATTAAATTCCATAATCAAGCGGTGAGGACTCTTACCAAGTTTTTATAATCCTCGTCCAACTCAGTATTTCCTTGTCTCAATTCTCCTATTTTTTTGCATGCATGAAGAACCGTTGTATGATCCCGGCCTCCAAATGCGTCTCCTATCTCGGGAAGGCTGTGATTTGTTAGTTCTTTGGCTAAACTCATCGATAATTGTCTAGGTCTGGCGAGAGACCTGTTTCGTTTAGATGATAACAGATCAGAAAGCCTTATATTGAAATAATCTGAAACTGTCTTCTGGATATTGTCAATACTGACTTGTCTAGCTTGAATGGCAAGCAAATCTCTCAGAGATTCTTTAATTAAATTCAAATCAACTTCTTTGTTTGCAAATTTTGCATTCGCGCCAACTCTTTTTAGCGCCCCTTCAAGCTCTCTTACGTTAGATCTGATCCTTTCAGATATAAAGAAAGCACAGTCTTGTGGCATATTTAAATTAAGCTCTTCGGCTTTTTTTAGTAAGATTGCTACTCGAGTTTCAAGCTCTGGAGGCTCTACAATCACTGGTAACCCCCAGCCTAGCCTGGATTTAAGTCTTTCTTCTAATCCCTCTATTTCTTTAGGATACCTGTCGCAAGTGAGTATCATTTGCTGACCTCCTTCCAATAACGCATTAAAAGTGTGAAAAAGTTCTTCTTGAGACTGTTCTTTTCCTGCAAAAAACTGAATATCATCTATCAGCAAGGCATCTACGCCTCTATAAAACTGCTTAAACTCATTTATTGCACCTAATTGAAGTGATTTAACCATATCACTTACAAACCTCTCGGAATGAATATAAACAATTCTTTTAGATGGATCTTTTTCTTTAAGTTTATTTCCTACAGCATGCATTAAATGAGTTTTACCTAAACCAACCCCGCCGTATATAAATAAAGGGTTGTATGCACCTTTGGGTGAATCAGCAACCTGTTTTGCCGCAGCTAAAGCTATATTATTCGATTTACCTTCAACAAAAGTTTCGAATGTAAAATTTTCAAAAAGTGAATTTTCTTTATCATCTAGAAAAGGAATTTTTTTAGATTTATCCTTTGTAATCAATGGTTTAGGAGAATTGAATAAATCATAATTTAAACTTAGATTTTCAGAATCAAGAGATCTAGATAAATATTGTTTTATGATGGAATCATAATTTTGTTTAACATGTTCTTTGATGAAATCATTTGGGGCTAAAAGCGTTACAGCTTGCATGCCAAATTCGTCTTGTTCTTCTGAGTAAGCTAATGGACTTATCCAAGTAGAGAATTCATCCTGGTTTAGCTCTAGTTCAAGCGATTTTCTACATTCTTCCCAGGCTTGATAATTCATAAAAAGATAATAATATCTTTATTATAACTTATCCACAGGATAATCATGTGAAAAATTGTGAATAACTTGTTAATAATATAATTAATTAGAGTTTTATTTATTCACATAATTAATATATCATTCTCCATCTTAATTTACTCGTAATGAAAAGAACCTATCAACCAAGCAAACTGAAAAGGAAAAGGACTCACGGATTTAGAGCCAGAATGTCTTCTGCCGGTGGCAGAGCTGTTATAAACAACAGAAGAAGAAAAGGCAGAAAAGTTTTATCTGCTTAAAATGAAAATGCCTGCTCTGGTAGGAAAAAAAGATTTTGATAACGTCTTCAAAAATTCAGACACTTCCTTCTCTTCTGGGCCCTTTCTAGTAATTCTGAAAAAAAACGAAACATCCTCAACCAGGACTGGAATTATCATTCAAAAAAAGTTTGTTAAATTAGCTGTTAATCGAAATTATATTAAAAGAAAATTTAGAGAGATTATAATGAGATCTGAGCTAAACTCTTTTGACGCCATCCTCATGGTTAAAAATAAAATAGAGGAATTTGATAAATTAAAAGTAAAAAAAAATTTCATTGATCTAGAGTCAAAAATTGAAAAGATTTGATTTAAAAAAAATATTAGTTTTCTTGATTGTTGTTTATCAAAGATCAATGAGTCCCTACTTTGGACCCACTTGCAGATTTCAACCAACATGTTCTGAGTACGCTAAAAATTGTATTGAGATTCATGGCGTGATGAAAGGCACATATTACAGCTTAAAAAGAATTTCAAAATGTCATCCTCTTGGATCATATGGTTATGATCCCGTTCCGGAGAAAGCAAAGAATGATTGATAATTTTCAAAGATACTTTTTAGTATTTTCAATCTTCATTTTTAGTTATTTATTGCTTATCAATTGGAATCCGCCCGCTCAGGAAGAATCAACTTCTGATAATACCTTAAACGATAGTGAGTACTTACCAACTAATCCAACCCCTGAGCCTGATTCTTTTGTGGATGAGTCAAGTTCTTTTGCTGAGTCAAGCAATATCACCTCTTTGATATGTGGCGCCGAAGAAACAGTCGAAGTCTCTAATGAAAATCAGAAGCTTGAAATAAGCCTGTCCAACGGACAGATTATAAAATCAGAATTATTGAATTATCCTTTGGAAATTAATGGCCAGGCTAATACTTTACTTTTCAACAAGTGTGGTAAAGAGAACTATTTTTTAGATGGTGGTTTTGTTGTTTCAGGAGTGTCTAACGCGCCAGAAGGAAATTATTTTTCTGTATTGTCTAAATCAAAAGATTCAGTTGAGATTATAAGAAGACTTCCAAATGGCTCCACTCATTCTAAGAAAATTAGCTTGGGGGAAAACTTCAGAATTAATTTTGATGAAGAATTTTTTAATGGAGAAGTCGTAGAAGTTTCAGTCGCGCCATATGCAAAAATAAACCGCTCATCCGAGAAAACTATTTCTGGTTCTGGGGGCATATTTACCCAACCTTCTTCTTGGGCATATTTGGGTCCTGCGTTTTCTTATGATGGTGATAACTATGACAAAAGATCTTTCTCAGAAATCGAAGAAGTAGAATTTAGAACATCAACCAGCGGGGGTTGGATTTCAATGATTCAACATTATTTTTTAACTTCCCTACTACCCAATCAGTCGTCCAACAGCCTGCTTCAAGGTAAGAAAAATAAAAATGATGGCTCTTTTTCTGTAGGATTTGTTGAAGAAACCAAAAAGGTTGCTCCAGGCGCCTCAATAAAAAACGAGTATGCAGTCTATTCTGGTCCAAAAATTAAGGGAAATTTAGACTTAATGCATCCAAAGCTAGGTTTGGCCATAGATTACGGCTTTCTTTATTGGATTGGTCAGCCTATTTTTTGGGTAATGAACCTTATTAATCAAGCAATTAACAGCTGGGGATGGTCTATTGTGCTGGTAACAGTCCTCATAAAGATTTTCTTATGGCCTCTGTCCTATGTTGCATACAAGAATATGGGGAAAATGAGGCAACTTCAGCCTAAACTCAAGGAGCTTCAAGAGAGGTATGGGGACGATAGGCAAGCTATGTCTAGGGAGATGATGGCTCTTTATTCAAAAGAAAAGGTGAATCCTGCGCTGGGATGCCTTCCAATGCTGCTACAAATGCCTTTTTTCCTTGCTTTTTATTGGGTTCTAATTGAGACGGTTGAGCTCAGACATGCGCCATTCATGTTTTGGATTGTTGATTTATCTGTAAGGGACCCATTGTTTATATTGCCTTTGTTAAACATGGGGGCAATGTATCTAATGCAGCTTTTGCAGCCTCAACCGGCGGGTGTAGATCCAATGCAGGCAAGAATTTTTAAATTTATGCCTATCATATTTGGAGTGCTATTTGCTTTCTTTCCGGCGGGGCTGGTGCTTTATTGGTTGGTTAACTCACTTGTTTCTGCCCTACAAATGCTTATGCATTCTCCCAGGGAAAGATTCTAAGAAAATAATGGAGCAGGCAATTGTCGCTTGTTCTACTCCTCCAGGAAGAGGGGCTATATCAATTGTAAGAATTAGCGGAAAAGAGGTGAAAAGCATCATTTATGGCCTATTTTCACAAAAATTTGACCATGGAACATCAAAAGTAGCCGAAACAAGCCTTTCAGAGGGGTTTATTGAAAAGTGTCTTATATCTTGTTTTGAAGGCCCTGCATCATATACTGGGGAAGATGTGGCTGAAATATCGTGTCACGGAAACCCTTTGATTGTTAGGGCTTTGATTCAGAAATGCATTGAGTTGGGTGCCAGAGACGCAAAGCCAGGCGAATTTACCCAAAGAGCCTTTCTTAACAACAAGATTGACCTTGCGCAGTCTGAAGCCGTTATCGACCTCATAAATGCTAGCTCTGGCGCTGCAATGGTGGCAGCATCAAAGTCAGTTTCTGGCAATTTCGGCGAAAGTGTAGACAAAATCTTGGAAAATCTGAGAAAAATAAGAATACTTGTAGAGTCTTCAATTGATTTTTCTGACCAAGATACAAACATAGATTTTATGCAAATTAATAGTCTTTTCAATGATTTTAGATGTCTTTTAGAGGATTTTGATGCAAGAATAGAGGAAGGAATAAGGATAATGTCTGAACATAGGGTTGTCGTCGCTGGGCCTCCAAACGTGGGTAAGTCTAGCATTATGAACATTCTTTCTGGAGAAGAAGCCTCGATTGTGGCTGAAATTAAAGGAACTACCAGAGACCCAATTTATAAAAAAATCCAAATTAAAGACCTGCAAGTAGATATTTATGATACAGCGGGAATTAACGAAGAAACGAAGGATGAAATAGAAAAGCTTGGAATAGATAAATCTAGGTCGTTAATAGAGGGTGCAGACCTGATCTTGGAGGTTGTTGATTCGGAAAACAGGGATTTTAGCCTAAAAAAAGACGAAAATATCTTAAAAGTCTTTAATAAGTCTGACATATCTGGACCGCCCAAAGGGTTTGACGGAGTTGTTGTTTCTGCTCTTAAAAAAAGAAACATCGGTGCTCTTGAAGAAAAAATTTACGAGCTCCTTTCGGGCGATGTAACTGATGCTTTATTTTCAGCTAGAGAAAGGCATCGAAACTTGGTTAAAAAAGCATTTTTGGAAATAGACTCTTGTCCGAGCCCAATTGATATGAAAAACGTTGATGTAGCTGCAGAGCACCTTAAGTTGGCAGATATCTTGTTAGGAGACATTAAGTCTCCCATGAGCGCCGATGACTTTTTGGGGGAAATATTTTCCGCTTTTTGTATAGGTAAGTGAGCGCTAACTATAATTTATATCATGTGATTAATGTGTTTTTTGTTGTGTTAAAATCTTTTTAAAAAGCTGTGAGTAACTATTTATGGTTATTTTCTCAACACCTTAAAAGATTCAAAACACAGCTTATAAACAAGCTTAGTAACAAGGCTGACCCCTCTTAACTTCCTTGTTTTTCTTACGTCATAGACTTTTTTCCACTTATCAACAGGGCTAACAACAATAAACATATACTCTCTAATATATAAATACATATATATAATATTTTTAATGAAGGCGGACATAATAGTTATAGGTGGCGGCCATGCAGGGTGTGAGGCAGCTGCGGCTGCGGCTAGAATCGGAGTTAAAACCATCTTGGTTACTCATAAGTTTGAAACCATTGGTCAAATGTCATGCAATCCCGCTATTGGCGGAGTAGGAAAAAGTCACCTTGTAAAAGAGATAGATGCAGCTGACGGAATAATGGCAAGGTGCGCCGACAGGGCTGCCATACATCTAAAAGTTTTGAATTCTTCGAAAGGACCAGCCGTCAGAGCTACGCGCGCACAGGCAGATAGGGAGTTATACAAAAAATCTGTTCAAAAAGAACTGAAGAACCTGGAAAATCTCGAGATTGTAGAAGGCGAGGTTACTGACTTTGACATACAAAACAATCAAATCGTTTCGGTTACTGTCGGCGAAGGTAAAACTTTAAAGGCTCAAAAAGTAATTTTGACAACAGGGACCTTTCTTAATGGAAAGCTTTTTACCGGAATGGACAACAACGAAGGGGGGAGGGTTGGAGACAACTCCTCAAAAAAATTAGCAGAAAAATTAAGAAATATTGATTTTTCAGTTGGCAGATTAAAAACAGGAACTCCTCCAAGAATTCATAAAGACTCTATAAATTGGGAAATTTTAGAAGAGCAGAAAGGTGACGTCCCCAGACCCACGATTTCTTTTTTAAGCGATCAAAGCATTCACCCCAAGCAAGTGCCTTGCTTTATAACCAGAACAAACGAAAAAACTCACGAAATCATAATAGGGGACCTTGATAGATCTCCAATGTTCTCAGGAAAGATAGAAGGAGCTGGGCCAAGGTACTGTCCATCCATCGAAGACAAAATATTCAGATTTAAAGATAAAAATTCCCACCAAATATTCATAGAGCCGGAAGGATTAAATTCTGACTTAGTATATCCAAACGGAATTTCGACAAGCTTGCCGAAGGACTGCCAGGAAAAATTTGTTAGATCAATCGAAGGGTTTGAAAGCGCTCAAATAACTCAATATGGATATGCGGTCGAATATGATTTTTTTGATCCCAGAGAGCTGCATGAAACGCTGGAAACGAGAAAAGTAAAAAACCTTTACTTTGCAGGTCAAATCAATGGCACAACAGGGTATGAGGAAGCTGCAGCCCAAGGGCTTGTAGCCGGTGCAAACGCCGCCCTGTCTTTTTTAGGAAAAGATCCTTGGACGCCGGGTCGAGAAGAATCTTATCTGGGGGTTTTAATCGACGATCTTGTAACTCTTGGAACGAAGGAACCATACAGAATGTTCACCAGCAGATCTGAACATAGATTAATTTTAAGAGAGGATAATGCCGACCAAAGAATCACAGAAAAAGCTTACAAGGCCGGCCTGGTGTCCGAGAGCAGATATAAAATATTTTCTGAAAAGAAAAATAAAATAATTAAGGAGAAAGACAAACTAGCAAAGTTATTTCTCAGGCCCGAAGACGAAAAAATATATAGCGCCTTAAATATTAAAGAGCCAAAGTCGGCCACCTGTTTTTTAGACTTGTTGAAGAGGCCGGACTTAGATTTTCATGATTTAGCCAAGGCATTTTCTATCGAGATCCCAGAAAACGATATTATTTTTGACATCGAAACGAACCAAAGATATTCGGGATACATCAAAAGACAGATGGACGAAATAGAAAAAATGAAGAAAAACAGAAATGCTCACATACCTTCGAATTTTGACTACTCAAAAGTTAAAGGCCTGTCAGCAGAAATTACTCAAAAACTCTCTAAAGTTGAACCTAAAACATTGGCACAAGCCTGGAGAATTCCCGGAATCACGCCAGCAGCAATCTCGGCGCTAATGATTTACCTGAAAAGAAACGAAAAAGAAACTGCAGATAAAAATGCACGAGAAAGCATCCGAGAGTCTTAAGACTTCGCTGGAAGAAATCTCAAAACCAGAAAAAGAAAGGGAGCTAAAAGAGTTCGCTCTCAAGATTTTTGACTGGAACAAGACAACAAATCTTGTTTCGAAAAATTCCACCCTAGAAAACATATATCATCACATTATTGACTCTGTGCATTTATATCCCTTAATACAAAATAGTTCTTACATTGATGTCGGAAGCGGAGCGGGATTTCCGGGGCTCGTGATTTCTATTCTAGGAAACGAAGTTGGCTCTTTGCTTGAGCCAGCCAACAAAAAAGCATCCTTCTTGAGACACTGTCTTGCACATTTTGGCATTCAAAATACAAAGGTCTTGCAAACAAGGCTTGAGCATCTAAAACTCATCAAAGAGGATGTTCTAATTTCCAGGGCATTTGCAGAGCCCAAAAAAATCCAAAACCTGGCATTCAGGAAAATGAGCGGAGATCAAAAAATTTTGCTCATGGTTTCAGAGCAGCAAGCCATGCGCGAAGATAAAAATGACTGGAAGTACATTCCTTCTGCAGCATCTAAAATTTTAGGAAAAAAAACAGGCTTCTTAGAATTTAACCCACCAAAAAATGATAGTATACAAACTTGATAACTTTAGTTGTAGCTAACCAAAAAGGCGGGGTAGGAAAAACCACCACAGCAGTAAACTTGGCTGCCTCACTTGCAGCCACAAAAAGAAAAGTCCTCCTTATAGATATTGACTCCCAGGCTAACGCTACCACCGGATCAGGCCACGAAAAAGCAGAAGATAAACTTACCATAATGGATGTTTTGGCCAGAGGCGCAAACATTAAAGAAACAATACTACCCTGTACAGATTTTGGTTTTGACTTGGTGCCTTCATGTCAGGACCTGATCTCAGCCGATATTGAAATGACCACGGTTCCCGCTGCGTCGCTGCAGCTTAAAAATGCATTGAGGTCTCTCGATGGCAGTTACGATTACGTGATAATAGATTGTCCTCCGTCATTGGGTATTCTTACTTTGAACGCGCTTAGAGCTAGCTCTAAACTAATCATTCCCATGCAGTGTGAATACTATGCAATGGAAGGGCTTGTATCTCTGAACAAGGCCATTAATGACATAAACAGCAAGACCGGGGAAAACATACAAATCAGCGCCATTTTAAGAACGATGTTCGACCCTAGAGCCAGGTTAACAAGAGAGGTCTCAGAAGAACTGCAAAAATACTTCCCTAACGAGCTTTGCTCAACCGTCATCCCAAGAAATGTAAAGCTGGCAGAAGCCCCCAGCTCTGGCAAGCCGGGTCTCTTTTATGATCCGAAAGCTAAGGGAACGGTAGCTTATCTTGCGCTTGCCGGAGAAGTTATTTCAAAGTTTGAGAAAGATTCAATGGTTGCATGAGCGAAGACAGAAAAACTTTAAAGAGAGGCCTGGACGCTTTGTTGGGCGACGAGCCCATTTCTTCCCAGCAAGCACAAAGCCAAGAAATAGCTATAGATAAAATTAGCCCCAGCAGATATCAGGCGAGAGAAAACATTAACCAAGAGTCTCTTGAAGAATTAACAGAATCAATTTCCTCACAGGGAGTCATTCAGCCAATAATAGTTCGAAGAGTGGGAGGAGACGCTTACGAACTCATTGCCGGAGAAAGAAGATGGAGGGCATCCAAGCAAGCCGGCCTAACCACCATTCCAGCCATTTTTAAAGATGCATCAGAAGATCAAATCATCAGGATGGGTTTAATTGAGAATTTGCAGAGAGAGGACTTGAATCCAATGGAAGAAGCAAGAGGTCTTTTAAGGCTCCAAAAGGAATTTAATATTAGTCAGCAAGACGTAGCATCGGCTGTTGGGAAATCCAGGTCGGGAGTAGCAAACATTTTAAGGCTAAACAATTTATGCAAAGAAGCCCAAAACTTATTGGAAAGCTCAAGCATTGATATGGGCCACGCTCGAGCATTGTTGACATTGCCAGAAGGCCCGCAAGCCTCCTTCGCAAAACAGGCAGCCAAAAACGGCTGGTCTGTCAGGCAAACAGAAAAGGCTGCGCAAGATTATTTGTCAGGTTCTGGTAAGACGAAAACCCCAAAAAGAAAGGATGCGAACATAAGCGCCCTAGAGGAAGAGATCAGCAACGAGCTATCCTCATCAGTATCAATTCAACATAAAAAAAACGGATCAGGCAAAATAATTTTTAGTTACAGAGATCTCGATCAGCTAGACAAGATAATTGGTCCTTTCCGCAAGAAAAATTAGACGCCCTTATAACGAAAAAAAAGCTTTAATAGCCTTGAGTTTTTAAGCTCCAGACAACTATAATGCAATGCCTTAAAAGACATGGCTAAAGAAGCAGCAAATAATCTAGTCGAGACCTCTGATTACATAGGTCATCACCTTGTAAATTTAACATTTGGCTGGTGTGAAAAAACATCTTCCTGGGGCTTTGCTCATCACCAACAAGACCTTTCAAAAAGCTTAGACTCGGCCTGTGATGTATCCGAGATGGGTTTTTGGGCCTTTCACATGGACACAATATTTATGTCGGTTTTCTTGGGTGTTTTGGTCTTTGGTTTCTTTGGGCTAATTAATAGATCTGCTAAAAAAGGAACGCCAGGCAAGCTGCAAAACTTTGTTGAATTTGTTCACGAATTTATCGGTAGCGCGGTGTCTTCTGGGTACCACGGAACTTCAAAAATAGTAGCCCCGCTTGCATTTGCAAGCTGTTTATGGATCTTGTCGTGGAATTTAATGGACTTGCTGCCTGTGGAAATGGCTAATTTTTTTGGGCAGGCTGGAAGCGGAATAAACTACTTTAAGATATTGCCTACCGCTGATTTGAATGCACCTTTAGCTTTGGCCGCAGTCGTAATGGTGCTTGTAACCTATTTCAGCATAAACACCCATGGCTTGGGTGGTTTTCTAAAAGAACTGTTTATTGTTCCTTTGGGGCCACTAGAATTTATTAGCTTTGTGTCTAAGCATGTCGCTTTAGCGCTGAGGCTTTACGGCAACTTGTTTGCTGGCGAGATGATTTTCATTTTGATTGCCATTATGTTTGGGCAGTTCTTTATGTCATTTTCTCAAACACTTTGGTTTTTGCCTGGCTTGATCATGAATCTAGCTTGGGCACTATTTCACATTTTAATTGTCGCGTTGCAGGCGTATATCTTCATGATGCTTACAATTGCTTATTTAAACTTGGCTAGTACAAAACACTAGCCACAATTTTAGGAGACGGATATGGAAGAATTAAGATTAGTAGCAGGAGCCTTGCTTACTGGTTTGGGCGCCTTGGGAGGAGGGGTCGGAATTGGAACTCTTACCTCTAAGTACATAGAGGCAGTCGCAAGACAACCAGAGCTTCAAGGACAGCTTTTTGCTCAAGTGTTGATTGCTCTAGGACTAACAGATGCGCTGCCAATCATTTCTTTGGCGGTAGGGCTATTGTTCTTATTCACTTAAAGCATGAATATAAACGCTACTTTTTTTGCAGAACTCATAGCTTTTTGCATATTTGTATTTATCACTTACAGATACATATGGCCAAGCATGGCAAGTGTTCTTGAAGAAAGAAGAAAGGAAATAGATGAGGGCCTTCAAGCCGCAAGCGAATCTAAAAGGCAGCTAGAGGAAGCCAAAGAGGAATCTAGCAGAGTTATAGATGCGGCAAAATCTGAGGCTTCAACTCTAATCAATCAAGCTGGCTCAAGGGCTGATCAATTAATAGATGAAGCAAAAGAGCAGGCTACTGAGGAAGCAAAAAAAATTAAAGAAACTGCTGAGTCTGATATTGCACAAAGCACCAATAAAGCCAAAGAAACGCTCAAGGAAGAGTTATCAGTTTTGGTCGTTGCAGGGGCTTCAAAAATTTTAAACAAAGAGATTGATGAAAGCGCTAACAAAGAAATAGTTGATCAACTTATTAAAGAATTATGACAAGTCAATCGGTTATAGCCAGACCTTATGCAGAAGCAGCTTTTAGTGTTGCGAAGCAAGATAATTCTATTGAGGAGTGGTCATCGGATTTGCAAAAAATAAAAGCAGTTTGTGCTGATCAAAAAATAACTAATTTGTTGCTCAACCCCGACTTATCTTATTCAGATAAAACAAAAATATTTTTGGATCTTTTTGAGGGCGAGATATCAGACAAAGCATTCTCTTTCGTTAAGGTCTGCGGGGACAACAAGAGATTAAAAAATCTTCCTGAGATCATAAAGTTTTTTAACGAGCTGGCCCTTGAAAGCCTTAATAAAAAGAACGTTTCAGTTTCTTCGCCTTTCCAGCTAGAAGAAAAACAAATTAAAAAAATCACCTCAGCCCTTGAAAAAAGACTCAATTCTGAAGTTGTTGTAGATTTTGACATAGACAAGTCGTTAATTGGCGGACTAAAGGTCGCCTATGAAGATCAGGTCCTTGATATGTCCATTAAAAGAAAACTAGACCTGCTTCAAACACAATTAAGAAACTAAAAAGGAGAACCATGGATAATTTAAACCCCTCAGAAATAAGTGAAATTATAAAGGGAAGAATTGATTCCTTAGAAACCTCAACCACAGAATCCAACGAGGGAACGATCGTATTTCTTTCAGACGGCATCGCGAGGGTGCATGGATTAAGCGACGCAATGTATGGAGAGCTTATTGAGTTTGAAGGTGGCGTTTCTGGAATGGCACTTAACTTAGAAAGAGACTCTGTCGGCGTGGTGATTTTTGGAGACTATAAACAACTTGCCGAAGGTGGGGTGGCCAAATGCACAGGTAAGATATTAGAGGTTCCTGTTGGTCCGGAGCTAGTTGGAAGAGTGGTTGACGCCCTTGGAAATCCAATCGATGGCAAAGGCCCAATCAAAACTAAATTAACTTCCCCGGTAGAAAAAGTTGCCCCCGGAGTAATGACAAGAAAGCCGGTTGACGAGCCTGTGCAGATAGGACTTAAAGCGGTTGATAGCATGGTGCCGATTGGAAGAGGGCAAAGAGAGCTTATTATTGGTGACCGACAAACAGGCAAAACAGCAATCGCTTTAGATGCAATTATTAATCAAAAAGGAACTGGCGTTACTTGTGTGTATGTAGCCGTTGGCCAAAAACAATCATCTATTGCCGCAGTGGTGAGAAAACTTGAAGAATACGGAGCTATGGAGCATACAATTATTGTTGCAGCAGCAGCAGCAGATCCTGCTCCAATGCAGTTTCTTGCACCTTACTCGGGGTGTTCTATGGGTGAATATTTCAGAGACAAAGGGGAGGACGCTCTAATTATTTATGACGACCTTTCCAAGCAAGCTGTAGCCTATCGTCAGATATCGCTTCTACTCAGAAGGCCGCCGGGAAGAGAAGCTTATCCGGGTGATATTTTTTACCTTCATTCAAGACTTCTTGAAAGAGGCTGTAGGGTGAATGAAGATTATGTTGAAGAGCAAACCGAAGGCAAAGTTAAAGGCAAAACAGGGTCTTTAACCGCTTTGCCAATTATTGAAACTCAGGCTGGAGATGTTTCAGCTTTCGTTCCTACGAATGTTATTTCCATTACTGATGGTCAGATCTTCCTTGAAACCTCCTACTTCAATAAGGGTCTATTACCAGCCATGAATCCAGGGATTTCTGTTTCAAGGGTGGGTGGAGCCGCTCAAACTCCGTTGATTAAAAAATTAGGTGGAGGAGTGAGAATAGCTCTTGCTCAGTTTAGAGAGCTGGAAGCTTTTGCACAATTTGCATCGGACTTGGATGATGCATCTAGAGAGCAGCTTGAGCTTGGTCAGAAGGTAACAGAATTGATGAAGCAAAAACAATATTCACCTATGTCGGTTTCAGAGATGGGGCTGGTTCTTTTCGCCGTAGACAAAGGCTATTTAAAAGATGTGGAGCTCAATAAAATTGCAGATTTTGAATCAGCACTGATTTCTTACATGAATTCGGAGCACAAAGATTTCATGGATAATTTAGCCGAGAGCGGTGAACACTCTGATGAAATCCTTGCAACCTTCACAGAAGCTCTCGATAAATTTAAATCAACGCAAACTTGGTAGCACTTAATGGCGAATACTAAAGAAATTAGAAAGCAGATCTCAAGTATTTCTAATACTCAAAAAATTACTAGCGCCATGGAAATGGTAGCCTCAAGCAAGATGCGTAAGACTCAGGATCGCATGGAAATGGGAAGACCTTATGCTAACAGAATGTTGTCGGTCATTGGCCATTTGGCTAACTCAAATCCAGAGTATAAGCCTGTCTATATGTCAGAGAGAGACGTCAAAGGAATAGGCGTCATTGTTATTGGATCGGACAAAGGCTTGTGTGGAGGACTTAATATAAATTTATTTAGAACCTTGCTTCCTTTTCTCAAGGAGCAATCAGAAGCAGGTATAAATCAAATGTTTTGTCCCATTGGAACAAAAGCAAAAGTATTTTTTAATTCTTTTGGGGGCAACGTGGTTGCCACCGCTGAAAAACTTGGTGACATACCGGCACTTGAAGATTTGATCGGTTCAATAAAGGTCCTGCTTGATAAATTTGAGAGCGGTGAAATAGACAAGGTCTTCCTTGCCAGCAATAGATTTGAAAACACCATGACTCAAACGCCCGAAATAAGACAACTTCTTCCATTGTTACCAGAGGACACTCCTGAGCTAAAACACAGATGGGACTATATTTACGAGCCAGATGCAAAAGAACTTCTTGATGGTTTAATGCAAAGGTATGTTGAATCCCTCGTATACCAAGCGGTCATTGAAAACATTGCATGCGAACAGGCAGCAAAAATGGTAGCAATGAAAAACGCTACCGAAAATGCAGGGACAATCATTGATGAATTACAACTTATTTATAACAACGCAAGGCAAGCAGCAATTACTCAAGAACTTTCTGAGATTGTTGCTGGAGCCGAAGCAATTTAGAACTTGAGGAAAACAAAATGAGCCAAGGCACAGTAGTACAAGTAATCGGAGCCGTAATCGATGTGGAATTCTCTAGACAGGAGCTCCCTAAAATATACGATGCCCTTGAAGTTGAAGGAGAGGGTTTAGTTTTAGAAGTCCAGCAGCAGCTTGGAGACGGAATTGTTAGAACCATTGCAATGGGTCAAACAGAGGGTCTTCAAAGGGGCGCAAAAGTCTTAAACACAGGAGACGCAGTCAAAGTGCCCGTTGGAGAAAAAACCTTAGGAAGGATTTTGAATGTATTGGGAGAACCCATTGACGGAAAAGGCGATGTCGGAGCTGAAGAACAAATGCCTATTCACAGAGCTCCGCCAAGCTATGAAGATCAGGCAGAATCATCTGAGATTTTAGAAACAGGAATAAAAGTTATTGATCTAATGTGCCCGTTTGCTAAAGGAGGTAAAGTCGGATTGTTCGGGGGTGCTGGTGTAGGAAAGACAGTCAATATGATGGAGCTAATCAGAAACATCGCTTACGAAACAAGCGGTTATTCTGTTTTTGCCGGTGTCGGTGAGAGGACAAGAGAAGGAAATGACTTTTATCTAGAAATGACCGAATCACAAGTATTGGATAAGGTTGCTTTGGTTTATGGACAAATGAACGAACCTCCTGGATGCAGAATGAGGGTGGCTTTATCAGGACTAACCATTGCCGAGAAATTCAGAGATGAGGGTAAAGATGTACTCTTATTCGTTGATAATATTTATAGATATACTTTGGCTGGTGTGGAATGTTCATCGCTTCTTGGAAGAATGCCTTCAGCAGTGGGCTATCAGCCAACGCTTGCTGAAGAAATGGGAGTTCTTCAAGAAAGAATTACATCAACCAAGACAGGTTCTATTACATCAGTTCAAGCAATATATGTTCCTGCAGATGATCTAACAGATCCATCGCCTGCAACAACATTCGCTCACCTTGATGCAACGGTAGTACTTTCAAGACAAATTGCGTCTTTAGGTATCTACCCGGCAGTTGATCCGCTCGACTCTACCAGTAGACAGCTTGATCCAGCCATTGTTGGCCAAGAGCATTACGATGTTGCAAAAGGAGTTCAACAAGTTCTTCAAAGATATTTAGAGCTAAAAGATATCATCGCCATTTTGGGTATGGATGAGCTTTCAGATGAAGACAAGCAGACAGTTAACAGAGCAAGAAGAATCGAGAAATATTTATCTCAACCTTTCTTTGTAGCTGAAGTATTTACCAACTCACCTGGAAAATTCGTCTCCATCAAAGACACCGTGAGAGGTTTTAAAGGAATTTTGGAAGGAGAGTATGATGATCTTCCCGAGCAAGCATTCTTGATGGCTGGAAAAATTGAAGAAGTAGTAGAGAACGCAGAAAAACTCAAATGAGCACCATGAAATGCAGCATCGTCAGTGCCGAGAAAGAAATCTTTGCTGGTGATGTTCAGATGCTAAGCGTTACGGGCGCTGAGGGTGAGCTTGGAATAACTCCAGGCCATTCACAACTCCTAACCTCCATAAAACCTGGACCAGTTAAGCTAACTCTTGAGGATGGAAGAGAAGAAGTTTTTTTTGCTTCAGGTGGTTTTGTTGAAGTTCAGCCTCAAGAGGTAACTTTATTATCTGATATAGCAGAGCGTGCTGACGACATCGATGAATCAAAAGCCGAGAGAGCAAAAGAATTAGCTCTAAGAAATCAAGAAAATGCTGAATCAGATATGGATTTTTCCAGAGCTAAAGCTGAGTTAGCAGAAGCATCTGCTCGTCTACAAGCCTTGCGCAAACTCCGTAAGAAATAGTTAAATAGGCACATAAAAGTCAGCTTAGTTGCTCAACCGCCTATGAATTTAGATATTGTTATATTGGCAGCAGGAAAAGGCACCCGTATGGGAAGCTCTTTGCCTAAAGTTTTAGCAAGCCTTGCAGGACGGCCTATGCTGGAGCACGTCTTGGATTCAGTATCACAATTAAAGAAAACTAAATTGCACGTTGTCGTAGGACATGAAGCGCAACAGGTAAGAAAAACTTTTTCTGGCAATAAGAAAATAAACTGGATCAAACAGACAAAACAACTTGGAACTGGGCACGCAGTTAAGCAAGCAACTAAACACATAAGATCCAATTCAAACGTAGTTATTTTGTATGGTGATGTTCCCCTTATCTCCGAGAGCACGATTTCCAAACTAGCCAAGCTGGCTTCCAAAGGACCGGCCTTGCTTACTTTCAATAAAGAAAATCCAACTGGTTATGGAAGAATAGTAAGAGGTTCAAGAAATAAGATAGAAGCAATAATTGAAGAAAAAGATGCCTCACCATCTCAGAAAGAAATTTCTGAGGTTAATTCTGGAATTATGGCTTTTAAAGCCAAAGATCTTATTCGCTTGCTAGGAAAAATCAAAAATAACAACAAAGCTAAAGAGTTTTATCTGACCGATACGGTTCATGAGGCGCATCTCGAAAAATTAAATATTCAGTCATTGAGCTTAAGTGATACAAATGAAGTTTTAGGTTGTAATACGCTTGAAGAGCTTCAAGCATTAGAAAAGGCTCATCACATTTTCACTGCGAAAAAATTTCTTAACAAAGGAGTTTCTTTTGCCGACATAGAAAAAGTTAAATTTAGGGGAAACATCTCAATAGAAAAGGGCGCCTTTATAGATGAGAATGTTATTTTTGAAGGTACTGTTTCAATTGGAACTAATGCAAAAATTGGTCCAGGATGCATCATTTCAAATTCAAAAATCGGTAAAAACGCTGAACTTCTTGCATATTCTTTTGTCGAAGAATCTATGCTTGAAAGCAATGCGAAAGCAGGACCGTTTGCTCATGTTGGAGTCCAAACGAAAATGGAAGAGGGGGCAGAGATTGGAAACTTTGTTGAGACAAAAAGAAGCAATATAGGAGCCAACTCAAAAGCAAAACACCTTGCTTACATAGGCGATGGCAGAATAGGAAAAGGCGTCAACATTGGCGCTGGCACGATCTTTTGTAATTACGATGGCGTTAAAAAGCATATCACCAAAATTGAGGATGATGCTTTCATAGGATCAAACTCAGCCTTGGTAGCTCCTTTGACTATCGGTGCAAAATCTTACATTGGCTCTGGATCTGTCGTCACAAAAAATGTTGGTAAAGGCCAACTAGCTATTGGAAGGGGCAGACAAAAAAACATGCCTAATAGGAAAAAATAATGTGTGGAATTATCGCAGCATCAACTGAAAGGAGTATCGGTAAGCTCTTGATTCAAGGTCTTTATAAGATGGAATATCGAGGCTATGATTCTGCTGGCATTGCAATGCACACAGAAAATAAAGTTGCGCATCTGAGAGCTCTGGGAAAAGTAAAGCTTCTTGAAGATTTGATGATTAATGAGAAGCCTAAAGGAAAAGTTGGCATTGCACACACTCGTTGGGCAACCCACGGCGAACCCTCTGAGGTCAATGCCCATCCACACCAATCAAACGAAAGAATTTTCATTGTCCACAACGGCATTATTGAAAATTATTTGGAGCTCAAAGATGAATTAGCTAGCAAAGGTTATGCTTTTACCTCTAAAACAGATTCAGAATTAATAGCGCATCTTCTTGATAGTTACCTAGAAGAGGGCTCATCTTTGCTCGAAGCCACCAAGCAACTTAAAGACAAGCTTCAAGGAGCCTATGCAATCGCAGCACTGGATCATAGCGATCCAAATACACTGGTACTTGCTCGAAATCGATCGCCCCTATTGATTGGCCTAGGCGAAGATGAAAATTTTGCTGCTTCCGATCCCTTAGCGCTTGCTGATCTTACAAATAAATTCCTTATTTTAGAAGACGGCGATGTCGCAAAAATTAGTCCTAATAATGTAGAAATATTCGATAAAAATAATAAAGCCTGCAAAAGGGATATTCAGATTATTGATATCAAAAGCGAGGCAGCATCAAAAGGCGACTATAAGCATTTCATGGAAAAAGAAATCTATGAGCAGCCTAACGCGATATTAAATACTCTTGATGGAAGAGTTGGTGGCGACGATGTTTTAGAAAATATTTTTGGCGAGGGATCAAATGACCTTTTTGCAAAAGTTAAAAGAATTCAAATCACTGCATGTGGCACAAGTCTCCATGCAGGCCGAGTTGCTGCAAACTGGTTCTCAGCTATAGCTGGGCTGCCAACCCAAATAGATTACGCTAGTGAGTATCGTTATAAAAATCCCTATGTGGATAAAAATACTCTTTTGGTTACTATTTCTCAATCTGGAGAAACCGCTGATACTTTAGCCGCCCTCCGTTATGCAAAAGATCAAAAATATCTTGCTTCTTTGGCAATTTGTAATGTACCAACTAGCTCATTAGCTAGAGAGTCAGATTTTTTACTTCTAACCAACGCAGGACCAGAAATTGGCGTAGCTTCCACAAAAGCTTTTACCACGCAGCTCATAGCCTTGATGTTATTGACGTTGTCACT
Organism: uncultured SAR86 cluster bacterium; assembly: GCA_902560275.1. Lineage (GTDB taxonomy): Bacteria > Pseudomonadota > Gammaproteobacteria > Magnimaribacterales > AG-339-G14 > CACNYO01. Next base: position 51,966 of record CACELJ010000003.1, on the reverse strand, counting down.
GGCAAAAGCCTCTGGCACGAATCCAAAGCTCAGGTCTAGAGTAATCCAAGCTTTGCGTCAGATGCCCGATATTGTTGAGAAAAGTCTTGAGCTAAAGGGTGATATCGTTGATATAGCTTCTGAGATAGCTCAACAGGATAATGCTTTATTTTTAGGGCGAGGGATGTTTTATCCCATAGCAAAAGAGGGCGCCCTCAAACTCAAAGAAATTTCTTATATTCATGCAGAAGCTTATCCTGCAGGAGAGTTAAAGCACGGACCGCTTGCATTAATCGATGAGCGTATGCCGGTCGTTGCAATTGCTCCGGAACATGAATTAGCAGAGAAATTGGTATCCAACCTAGAAGAGGTCAAAGCAAGAGGCGGCGCATTGTACGTGTTTGGTAATGCGAAAGAAAAACTTTCTCTTGAAAGAGGCAAATACATCAGTATGCCTGAGTGCGATTTTTTACTAACGCCAATTTTATACACCATCCCTCTGCAAATTTTATCCTACGAAGTCGCCTTAATCAGAGGCACAGATATTGATCAACCAAGAAACTTAGCTAAGTCTGTCACTGTCGAGTAGATAGAACTGTCCACTTTTACAAGATTGTGGATATTAAATATTAGTGATAAAAGATAAAAATGAATAGAAAGTTCGTTTATTACATTATTTTTGCTATTTCTTTTTTGCTTTTTTCTATAGTCCAGGATTACATAAGACCAAATTATGATGGTGCTAATGAAATAATAATTTATCTTCTTGGGGTTGCTCCAAATTTCTTGCCAGGAATTGGATTGCCTGCTCTGTTATATGTGGTGATTCCAGAAGTATCCAAACCTTATTCATCTTTATTTAAAAATCGACTCTATTGGTCAGTAGGAATCTCCATATTGGGATTAATTGCCAATGAGTTCATTACAATTTTTACACCTGGAAGAGGTGTCTTCGATTGGAATGATATTCTATGGACTATAATTGGAGCATGTTTGTTTACATTGACTCACAAGAAGTTCAGCAAAACAACATAGAAGTTTAATGAAAGAAAGGCACATAGAATTTTTAATTAGATTCCATAAACCAACAAGTAGACAGTTAAATCTACTCAGTGACTGTGGAGTAATTCACAACAGTAAATTAACAGGAGATAATTATGGAAATAAATTTTTACATTTGGTTAATTCTGACGATTGTGGTGACAGCATATTCTTGGATTTTGATCGCAAAATGGGCAAAGAAAAAAGATACGAAACTACAATCCATCGAAAACTAATTGACTGTTGTAAAACACTCAGTCACGGTAGAGTAATTTTTGATTTTCTTTAGACTTCCAAAATACAGACTTTACATTTTTATAATGTTTGGCTTTGTTTTGACTTCTCAAATCTATGCGAACGAATTCAAAGTTGGGTTTGCTGAGCTGTCAATTACCCCTGAGCTAATTGATGAATGGGAGGATGCAAATAACGATGCCCAATTTGATCCTGATATTGATAAGTGGACCGATGTAAACGGGAATAATCAATTTGATGCTGTCTGGATGGCAGGTTTTCAAAATAAACGAGCCGCTCAAGGAGTTAAAGACGACCTCATGGCGGTAACCGCTGTGATTGACGACGGTCAGACTCGGATAGGAATTATTAGCGCTGACACTATTGGGCTAATGCGAAAATTCGTTCTTAGTGTGCGTGAGGATGTTCCTGAAGAGTGGGGACTAGATTACATTATGGTGCATGCAACACATAATCATGAGGGTCCAGATACTCAAGGTCTTTGGGGGTCAGGATTTTTAAAAAGCGGCGTTGATGAAGGTTATATGGAGCAGCTCAAAAAGGATTTCTTAAGCACATTAAAAATGGCTATAAATAACTTGGAGCCTGCAGAAATGAGTTTGGCTTTAATTCCAACCAATCCTCTCACGCCCATCAAAGATAAAAGAAAACCTATCGTGATAGACGACGACATAAGAGCAATTTTGTTTAATCGCCCTGATGGCTCAATTATTGGCTCGCTAATTAATTTTGGAATCCACGTCGAACTTACGTGGGATAAAAACCTAGAATTAACTGCTGATGTTGCAGGCTACTTAAGAAGAGGGATTAGTGAAGGCATTTATTACGATAATCAGCTTGTTAGAGCTGGACTTGGTGGAACCACGTTATGGCTTACAGGAAACATTGGAGGCCTTATGACATCAGGGCCAACCGATCCAATTTATGATCCTGTTTTAAAAAAAATGCTCACCAAACCAAGTCATGCAAAAGCACGTGCGTATGGATATAGTCTAGCAAGCAGCATCATAGAGGCTTATCATTCAGGTGATTTTGAGCAGTCTCCAAAGCCATCCATAACTGTCGACACGACAGAAATAGAATTAGGCATAGAAAATTTCATGCTCTCACTAGGCACTTTGCTTGGCGTGATTGATACAGATCTTAAATTCAGCTTGATGCCGCCATTTATACGTTATCTCAGCGAAGTAGCATTCATACAATTAGGAGATGCAACTATTACTGGCGTTCCTGGAGAACTCTATCCAGAAATTGCTGTTGGAGGCATAGAAAATCCTATGGGCGCAGATTACGTGATGGCTCCTCAAGAAGTTCCACATCTAAGAAGTCAATTTCCAGACAAACTTAATTTGATGGTGAATTTAGCAAATGATTCAATTGGTTACATCATTCCAAAAAGTGAATGGGATGAAGACGCTCCCTGGATCTACGGAGAGAATGAAGAAACTTATGGCGAGATAGTATCTTTGGGCCCAAATACTGCCCCTATAATCCATGAAAACCTAGTTAAGCTTATTGAAGAATCAAAAAAAAATAATGAATAGAGTAAAATACTCGCATGGGGAAAATTGAAAAAAATAAGTCTGCTGTAATGAAAGATCCCAACTTACAACTCCCTGAAGTTGACTGGCTTGAAAAGGAATCTAATCCAGATAAATTTTTTAAAGATCTTAGATACGCCTTATCTGAATATGGATTTATGGTGCTTACAAATGCGCCAGGCCTTTCCGATGAATTCCAGCAACGGGCATTTAAAGAAGTCAGAGGCTTTTTTGATTCACCGGTAGAGCTTAAAAAAACTTCCTATATTGGAAAAACTCCGTATTTTAGAGGATACAGTTTACCCACACCGGCTGATAGTGGTTATGGACAAGTCATTGAAGCATTTCAATATGGCTTTGAACAAGAACCTTTATGTAAACACGATGATAAATCTCAGCCCATTCATCGCAGATTGTTTCGCGGCCCAAATACTTGGCCAGATGAAGAGGGGCTTCCAGGATTTAGACCATTAATTGATGATTTAAATCAGCGTTATCATCGCTTAACCCACTTGTTAGGCGAGGCAATTGTTGAATCATTAGGAGAAGACGTTGAAGCATTTCGTGAATATTTTGATTTTGACGATCCTGATTTGGCTGCCAGCCTTAATCATAATTTTGGACTAGATGTCTATGCTGAGGAAGATCAAGATAAAGTTCGTAAGGAATATAAAAAATTTTCAAGCGATAAGGTCGGTGCGCATATTGATGGGCCACCTTTCATTGCTCTGTTAATAAATGATAGACCTGGGCTTCAAGTTGTAGCAGCAGAAGGTGAGTGGATTGATGCGCCAGTTACCTGTCGAACAGCACCGGGAGATTATCATGTTCCTGTAATTCCTGGAGCAGTCATTGTAAATACTGGCGGAACGCTTATGCATTTAAGTGAGGGACGTTACTCAGCAACCTTGCATCGAGTTAACACCACCTTAATTCCTAAAGGCGAAACACGAGTCTCAATGCCTTATTTCTTAATACCAAAAATGGAGGGAGACTTAATACCTTTTGGTAAATTCGAAGCTGGCTCGGTTGGCGTTGGAGGTTATGAATCTGGACGAGATCGAGGCGCTAATGCAAGCGTCAACCGAATGGGAACTTTTCCTCAAGTGACGCGTCGTTGGTGGGCTGAAGAATATTCAGAGCTTCGCCAACAACAGCGGGATGAAGTTGAAGCCGAAACTAAGGCAGCATATAAGCTCGCCAAAGAAAGGGGCCAACGCTTCACTCAGCAGAAAACATAAAAAAGTTTTATGGTCTCAGACAAAGTAAGGCAGTTCCTAAATTCCTGGAAAAATGGCGTTATAGAAATTGGAAAAGTTTACACTGATGGTGGGGATTATAAAAAATGCGCAGAAAACTTCCTGAGCGCTCATTATACTTTTGATATCGAAGATGTTTTATTCAAGCCCACTTTTACAAAAGAAGTAATATTCAGAAATAAAAAAGATGATGCACTGTCCTACTTTGTGAAGGGCAGCATAGAGGAAGATAATGGTTTTGCTCTTAAGCCATGGGAGAGCATCGATCTTGTTGAGGTAAATTCTATCGAGGAAGATTCTTTAACAATTGCAATGGGCACTTTTAACTTCAAGCCTGTTAATCAAGATGTAATTACTCTTGTTGCATTTACATTCCTCCTGATCGAAGATAAAAATTCTTTTAAAATAAAGGTTCATCACTCATCTCCAGTTTAATTTTCTCCCTTTTTCAAATTGTTGTATTTAATAAGGAATGCAAGTAACTTAATTTAAAAATAGGAGAGAAAATGAGAAGAATAATTACAGGTCATAACAATAACGGAAAATCTGTCATATCTATTGACGGGCCGCCGGCAAGAACAATCGGAGAAGAAGCAGGAGGTCTTTATGAAATCTGGAATACCGATGGAAGTGGATTCGATACAACTTCAAAGAACGACAGGGCTGATATTGATATCGTATTGTCCCCTGTGCAAAAAGGAACAAAGTTCAGATATTTTCAGATAAATCCTATTCCCGAAGGAGTTCCTCAAGAAGCCATCGAAGCAGCTACTGCAGCGGCTTTTGAAAAAATGGGTGCTGCTCATCATAGAGTAGACACATCAAGAAATGCTGCTATGCACGAAACACATACCATCGATTACATTATTCTCCTAAAAGGTGACGTGACTTTGATCTTAGACGAAGAGGAGGTTCAGCTAAAGCCTCACGATGTTGTTGTGCAGAGAGGGACAAATCATGCTTGGGTAAACAATGGATCAGAACCAGCCCTTTTAATAGCTGTGCTTATTGATAGCAGTATCGTTTAATTTATATTTTTGTAAAAAGGCTAACAAACCTAGTTACTTAATGTAGAGTATGAACTCTTGAGAAGTGAAAAATGATTAAAACTCAATTAACAACGGACAAATTTGCAATGACCATATCATTTGCCTGTGTTGTGCACTGCTTTTTTGTTCCTTCTTTCATAATCCTATCTTCGGGCGTTCTTCCTTTTGCCTTGGATAATGAAGTAGTTCATAAATTAATAGTTTTAATTGCCGTGCCAGTAAGCATTTTTTCTTTGTATTTAGGATATAAGAATCACAAAACCTTCTCTTTCATTCCTGTAGGAATCTTTGGGCTTGCGCTTCTCATAACTGCAGTTATTCTTGGTGAAAGCATTTTGGGGGAATTTGGTGAAAAAGGGTTAACATTATTGGGCTCAATTTTCGTGGCCTTTGCTCATTTCAGAAATCATCAAATTTGTAAGCAGTTAGATTGCGATTGCCACGAAAACGACAGGCTTGCTTCTGATTCCTAATTCTCGTCAGTTTCAACTTTTCACTCAGTTTAATTTTCACAGACTATAATCAATGAGCAATAATGCTTATTGTCTTTACTTTCGATATGAGCAAGGAAATAAAAGATCAGGTTGAACAGCTTCTCGATAACTGGATGGAGGCTTTCAATAACAAAGATATGAAGGGTTGGTCCAATACTCATAATTTTCCTCATGTAAGAATTGCAGGAGGACAAGTTTCGCTATGGGAAACAAAAGATGACTACATAAGTCATTTCAGTGAACCTGATATGTTTAAATCCTTAGAAGCAGCTGGGTGGCATCACTCTAAATGGGTTTCTAGAGATTTTGACTTAATCTCCGAAGAAAAAGTACATGTCTCAGTTGTCTTTCAAAGATACGATAAAGAAAATAAGCCTCATAGCAAATACGAAGCTCTTTATGTTGTCACCAAGATAAATTCAAATTGGGGCGTTCAAGTTAGGTCTAGCCTTGCACCCTAGATTAAAAAATGAAAAAGTAAGAAACACATATGGTTGATGACATTATCCTGCAAAAAAGAATTTTAAGAGTTTTGATAATTTCAGCTCTTTTAGTAACCGTCTGTTTAATTTTTTTAAACCCAGATTTAGCCTTTCCTTCCGATTCGTCTCAAATAGACTATTTTGGAGTTTTGGCAGTTTTATTTTTTCTGGTCTCTTTGGTTCTATTATTTATTTTCCATTTCTGGGGTAAGATTTTCTTCACTCTCTATGTGCTAGAGGGATTAGTAGTAAGATGGTATGGACCTGAATATATCGAGCCTGCCGATAGTATTTTTTTATTATTTACCTATCTAGAAGGAATGATTGAAGGTGCAATTCTAGTGCTAATATTTTTAACGCCAATGAAAAACCTTTTTAAATCAGTCAAAGGATATTTATAAGTGAATCAAGATTTAATTATTTTAATTGTTCAAATAGTTGCCGCGCTAGGGGTAGTTATATCTGTTTTTTACCTTGGTATTCAAATCCATCAACAAAATAAAATTACGAAGGCTCAATTTGGGCATTCCTTAACTCAGCGCATGTATGAAAGATATTTCAATACATCTAAAGATAAGGAGTTCAGCAACTTTCTCTCAAAAGATTGGGCTGGAGAGGAATTAGACGGTGCAGATAGATGGCGAGTTGCTGTGTTCGTCAATACCGTCTTGGTGGATATTTTCGATACTTATGAAAAAGTTCAAAATGGATTTGTTGATAAATCTCACTTAGATATGCGAATGCACATGCTTAAGTTGGGAACCATGAAAGCTCCGCTGGCCAAAAGTACCTGGAAATATTGGAAAGGTACCAGATCGAAAGAATTCATAGATTGGTTTGAAAATGAGATCTACGGAGATGAAGGATTCGACGAAGGCTTTGAAAAAGATATTATTCCTAACGTAAGAAGATAGTTTAGTTACTGACGCAGGATCCAGAGTTATCTTGATAAGCGGCTTCCAGAAGGGCTTTATGCACATCTGTGTTATCTAAAGTTCCGGTGAAATTTTCGCTCCCAGGGCCCATAGCAAATATTGGGACGGGAACACCGGTATGAGAACCTCTGCCAATTCCCGTGTTGAAGGAAAATTTCACATCTAGATTTTCATACTTTCTAGGATCGTTAGGTTCTATTAATAGCCCTCCAGTCTCATGATCCGCCGTAACAATTACCAACGTATCGTCATTTTTTTTAGCAAATTCCAAAGCCCATTTAATTCCTTCTTCTAAATCAAGCATCTCTCTCATTAAATATTCATAATCGTTTCCATGACCTGCCCAATCGATCTGCGAAGCTTCAGCCATCACAAAAAAGCCGTTACATCCGTTCTTGATAAAGTTTTTTGATCTATTAATTGTGAACTCAAGCATCTCTTTTATGGATGGTTCGGTAATATGATTTTCTGGAGTATTGGTATCTCTCAAGTGCTCATCTGCAAAGAGACCAAAGACTTGTTCGCTTCCATATCGAGCTATATCCTCAAGCTCATCCTTATGTGTTATTAGCTTTGAGTTGGCTTTAACTTTTTCAATCAAATCAATACCATCTTCACGAATGCCACCATCTTCCTCTGTCATAAAAAACTTCCTTCCTCCCCCAAGGATATTTTTTATGTTGGAATCACTCATTTGGATACTGATCTCATCAGAAAGATATCTTGAGCTTACATGTGCAACGAAAGCAGCCGGTGTAGCGTGGGTGACTTCTGAGGTTGAAATTACAGAACTTACAAAGCCAGATTTGTCTAATATTTCAGTTATGTTTTCAACTGGATTTCCACTAACATCAACACCTAAAGCCCTATTATTGGTTTTTATTCCTGTACTAAACGCAGTCCCTGAAGAAGCAGAATCAGTAACAATTGCATTTGCTGAATGCGTAAGAACTTTTCCAGAATAGGGGAATTCGTCAACAGCTACTCTTGAGTTAGGGCCTCCTTGACTTAATCTCAATGCAGTAACCTGACTCATGCTCATGCCGTCTCCAATGAAGAGGATGATGTTTTTAGCCTTTTCTTTAACCTTTTTTAATTTCTTCTCAGGAACCTCTAAACCAATATCAATTTTTTTTATATAGGCATCTTTGTCATCTAGGGTTCCAGACGGTATGGGAAAATTATTTACTATGTATTCTCTTCCTAAATGCTCCATTATCTTTGCTCCCGCAAATAATCCAATTGCTAAAGAGATAACTGCAATAATAATTCTTGTTCTCATAATTTTTCCTCAATAAGCTGAATCCTATCGTTTCCAAAGTACATGTCGGTTTCATCTATGAAAAAAGTAGGCGAACCAAAGCCTCCTCTATCCATCAATTCTTGAGTATTACTAATTAATTTTTCTTTCACTTCTTGTGTGCCAATGTATTCAAAAAAAGCATCAGGATTTACTTTTAATTTTTCAATGATACTTTGTAAAACACCATCATCGGAGATATCTTTCCCTTCTGTCCAATAAGCATAAAAAACTGCATCTAAATAATCTTCAATGTTTCCTTTTTCATGAAAATAAAAGGCTCCTCTCATAGCTTTAACGCTATTAACTGGGAAAATTTCTGGCATTATAATTTCTAAGCCTCTTAACTTGGACCAATCTTCCATGTCTTTTTGTGAGTAGGCCAATTTCTCTTTAATAGGATTCTTTCTGCCCTCGTAGACACTAGGATTAATTTTATTAAAGACTCCACCGACCAAAATTGGTTTCCATACAATCTCAAAGCTTTTCTTCTTAGATAAATCTTTGATTCCTTGAAAAGAGAGGTAAGTCCATGGGCTGCTACAATCAAGGAAATATTCTAACTTTTTATTCATTCCATTCTTAATGTACCTTAGACAAAGTTAATATTAAACTTAAGAATACTTTTTCGGAGCAAACATGAATTACAAAATCATCTTTATTTTTACAATTTGTTTTTTGACAAGCTTTCTTCATGCAGATGAATTGAAAATGGCAGTTGATAGCGATGAGAGGCTAGCAAAAAATACTGCAAGAGATGAGTTTAGAAATCCTTATGAAACGCTAAGTTTTTTTCAGTTAGAGCCAAACATGACAATTATTGAACTTTCGCCAGGAGGTGGCTGGTACACAGAAATACTAGCAAACTTTGTTCGCGAATCTGGTTCTCTGATTGCTGCACATTGGAGCAGAGATTCAGATAGAGATTTTTTTAGAAAAATGAGATTGAACTTTGAAAAGAAAATTGAAGAAAATGATCTCTATGAAAAAGTTGAGATAGTGGACTTAAATTCAGAGCTGGCAGAGCAGAATTCTGTTGATGCCGCTCTTACATTCAGAAATTTGCATAATTGGTTGGGCCCGAATTTGGACGATATTTTTTCAAATACATTCACAGCTTTGAAGCCTGGGGGATTGTTTGGCGTGGTTGAGCACAGAGCTAAACCAGGTACTTCAATAGAAAATATGAAGAAAAGTGGCTATGTAACTGAGGAACACGCAATAACAGTTGCTAAAAAGCACGGATTTGAGCTGGTATCAAAATCTGAAATTAATGCAAATCCTAAAGATTCAGCTGATCATCCCAGGGGAGTTTGGACTTTGCCCCCAGTTCTTAGGCTTAAGGAAAAGGATAAGGAAAAATATTTAGCTATCGGAGAGAGCGACAGGATGACTTTGTTGTTCAGAAAGCCAAAATCCTAAATCTAATTTAGGCTTCCTCTATTAACTTATAGTTTGCACTTCAATTCTTTTTTGCAATCTTTCTTTCTTTCTAGTTTTGTCGTTGACTTGGCCAACCAATTGTCCACAAGCCGCCATGATATCTTCCCCTCTGGTTGTTCTGATGGTCGTTATGTAACCTTCTTTTTGAAGTATTTTCTTAAAAGTTTGAATACGCATACTTGAAGGCCTTTTATAAGAAGATCCCGGGAAGGGATTAAATGGAATCAAATTAATCTTACAAGGTAGCATTTTTAACAATTTGCAAAGTTCATATGCATTCTCTATAGAATCATTCACCTTATCTATTAATATATATTCAATTGTTGTTTTTCTACTGTCGCCGCATTTCTCCACATACCTAATCACAGATTCCAAAAGTTTCTTTATGGGATATTTTTTATTAATGGGAACTAAATCATTTCTCAACTGATCGTTTGGAGCATGCAAAGAAATTGTCAGCGCAGCATCCGTTACTTCAGACAACTTATCAATTAAAGGAACTAAGCCCGAAGTGCTAAGGGTAACTTTTCTTTTTGACAGGCCATAGGCTTTATCATCCATCATCATGCTCATAGCGCCGGTTACCGCTTCAAAATTCAATAGAGGTTCTCCCATTCCCATCATCACAACATTAGTCACTTTTTTATTAGCATGATCGCGCGGGACGCCAAAAGAATTTTCGGCAACCCAAAGTTGGCCAATGATCTCAGATAATTCTAAGTTTCTAGAAAAGCCCTGTTTGCCGGTAGCACAAAAACTGCAATCAACCGCACACCCGACCTGTGAAGATATACAAAGCGTTGCTCTTTTACCTTCAGGAATAAGCACCATCTCAACAAGATCACCTTCGCCGACACTTAACACCCATTTTCTTGTCCCATCTTTGGAATCCTTTTCCAAAACTACCTTTGGCGCTGATATTTCAGCATTTTCGCTGAGTTTCTCTTGAAGTTCCTTGGAAATATTTGTCATAGCATGGAAATCAGAAACACCTTTTTGATGAATCCATTGATAAACTTGCTTAGAACGAAAGGATTTTTCTCCTAAAGAAAGGAAAAACTTTTCCAGCTCCTTCTGATTCAATCCTATTAGATTTACTTTCATTTTTTAATAAGTCCTTTAAATAAAGGGCATTTTATGGGAAAAGGACACACACCGGATACCTTTCAAATGAAAAATGTAATTGTAAATTTTGCTTAAATTCCTTAACCTATTCATCTTACGGGGGTTCATTTGTGAATGATTTCAACATAAAAATAGAATATAAGCACGTACCAAGATTTGACTCAGGATCTGATGAAAGCATCGATTATCTAGAGAGTGAAGGCTATGTGATTATTAAGAATGCCTTAACCGCAAATGAAGCAAGTAAAACCTTGGATTTACTTTGGGATTATCTTGAAAATCTTGGAACAGGAATAGATAGAACAAACCCTTTGACTTGGTCAGACGATAAATGGCCAACTTGCGCTCATGGCGGCATCATCCCCAGCTACGGAATAGGTCATTCTGAGGCCCAGTGGTTTGTGAGAGGTGTTCCCAATGTAAAAAAAGCATTTGCCAAAGTTTGGGAAACCGATGACTTATTAACAAGTTTCGATGGAGTCTCTTTATGGAGGCCTTGGAATATTGATCCGTCTTGGAAAACACAAAGCGGCCAAGCATGGTTTCACATTGATCAGCATCCTATATCTAAGCCGGGCAAACAATGCATTCAAGGTTTAATTAATCTTCTGCCTACTTCTAAAGAAATAGGCGGTAACGTGGTAATTCCAAAGTCGCATAATTTTTTTAAAGATATCCCAGAAGAATATAAAGAAAGAGTAGAGCGCTTGCCTTTAGATATTGATCATTTTAGATTTCCTCACGACGACCCAAAATTATCTTCTGAGCCAGCTGTCATGGCGCATATGGAGCCTGGAGATATGCTGTTATGGGATTCAAGGACTATTCATTGCAGCAGTTCCGGTAGCTCACTTCCTGAAGGAACAAACGACCTCATAAGAGCGGCATCTTTGATTTGCATGATGCCAAAAGAATTATCCAGCAAGGAAATTTTAGAAAAGAGAATTCATGCGGCAGAAAACCTTGTTTCTACTACCAATTGGACGAACGATTTTCGAAACGCTGATGAATTTCCCATTATTCTAGAAGCTGAAAATAGAGATCGATACAAGTGGCCTAAGAAGCCTAACTTAAGTGACTATCAAAAAGAGCTGATAGCCTAAGATGCAGACTTTGGAAGAATATATCTCTGCAGGAATGGGGATAGCTTTCCATGCGAAGATGCTCCCAACTAAAAAAGCCGTCATTAGCGAACATGGAGACAGAACTTTTCATGAGCTTAATGCAAATTCCAATAAATACGCTAATTTTTTGCTCAAGCAAGGACTGCGGCATGGTGATGCTGTAGCCATAGTCTGTAAAAACAGACCAGAATTTCTAGAAGCTTTATACGGACCGTTAAGGATAGGGCTCCGAATTACGCCCATCAACTGGCATCTAACTCCTGACGAAGTGACATATATAGTAGAGAATTGTGAAGCAAAAGCAGTTGTTTGCGATTTTATTTTGCAAGAAACCATTTCAGAGATAAAAGCAAAATTACCTGAAGTCATAATTTTATCTGCCGGCGGTAAAGCAAATGACGCTTCTTTGTATGATGATGCAATAGCTTCCGAGGATGATGCCAATATAGAAAATCCTATGGCTGGCAAATCGATGTTGTATACCTCAGGAACTACTGGCAGGCCCAAAGGAGTTTTTAGAAAAGAAAATCCTCCGCTTTCAATGACAGAAAAGCTAACTTCAGAGTCAGCTAATTTCAATCCTGAAACTGATTTCAGCATATGTCCGGGACCTGCATATCACGCTGCTCCTTTGGGCTTGAATATAAGTATTTCATTGATGGCTGGAGTTGGAGTTTATTTGATGGATAAATGGGATGCAGAAAAAATGCTTCATCTCATTGACAAATATAAATGTACTCACACCCACATGGTTGCAACTATGTTTCACAGAATTCTTAGATTGCCAGAGGAGGTTAGAAGCTCTTATGACTTATCTTCGATGAAATGGATTTTGCATGGTGCAGCGCCTTGCCCGGTAGAAGTGAAGAGAGCAATCATCGAGTGGTTTGGTCCTATAGTCTTCGAGTACTACGCTGCCACCGAAGGAGGTGGCTGCTTTATAGATTCTAAAGAATGGTTATCAAAACCAGGAAGCGTTGGTAAGGCTAACGAAGGCGTTGAAGTAAAGATTCTTGATGAAGAAGATCAGGAAGTAAAAGAGGGGATGGAAGGAACTATCTATTTTAAAGCGCCTGAAACGGGAAGATTTGAGTATTACAAAGCAAAAGAAAAAACATCCGGAGCTTATAGAGGAGATTACTTCACGATGGGTGATATAGGTTATCGCGATTCAGATGGATACTATTTTTTAACCGGCAGAAGTGCGGATACGATCATTTCTGGAGGCACCAATATTTATCCCCAAGAAATAGATGATGTACTTTTGGCCCACCAGAGCGTGGCTGAAGTTTGCTGCATTGGGGTGCCCAATGAAGAGTGGGGAGAGGAAGTCAAGGCTGTCATTAATTTAGAATCGGGTTCGGATGAAGATGTAGTAAGAAAAGAATTAGTTAAGCTTGCCGAAGAAAAACTTTCAGGATTTAAAAAACCAAAAACATACGAATTTTGGACAGAAGAATTACCCCGCTTGCCCACAGGGAAAATTCAGAGAAATCTAGTTAAAAAAAGATTTTGGTGAAGATTGAATAAAATTTCTTTATCAAGATCAGATTATTTAATTTCTCAAAAAGTGATTCATTGGCTGATGGCATTCCTAATTATCTTAGATTTGAATATTGCCCAAAAGTTTGGTGGAGAAATGGAGCTTTGGGATAGGCTCGAATCTAGAGTTGATCACGCTACTGTGGGAATTTTTGTTACAGTTTTATTTATCTTAAGGATCATTCTAAGATATATGTACGGTGCACCGGCGCTTCCAAATACTATGCCTAATTGGCAAAAATTTTCAGCAAAAATTGGACACTACGGTTTATATTTCTTCATTACTTTGCTCATTTTCACCGGAATTGCTTCAGCTTATTTCACCTCAGACCCCATCGTTGTTTTTGGATCTTTAAACCTATCTTCTGAAACAGACTCCCAAGAAGCTTTTCAATTAATTCGAGGAGTTCATGAATTTTCAACCAATGCGGTGATTTTTTTAATTTTTGTCCACATACTGGCATCCATCTATCATCACTTTATAGCTAAGGATAAAACAACTGTAAAAATGCTGAAGTTTTGGAAGCAAGCTGGCTAGGCTTCCCAAAGATTCTTAATTGGTTGGCTATCTCTTAAGTTAGAAAGATTTTCTAAAAATAAATTAAATGATCTTGGCAAGGACATCAGAGAGTGCGCTGAGTCGTGCGGAGTAATGAAACAATTTTTTGCACCCCATAATTTAGATTCTTTTTCAAGAGGTTCGTTTTTAGTAGTATCGAGTGCGGCTGCTGCAATGATTCCATTGTTCAGGGCATCAGCTAGATCGTCTTCAACGATCGCACTACCTCGGCCTACGTTGATCAACATTGAAGAAGAGTTCATTTTTTTTAAAAAATTTGCATCCACGATATCTCTGGTACTTTCACTATCTGGCAAAACCATAACCAGAAAATCTGTAAGAGGTAACAGCCCCTCTAAAGCATCTATACTCAAAACTTCATCTGCATAATCGCATTCTTCAGGGTTTCTTCTTATGCCCGTAACTCTCATATTAAATGTCTTGCCTAGCTTAGCCACTTCCTTGCCAATTCCCCCGTAGCCAAGAATGACTAAGGTTTTATCTGTCAACTCACCGTCCCCACCATTTGGCATCCATTCTTTTTCTTTTTGCATAATTGCATGCTCATCAATTCTTTTATTCCATCGGAGCATTTGAGCCAAGACATAATGAGACATAGGCTTTCCATAAATGCTACTAGCATTTGCTATTACGGCTTGAGATTCTTTTAAAACAGCCTGCAAAAAAGGCGCATCCATTCCTGCATAACCACTCTGAATAAATTTCATTTTCTTACACAAATCCAACATTGGCTCAAATAGTTCTTCGTGATCTCTTACGGCAAATAAAAATTGATAAGACAAAAAGAATGCATCACATTCTGGGACTTCTGCCCAAGACGGATTTTTAGGATTTTCGGGATTTAGTGAAAAAATCTCTATTGAAGGATCCAACGCTTTAATCTGATCCCCGTAGAACTTATTGGTATCTTCTGAGATAACTACTTTCATCTTTCTTAAGATTAAATTAGTTGAGGGTACTGAACAAGTTAAAATCTTGCGTTCTGTCTTTTTCTGCTGCCGTGCTTTAAGTAAACATCTTTGGCAATTTTTTTAAATTCAATGTTTGATCTTGATGCCCAAATTGTCTCTCGAGCTTTTTTCGCTGAGAGAACTGGATCAACTAATTTCTCAAAATATAGATCACTTAATTCCGCATTGTGAATTTTGTCTATACACATGTTAGAAATTTTTGGTATTTGTGCTTTTATCCAGTCTGCATTTGGATCTTGATCTTTACTCTGCTTAAGAACTGAATAAATTCTAGGTAGGTTTATGCCGGTGACTCCGCTTTGCATTTGAACTTGGCAAATATGAATACCTGGCTCGTAATCTACAAACAACTCTGCGAGGAGAGGTGATGTTTTTTGCCAAGGCTGCCACAAGTTATATGAAGCAAAAGACATAATCATGGCTCTCATTCTAAAATTGATCCATCCTCCGTTTCTCAAATACTGAATGCACGCATCAAGAAATGGAAAACCTGTCTCTCCCAAAATCCATTTTTCTATAAGCTCATTATTTGTGTCCTGTCTTAACTCATCTGCCATAGGATGCATGGAGTTAAACTCAAGCTCAGGTTCAGTTTCAAGCTTTTGGATAAAATGGCAGTGCCAGTAAAGCCTTTTTTTAAATGAATTTAAGTCTTTTTTGTATCCGCTTATTTCTAACTCCCTGAGAAGTTTTTGATAAATCTCTCTGATGGAAACAGAGCCGAACGCAATATGCGGGGAAAGCCTTGAACATGAATGCTCGGCCTCATGCGGTGATGACATCTTAAAACTGTATCCAGCGCATCTTTCCTTTAAGAAGCTATCTAACAAGATGTAAGCATGATCAGAGCCTCCTGATTGAAAAGACAAGTTTTTTTTCTTTTGAAATTGACGATCTTTTAAAAATAAATTTAATGGTTTTAAGGGCTTATCTATCTTGTTTATATTTTGGTTTGTATAAGGTTCTTTAAGTAAAGGCTTACTCATTTGATCTTCCCAATCTTTTGCCCATTTATCTCTATTAGGGGCCTTAACTTGAATTCCAAAATCTGAATAGAGCTTAATCTTCTCTTTTTTTAAAAAATGATCTCGAAAACCATTGAAGTCATCTCTGAAATAACCAACATCAGTGCAATGGTTAGCATGAATCATTGATTCTGAAAAATGAGTTTCAATCCATTTTTGGAGGTCAAGATAATTTCCTGAAAACACATAAATTTGAGAATTTTTTTCTTTAAGCTTTTGATCCAAATCTTTCAAGCAATCGAAAAGAAAATTTAATTGAATTTTCGATTTACCATTTGCTTGCCAATAGTTTTGATCGTAAAGATAAACAACTCCATAATCTTGATTCTTAGATCCATGGAATAAAGCAGGATTGTCAAACATCCTTACATTTCGATGAATCAATACAACATCTTTCATGGGAAATGAATCTTATATCCTTAATCCATTTATATTCATATAAAAATATATATTCAAATAAAGTGGTAAATTAAAGTTATGAGAAACATATTTTTAATAATTATTTTTATAACAACGCAAAGTATTTTTGCTGCAAGTTACAACAAGCCTTCTGCTTCGAAACTTTATAAAGAAGCAGTGGAACTAGTAAAAAAAGAACAATTCGAGAGTGCAATAAAAAAACTCACAAAATACACCAAAAAAAAGCCAAAGGACTCAGACGGATGGACCTTATTGGCCTTTTCAAATAGAAAAATAAGTGAGTTTGATAAAGCAAAGAAATTTTATGAAAAGGCAATAGCTATTGATGAAAACAATAAAACTGCTTTGGAATACCAAGGAGAGTTCTTTGCTCAAATCGGTGAAATGGAAAAAGCTAAAGAAAATTTAGATAAATTGCTGTCTCTCTGCCCAAACTCATGCAAAGAATATGAGATGCTGAGGGATTATATAAGCGGCAAGGCAAAAAAAAGCTAAGCTAGAGTTTATGGTAGGTACATCATTTCAAAAGAAAGTCTGGAAAGAATTAAAAAAAATTCCTTATGGCGAAACCAGATCTTACAAGGAAGTTGCTCTTGCAATTGGTCATCCTCAATCCGCTAGAGCAGTTGCTAATGCTTGTGCCAAGAACCCTTATGCGCCCACAGTCCCGTGTCATAGAGTAGTTAGATCTGATGGCAATTTAGGGGGCTACAGCGCTAAAGGTGGCATCAAAAAAAAGGCAGAACTTTTAAGAATGGAAAGCCAAAATGTACGCAAAAGATAATACAAAAAACCTATTTAAATTAGCTAATTCAGTGGCTGAAAATTTTGTCTCTAATAATTTATCGGACTATCAAGGGTTAAGAAATTACGATTATGGACCTGAAAAAAGAGATAATGTTTCTTGTTTGTCGCCTTTCATTACCCACAGACTTATCCTTGAACAAGAGCTGATAAATCGGTCATTAGATTTCTACTCATTTGCAAAAATAGAAAAATTTATCCAAGAGATATGCTGGAGAACTTATTGGAAAGGTTGGTTAGAATTAAGGCCTGCCGTCTGGGAAGATTTTATTTCTGAAAGGGTAGAGATAGACGATGAAACCGCTTATGAAAAAGCTATTAACGGCAATACCGGGATTGATTGCTTTGATTTTTGGATCAACGAATTAAAAGAAGAAAATTACCTTCACAATCATACGAGAATGTGGTTCGCAAGCATTTGGATTTTTACCCTAGGCCTTCCTTGGCAGTTAGGAGCCGAATTCTTTATGAAATATTTATTAGATGGAGATGCAGCATCAAACACGCTTAGTTGGCGGTGGGTTGCCGGTATCCAAACAAAGGGCAAGCACTATATTGCTAGGCCATCAAACATATCTAAATTTACCGATGGAAGATTTAATCCAGTTGGATTGAATACCTATGCTGAATCTTTAAACGAAGAAAAAGAATATTTAAAAGAGCCTTTAAACCTGACATTTAATGAAACAAAAAAATGTAACACTCTTGTGATGTTTGAAAATGACCTTTGGCTAGAGGGGAGAGAAAACCTCTACAAGAGTTATGAAAATATATATTTGATTCTGTTAACTAACGCTGACAGAAAAATAGAATTAGATGCAAAAGTATTGGCTTTTAAAAAGAAAGCTCTTAGCGATGCGCAGATATATCTTGATAATTCTTCTTTGGAATCGCCAGAGAAGTTAAGGCAACTTAATTCATTTGATGTTGTCTACCCATCTGTAGGAGAAAATCTAGATTTCTTAAGAGAGGCTCAGAAAATAAATAATACGGATATCAACTTTATAACTCGCGAAGAAGACATTTTTTGTTGGGAGTTTTCAAATAAGGGGTTCTTTAATTTTAAGAAAAATATCCCTGATATCTTGAAAAAATTCTCTTATTAACTAAATTTAATATAGATGATATTTAAATTAGCTTTCAAATATCTATTTCGACTGATTTTATTGGCTCTTTTGGCTATTTCGATTTATTTAATAAATCTTTTTTTCATGAAGCCTTTTTCAATAGATCATTTTTTAGCCAAAGAAACTTTTCTTGAAATAATTGATTCACCTGAGTCAATGACTTACATAGGAATCTTTGATAAATACAATTGGCTTACCGGTCATGCATCAAAATTAACCATTCCAAGTCAGAAACAATTAGATCGCGACAAAGCGAAAGCAAGAAAGATTTTAGAGACTTTAAGATCTTATGATGATGAAAATCTAAGCAGCATCCAAAGAGCTTCAAAAAAAATAGCTATTTTCGATACTGAGAATACGTTGTTGAGATTAGATGCTTTCCCTTTCCATAACTACGTTCTCAATCAGATAGGCGGTGCTCACATTGATATGGTTGAATTCATGACAGATACCCATCCGATTAGAAATCTACCAGAAGCAGAAGCTTACATAGACAGAGTAAGACTTTTTGAAGATGTTTTTGAGGGGCATCTGTATGAATTAAATGGGCAAAAAGCCATTGACTTTTATGCGCCAAAATTTGTTTACGAACGAGTCATTGCCCAGCTTGATGAATTTTTAAACTTCTCATTTGAGGAGCATCCTATCTATTCAGAATTCGACAGAAAAATTAAGGATTTAGACTTTTCAGAAGAGCAGAAAATGCAGCTTCGAGAGAAGCTTAAACAAGCAATCAGACAAAGCATCGACAAAGCATTTAGGATGATGAAAGATTATTTGGTTTCAACTCAAGCGCAGGCAAATAATAATCATGGGCTATGGTCCCAACCAAACGGAGATAAATATTATGAGTTGAGAATAAGAACTTATACAACTACAGATTATTCGCCTCAAGAAATTCATGACATGGGTCTTAGCGAAGTAGAGCGAATCAGCAAGAGGATGAAAACTATCCTGACCCAATTAGGATACAACCAAGACAAGTCTGTGGGTATTTTAATGAACGAGTTAAATGAGGATCCACAATTTCTTTACGACGATACTCCCGATAGAAAAAAGATTGCGATTAAAGATTATTCTGAGATGGTTGATGAGGCATACGTTGTTTTAGAAAAGTACTTTCATACTATGCCGAAATCTAAAGTCATCGTTAAAGCAGTCCCAGAGTACTCAGAAAAAACCGCGGCGGGTGGATATTACAGATCGCCTGCTTTGGATGGGAGTCGGCCTGGCGTCTTTTATGCAAATTTGTACGATATCAAGCAAACTCCAAAGTACGGTATGAAAACACTTGCCTATCATGAGGCTATTCCGGGCCATCATCACCAAATAGCTCATTCCTTGGAAAATGAAGATCTAACTTATTATCGAAAATTTGGTTATAGAACTTCGGCATTTTCAGAAGGATGGGCTCTTTACGCAGAACAGCTCGCCTTGGAAGCTGGCTTGGCTGATAACCCTTTGGATGAATTAGGTATTTTGCAAAGTGAACTTTTCAGAGCAGTCAGATTGGTAGTAGATACAGGAATGCACTATAAAAGATGGACTCGTGAAGAAGCTATGGCGTACATGAAAGCAAAAACTGGAATGTCTGACACTGAGGTAAGAGTTGAGATAGAGCGCTATATTGTATGGCCTGCTCAGGCGCTTAGCTATAAGGTCGGTATGATAAAAATACTAGAGCTAAGAAAAAAAGCTCAAGATGCCTTGGGCGAAAAGTTCAACATAAAAGACTTTCACTCTGCTCTCTTAGATCATGGCAGTCCTCCTCTTTTTATTGTTGAAGAGAAAGTAAATGACATGATTAGTAATGCAAAGCCGTTGAATTAATTATTTAGCCTAGCCCTGTTAAATTAAAAATTTCTTGGATAGAATTTATCAGAGATTATGAACAACAGTTTTTCAGCAGAGAAGTTTGAAAGTCAGAAACTTCCTTTCAAAGTAAAAAGATTATCGCCCTCGATCGGGGCAGAACTACTTGAAATAGATTTAAGAGAAGATTTGAATCAATCGACATTAGATATGATCTACAAAGCTCTTTTAACGTACAAAGTTATTTTTTTTAGAGACCAGATGATTTCAACAGAAGAGCATTTAAACTTTGCTCGTAATTTTGGCTCGCTAGAAATTCATCCTTTTGCACCTCAAAAAGAAAATTTTCCAGAAGTGCTGAAAATTACACACGATAAAGACAACAGAGGCAAAGAAAATACTTGGCATTCAGATGTAACTTGGAGACAAGAGCCTTCTCTGGGTTCAGTATTAAGAATGATTGAGTGTCCTGATTACGGAGGAGATACTCTTTTTGCAGACATGGGAGCAGCCTACGAAGATCTTCCTGACGAGGTCAAAGAAAAGCTTGATGGTGCCGTTGCCATTCATGATTTTGCCAACTTCAGAAAGGGCTTAGTGAAGGCAGGAAAAACTGAAGAAGAGATTGAAGCTGTGAATAAGAAATTTCCAAATCCAGAGCATCCTGTCATAAGAACACATCCAGATACTAAGCAAAAGAGTATTTACGTCAATAGGGCGTTTACTCAATTTATCAAAGGCTGGGATCCAGATGAATCTGAGAAAATGCTTAACTTTCTTTATTCCAGAGCATCCATTCCTGAGTATCAGTGTCGATTTATTTGGGAGCCAAACTCAATTGCATTTTGGGATAATCGAGCATGCCAACATTACGCTGCTTCCGACTATTGGCCTAATGTCCGAAAAGTTGAGAGAGTAACTATCGTCGGTGATAGGCCTTACTAGAATCATTCTAGATAGAAGACTTAGCAGCTATTGATCTTCCTTGCATGGATAAATAAATTGCTAAAGGAATAATTGCTATAGGCGCTAGGGATAAGCTCAACCCTAATACAATCAAGGCATTGAATAATAATCCACCCGAGGCATCGCCAAATCTATTGGTAAACGTATCTATAAAAACAGTTGATTTATATTTTTCAGATTTCTCTAATGTTGTATAAACGCTTTCTCTTGCAGGTTTATTTATTGCGTATTCAAAGGGCCTCATGACAGCCGATAAAATAATAAACAGTATTACCCCAGAAGAACTAAGCAATATATTCGCCATGTAGCCTGAAATTGCAAAGAAAGCTATGGAGAATAATGCCCCGTAAGCAATTAAGACAAACTTGATACCAAAAAATCTATTTTCTAAGAAAAATCTAGTTAAAAATAATTGAGCGAAAAAGGAAATTGGCGTCACCACAGAGTCTGCTAAAGAGAAAATCTTTCTTTGTTCAACAACATCTGTTGAATACTTATTGATTATTTCAAGACTGAAGAAATATAGAGATGTTGCTAGGCACGTCCAAAGAAAAGCATAAATTAAGAGTTGTCTGACAAGTTTATTGGATTTTATTTGTATGAATTGCTCTGATAACTCTGTAAGAAAACCCGAATTTTCTTTTTTAATGATTTCGCTTGAGACACTGTTCAATAATCTAGACAAAACAATACCTAAGATTAATCCAACAGATGCACACAGCATTGCAACGACAGGCAAATCAGCCAGAAAAAGTAAAACTGATTGAGAGCCTAGCCAAGCTCCAGCAGAACCAAAGGCACTTATAATGCCGAAATACTTTTTACTATCGTCGGTTTGAAAACTATTAACTGTTTTGGCCCAAAAAACTGAAACAACAAAAAAATTGAATACGTTATACCAAATGTAAAAACTTACGCCCACAACATAATTATCCGGATAGAGGTTATTTATAAAGGCATATAAAAAAAGGTTGAGGATAAAAAAACCATAAATATACGTTACAAGCCTTGATTCCTTTACCCGCGAAACAATAAGAGAATAAACAGGATTTGCCAGTAACATAACCAATACAACAATCAACAAGAAGTAGGTCAGATCACTTGTACCTATTTGCGCAGCCATTGCGCTCCTGAAAGGACGCATGACAAAGAGAGCGTACAAAACACAAAAGAAAAACGATCCAGCAATTAAAGTATTTTTATTAATACTTTTGAACATTGATTAATATTATTTAGATTTTATAAGGGGCATTGGTTCTAGGTTCAATGCCTCTCTATAGGTATTGTGATAATGATGCAGAGCGGGCTCATTTTGACCAAACAAGATATGATCTATTTTCCCTGACCTAAGTCCTTTGTGGGAAGCTGCAGCTGCAACATAATCTTCGTCTCTAATGATTTCTCCAAAAGCAATGTAAGGATTAAAGCTCTCTTCATCTCCGTTTTTCATCTCTTCAAGGTATCCAACTGCCTCAGGGGTAAAGTAAAAAGAAACCTTAGATACACTTTTATGTGGAGAATTTTCTAAAGGATACTCTTTAACAACAATGATGCCACCTTCAAGGACATTCACAATTATGTTTGGAAAGAGGAAATATACTGGAAGGGATCCGACTCTTACATCCCAATCTTTTTCAGGAGTTGTTCTTAAATCTTCTATTTGGCGTTTGCACAAACTCAATCTTGCATTCCTTTTAAAAGTGTCAAACATCTGGACATTCCCATAAAAAGATTCGAACAAAGTATCTTTATGCAGAGTAGAAAAATGATAAGTTTCCCCGAAAGTATCGATAGCGAGCTTCCAATTCATGTCAGTCACATATTCTTCTTCTTGAGTAAGGATAAGATCCTTGAAGCCCCATGATTCCATTTCTTCTATAAGTTGATCTCCCAATAGGTCTTGAGTATCAATGACGCCATTTTCATCTGGATGCACAAACAAAAAACCATGTTGCTCCACGCACGGAAGTTCTTTTAACCCATAACAGGATTTATCTATCTCGCCAAAATGATCAGGTTTCGGATACCCAACTAGCGAGCCTCTATTGTTGAAAGTCCAGCCATGAAAAGGACAAGAAAATTTCTCTTTTTCGCCTCTTCTTTGATTCTCAACTATAACTCCTCTATGCGTGCATACATTAACAAAACACTTAAATTCTCCATTTGCATCACGCGTTGCAAGGATAGGAACACCAAAATCATCGGTAGTCATAAAGGATCCCTTATTCGGTAAATCTCCACTAAAACCAATAATTTGAGGATGATTAAGGAAAAAATTATTCCACTCCATTTGGAACCTATCCTCTGAGGTATAGGTATCCGCTGGATTCTTAATCATGCCATCAGCTTTTACATTAGTTTTATTATCGAGATGATCCAGAAGGCCTTTGATGACCCTAATTTGTTCTTTTTGTATCATTTTAGGAAGGTCTGTGCTCGGCCATCTTCAAAAAAGCCGGTCTTGAAGATAAACGTTCTACATAGGCTTTTATATTTTTCATCTCATCGGTTACGCAACCCATTCTGTTTGACATGTAACAAGAATGACCAAGCATGATGTCAGCTCCAGAAAAATCGCCTATTAGATAATCTTTGCCCTCTAGGGCTTCATTAATCGGTTCAAGCGCCCTAGTGAGTAGTCTTTGTGCTTGACCTAGAACGGTCTCGTCTCTTCTGTCCGGTGGCAATAAAACTGTATGAACAACTATGGTGTTCATGGGCGGCATAATCATGCCCTCGCAATAATGAAACCATTGGAGATATTGCGGAAAGAGCTCTGATTGAACGTCAGGCTTCAAGCCACCATTCTTATATTTCTCAATTATGTATTCGGTGATTGCACCAGATTCCCATATTTGGATATCTCCATCATCTAGAACCGGAATTCTTCCAAGAGGATGCCTGGCCCTATGCTCATCCGACTTCAGATCTGTGGGATGAAAAGCCATTTCATTTAGTTCGTAAGGTAGCTCTAGCTCTTCCAGAAGCCAAAGAATCCTTTCTGCTCTTGAGTTTGGTGCAAAATGAAGTTTTAACATTTTTATCTCCTATAAAAAGTTTAATTACCTGAAACCATTCTATCTTTACCTTCCCAAAAAGGCTCACGCAATTCTCGACGAAGAATTTTACCAGAGGGATTTCGCGGTAAGGCCTCTATGAAATTGATAGTTTTTGGACATTTATAACCGGCTATTTGTGTTCTTGAATATGAAATAATTTCAGTCTCATCCAAACTTGAATCCGGTTGTAAAACCACAAAGCCTTTGACTGATTCCCCCCATTTGTCATCTGGTACCCCAATCACTGCAGCATCTGCAATTTCTGGATGACTCATCAGGGCATTTTCTACCTCTGCTGGGTAAATATTTTCTCCGCCAGAAACAATCATATCTTTAACTCGATCATGTATGTAGAGATAACCCTCATCATCAAAAAATCCAGCATCGCCGGAATAAAACCATCCATCTTTTATGGCTTCTTCTGTGGCATCCGGTCTATTCCAATATCCTTTCATATTTAAAGGTGATTTGGAGATGACTTCTCCTATATCGCCAGTTTTTACTTCATTCCCTTCATCATCGACAACTTTAATTTCAACGCTATTGAGTGCTTTCCCGCATGATCTTAATTTTCCTTTTTCTGGATCATGATCCTCTGGCATCAGAATCGTTATTGCGCCTGCAGTTTCAGTTAGCCCATAAACCTGAAATAAATCACATTTCATTATTTCTTTTGCTTTTAATATAGTGTCATCAGCAATCGGTGAGGCTCCGTAGAGAACAAACTTAAGAGATGAAAAATCTGTCTCAGCGGCTTGCGGTATTGATACTAAGAACAAAATCACGGCCGGAACGAAAAGTGAAGAACGAATTTTTTCTTTTTCAATTAATTCCAAGATTAAGACGGGATCAATATCAGCGATGATAATATTTTTGCAGCCGTTGACTAGCCCCCAAATACCCCAATTAGTTCCGGCAACATGATACCCCGGCATACAAACCAAATTTGGCGTACCTTCTTCAAAAGGAACAATGCCTTCTATAGTATCGTTCGCTGAAGAAAAGTTTTGATTCGTTAGCTGAACGCCTTTGGGATGGCCCGTTGTGCCTGAAGTGTAGAGCTGAATAATATCGTCATCTAATGATGTCGAAATACCAGGAGCATCCTCAACTTGGCTATCTCGCCACGCAATATAACTTTCAAAGGTTTCGTGACTATCGTCTACCGCAATAATTTTCTTTACCTTAGGTATTTCATCTTTGATTTGTTCGATAACAGGATAGAATTCTTCCCCCACGAAAAGTACCTCGCTTTCAGAATCATTTAAGACATAAACTACTTCTGGAGGAGCAAGTCTCCAATTAACACCTACGGCGACCGTTGCAGATTTCATTGTTCCTACCAAAAATTCAAAAAAATAATCTGAATTTTTTCCGTAATAAGCAACCCTTGTGTCTGGCTTACAACCCTCTTTGATAAGTCCATTTGCCACCTTATTAGATAACAGGTCTAATTCTTTGTAAGAAGTTTCTCTATCGAGAAACTTATGCGCCACTAGGTCAGGCGTTTGTTCAACTCGCCACTTAAATAGATCTTGAACTGTTTTATCTCTAGGTATATTCATTTTTTCAATAGATTAATATGTTAATTTATAGTTAATCAAATTATTTAAAAGAAGTACATCAATGGAAAGCAAAGCTTTATCAAATATTCTAGAGAGAAATTCTCCAAGACAACTAATCGAACCTCACCCAAATGCTGAGGAAATGAAGTTAGTTTATGAGGCAGCTCTAAGAGCCCCTGATCATGGCTGGATTAGGCCGACAAGATTTATTGAAGTTTCAGGTGATGGATTAGATAAGTTATCAAATATATTTCAGGAATTTGCTCAAAATCACTTACATGATGTCTCTGATGAAGTATTGGAAAAATATAGACAAGCTCCTTTTCGAGCACCAATGATAGTCATCTTGGTTTCAACTATAAAAGAGCATCCCAAGGTGCCGCCATTGGAGCAGATGTTTTCCACTGCTGCAGCTGGACAAAATATACTCTTAGCCCTCAACGCCCTAGGCTTTGGCGGTATTTGGCGAACTGGAAAATTTGCTCTAAATAAAGAAATAGGATCTTTTTTAGGGCTTGATGATAATCAAGAGGTGCTTGGATATCTTTACATAGGAACTCCAGCTGGAGATAACAAAAAGATTCCTCAACTAGACCCCAAAGACTTTGTAAAAAAACTTTAAGGTAACAAGATCAAGACTTATTGAATAATGAGCTCATACTCTTCTTTACTAGTAGACATTGGCGGCACCAATATGCGCTATGCCTATGCAAATAAAAGAAATATTTTTGAAGAAAAGATCTTTTCAAATATTTCCGATCAAAAGATCAATAAAACTTTGGGCAATCTTTTATCAAACCCCCAAATTAAAAATGCTGTTATAGCTGCTGCCGGTCCAAGACTTGGTAACAGAATAGAAATGACAAATAGAAAAGTGATCGTTGATGGAGATTTACTAGGTAGAAAGTTTAAGTTAGCTAATTCTCAAGTTCTTAACGATTGGGAGGCGGTTGGTTATGCGATTGATGAAATGAAATTAAAAAAAATTAAAAAAGGGAAATCAAACTCTAATGTAGATTTAATGATTGGGCCCGGCACAGGTCTCGGATTTGCTATTGTTGCCGATGGTAAAGTAATACCAACAGAAATTGGAAATACAAAACTCAACAGTAAATTACTTTTGAATAATCTTGGAATAAGATCATCAAAATATTTTTCAGTTCTTGAAGATGTAATTTCAGGTCCCAGCATAAGCAGAGCATATCAGTCTAGATATAAGCAAAAATTATCTCCCGAAGAAATTGTTTTATTGGCTAAAAAAAGAAATCCAAAAGCAAAATTCATAATTTACGGCTTTGTAGATAATCTTATGCAGTTTATGCAAGATGTCTCGGTTGCGTATTTACCAAGAAGACTTTTGCTTGGAGGATCCCTCGTAACGGAACTTGCATACCTCATAGAAGATAGTAAATTTTTGAATCAATACACCGATCATCCCAAAGATCAACATACACAAATTCTTAAATCTATTGAGATAAATCTTATTACGAGTAAGACGCCAGCTTTAAAAGGTTGCTTCAATTATTTAAATAAAAATTAAATGAATAGAGTATTTAAGGTTTCTGAAGATAGAGAAATTTTAGCCTCTGAATGGGGAGATAACGATAATCCGCTTGTAATCATGCTGCACGGAGGAGGGCAAACAAGGCATTCTTGGAAAGGCGTTGCGGCAAAAATTGCTAATTTGGGTTTTCACGTAATCGCACATGATTTGAGAGGTCACGGCGAAAGTTTTTGGGACCATGATGGCGATTATACTTTTGATGCCCATAGAGATGATCTTGTAAGGATTATTCAGCAACTTGGAAAAAAAGCTAATTTAGTCGGCGCCTCCCTAGGCGGCATGATTTCCCTATCTTTGGCCGGTCACGAAGAAGAAAGCAAATACTGTTCAGGTCTCATCATGGTAGACATAGGAATGCGTCCTAACGACGAGGGTTCAGACAGAATAGTTGAATTCATGCGCTCTGGTGCAAAAGGTTTTGCTTCAGTTGAAGAGGCTGCAGACGCTGTTTCAGGTTATTTACCTCACAGAAAAAGACCAAAAGATATATCTGGACTCAAAAAAAATTTACGACTCAAAGATGACGGCCGCTACTATTGGCATTGGGATCCTCTTTTTTTGACAGATAGAACTGGGATGGGTGAAGTTAGAGAAGAACGTTTTAGGCAATTAGAAAATTCTGCAAAAAGGATTTCTGTTCCAACTCTGCTTGTCCAAGGTGCCTTGAGCGATATTTTAACTAATAAGGAAAAAGAGGAATTTCTTAATGCCGTGCCTCATTCCAAGTTTGCTGAAATTCAGCAAGCCACTCATATGGTTGTTGGTGACAAGAACGATATTTTCGCAGAAGCTATTGTAGATTTCTTGAGCGAACACATCGAATAAGATATTTTATTAAGATCATCATTGGAGGTTTTATGAGTTACTCATTCTTAGGAGGAGATTCCAGAGAAAATTTTTCTGATCAAGAAGATTTATTCAAAGTGATTGAAGGCTTCATGGGATATTTACCCAATTCTCATCTGTCCATGGCAGTAAATCCACAATTGAATCAAAGCTTTGCGGCTTTAGCAGGAACAATATTCGCTTCACAAAAAATTGATCAAGGCTTAATGCAACTCATTGCTTTGGCTTCAAGCCTCTCTTCTGGGTGTAAGTATTGTCAGGCACATACATCTCACGGAGCTCACCAAGCCGGGGTCAACGAGGAAAAAATAAACGATATTTTAAGATATCAAGAAAGTGAGCATTACGACGATTCAGAAAAGGCTGTTCTCGATCTAGCTTTTGCAGCAGGCAAGACGCCAAATCAAGCAAAGCAAGAGCACTTTGATATTTTATTAAAGTATTTTAGCAACGAACAAATTGTCGACATGGTTGCTGTTATTGCCTTATTTGGCTTTCTAAATAGATGGAATGATACGCTTGGTTCGCATTTAGAGGATGTACCAAATTCGTTTATCGAAGAAAAATTAAAACCCCTTGGCTGGAAATAATTTATTTCTCGCTCCTCCTTGGGGTGACGGTTACACTAAGTACAGACTTGGTCTTAATCCAATCCATGAAGAAAATTGGTTTAATAAATCCATTTCAAAAGAAATTTTCGAACATAAATTTAATCTTTTAAACAACAGTTACAACGAAGTTGTGGCTTGCACAGAAGATTCTCTGCAGGCTCAACAAATATTAGCGAAACATATACCTACCCAAAAATGCGATTATCCAGACCCTATCGCGGATACATCGTTATTAGTACCTGACGACCTTTGCCTGATTGAAGCAAATGGAAAGCAGAGAATGTTGGCTGCATCTATATGCTCTCCAAGCTATTGGAATGTCCAAGACAAAATAGGCAAATCTCTTTTCGATGTTCATGCTCCTGTCAAAAGCCTTAATGAGAAAATTGGTTTCAATATAAGAAGATTCATTGAAAGGGCTCCTTTGCTACAACCTTTTGAAAGAGAAAATTGGCTTATCCATGCAGACACAAAAAGATTGCACTTAGCAGAAGAGCCAGAAATAGCTGGCAATCCAGATAATTGGTTTGTAAGGAGCGAGAGGGAAACAATTTGTAAAATCCACGATGACTATTCTCTGTTTACCATCAGGGTTAGCTTTGCTCCTCTCAAAGAAATACATGCTTATGAAGATGCAAAAGCAGGCATGCTAAAAAGCTTGAAGGCCATGGACAAAGATGAAATAAACTATTTTGGTGGTGCCAAAAAGGTCAAGACACTTATAGAATATTTAGATTCATAAATTATCAATGAAAGAGGTAAAAAAATGAACGATGTAAAAGTATATATGATTGCCAATCTCCAAATACACGATGCAGATAACTATAGGAATTATGAAAAAGGTTTTTTTCCGATTCTCAAAAAACACGGCGGAGAATTTATTACTTATGATGACAATATAATAAATGTGGAAGGGGATAACGATGTTAAAGGAAGAGTCATTATTTTTTCCTTTCCTAATGAAGAGGCTGCTGATAAGTGGTACAACGATCCTGAATATCAAGAGATTTCAAAATTTAGAAGAGAAGCCACAACAACTCAATTAATTAGAGTTAAAGGCATGTTGCCTAGGTAAGGCCCCAAATTAAGATATTTGCGAAGCTAAGAAAATTTTTATAGCTTCTAAAACATCCGAGGGTTGTCGATAAGTAATATCATGAGTGCCGTCTTCAATTGTTATGACTTTTCCTTCTTGAAAAATTTCTGAGTAAGTTTCTGCACCCCTATAAGAAACTATTCCATCGTTATCGCCCCAAATAGCGATAGAGGGAATATTTTTTGCCGCAACCTTTTCGAACATCTCTCGCGCATCGAAAAGATTAAAATTTCTCATCGTAGAAGCCAAAGATTCACGAAATCCCTTAAATTGCATCTGAAAAGAAAAAAGCTGTTGAAATTCTTCCTCGTTAATAGATAAAGGATCGTTGCTATGAGTGGTCTCAGAACTGATTGCAGAGCCATAAAATCTATCTGCTAATACATGCATTGCCCACTCAATCAACCCAGGAATCTTCGTAAAAAAAGGAATAGATGTTTGGACTTTTCCAAATCCAGCTGGTGCAATAAAAGATAAACTTTTTACTTGGTCGGAGTATTTGTCTGCAAATCCACCAATGATGGGGCCGCCCATGGAATATCCAACTAAATGAAATTTTCCATCAATATTTTGATAAGAAATAAGTTCCTTTAGAGTTTCAACATAAAAATCTAGAGAGTATTTAGTTCTCGGTCTTTCAGAAAATCCTCTACCGTAATGATCATAAACTAAGATGGAGTAACCTTTATTTAAGAGTCCATCAAGCAGACCGTTCCAAACGAAGCTTGGAGTTGAAAAACCATGGACCATGACAATGGTTTGGCCATTTTTTTGCTTGGGGCGGTGCCATCTATAATAAATATTGCCTTTTGGTAACTGTGCCCAATGGCCATCAGAAGGGAGATCTTTTGAGCTGATTTTTTTTAAATCTTTTGTCTTTAGCCAGTAAGGTGCAAATATGCCTAATATCAATAAACCTAAAAGGCCAACAAACAGAGATTCTAGGAGCATGGACTAATCAGTCGCTAAATTCTTCAAAAACCGTCGTTTCAATAATGTGTCCTGAATCCTCAATGGTCTCGTTATTTCCTTGCATAAACTCTTGAACTGCTTCTAAAGATTCAGCAGATAAAGCAATTCTTACTTTTGACGGATTATCTAATTCATAACCTACCGCTAGAGTCTCAATTCCATTCTCATTGAGATTGTCTTGATCATCATCAAAAACCTCTTTCCAATCTTCAAAATCTTTTGAAATTTCAAATGTTATGTAAACAGTAGCCATGTTATCTCCGTAAATTTATTAAGGTGCTTGAAAAATTATTACCCCATGATCCACACTTGGCTTCCCACCATTAAGCATTTCTTCATCGGTTGGAACTGACCCAACATCACTTTTTGAAATGGGTGTTCCATTTAATTCATCTAATGCTGTAGGAGATGTATTATAAGCAAGTGTACCTATAGCCTCATCAGCAGGTTTAAGAAAAAACTCACCTCGAATAATTTTTGATTTATATTTAGTGCCGTCATCGCCAACAACCTCAGATCCGTCAGGTATGGTGTATTCTGGGAACCATCTTATGTTTTCCCATCCTCCTTCACTATAGTCCCAATATTCTCCTTTTTCCGTCCACGTTGCGATATCAAACGCGGTCCATTCAAAGCCCCATAGTTGGCCAAAACCAGAGTATTCAAGTGTTTTTTTCTTATCTGCCAATTTTCCGTATTTAGCTGCATCATTAGGAATTTTGAATGTAACGGAGTGCGGCCTTGAAATTTCTACGAGTTGATCATTACTATCAAAAACTTGATAACTTTTCCAAGTATCCCAATACAAATCATAGTATTCATCTGAGGCCTGTAATTTTTCAACACAATATCTTTTTAAAGAGCTATCAGCATTTCTTATAGTTTCGTCATCGTGCCATCCATAGGAATCTTTTGTGCCGTCTCCATCCGAATCTTCTGTTTTATCACATTCCATTTGATCTAGTTTGGCCATATTAAATAAACGCATATTTGCGTATAGGCCACAAACTTGTCCAGATCCATTTGGCTCAAGGTAACAAACGTTTTGAAAAGCATTCCATGGATCGCTGTACTCATAAATGGTTTCAGGAAATGCAATGTCTGCATCGGTTATGGTGTCTCGAATTGCACCATTAACAAATTTATATTGCATCAGCTCTGTTTCAAGCACTCCATCTGAAGTCCAGTCTCCTGCTGTCCTGCCATCTTGATCCGTTCTAAGGTAATTGCCAGTGGGTACTGTAGATGTAGAGGCCTCAATTCCTGGGCTAGTAAGAGGCGATGGAGATTTCTCGGTAATATTTTCATTATTTCTTTGAGCTGTATTGATTTTTGAAATTGCATCTGTTAAGTAAGCATTAAAGCTTCTTGAAGAATAGCAATTTTGAATACAGCCTAAAGTAATAGAAGCTAAATCCTCAAGCGAAGCTTCACTTTCCTTTCTAAACTCAACTGAAAGAGATGATGGATCTTGCATAGAAGCGGTAGTTATTTCATAACCTCCATAATTACCACCAGATGCCCATAAAGTTCTCCAAACTTGATAGCCATCGCTGGAATCAAGATTGTCATCCATTGCATCAATATACTCTTGAGGGGTAAAAGAGAATTCAGTTATGTCATCTTCGCCAACCCACCATCCATACTCATTAGTTTTAATAGCAGAATTGAAAACAAATGCTCCGACTGGTCTTGTGCCATCTAGAGAATGAGAAGCATCCCAAAAACCTTTAAATACTACATAGTTTCCAGATACTGGCACACCAAGAGAAGCCCATCTTTCTTTCATACATCGATCATCATCACCGTTTGAATTAGAGTCTTTAGTATCCAAAATAGGAGTAGTTCCGTTGTAACCTATAATATAGCTATTCCACCAACAATCTGAGCCGGTTTCCTTTATATCCCATTCTACGTATAGCTCAACTTCAACACCATCTAGATCAATTAAGCTTTTTTTCTCTACAGAAATTTTTCTGATACTTACTGACTTAGGTTTAAGAAAATAATTTGAAACATCTTCAGAGTTGACTTTAGTAAAAGGAGTCGTATCCGTGACAACATTTTGATAATTGTAATCGAGCCAAACTCCCCAATAGTCAGCCCAAGCGTATGGAGCACCCAATGAACCGTCTTCTCTTGTTAGTTCTGGGCCTTCTAGCTCGAAACCAGGATTCTTCAGGTTATATCTTGAGCCGTTTTCATTATATAAACCATATTCCCAAACGCTTATTTTAGATTGTTCTTTATCAGTTGATTTACATTTTTCAGTTAAATCTGGAGCCCCACCAAATCCCACATACGGAGTCCAGTCAGCATTCACAATAGTATTTGTATCATCTATGAATGATCCGTCAGTTTGTTTTTTTCTAGCTGCTACAAGTTTTTCACAAAACTTTTTCGAAGTATCATCAAATGAAAATCCCTGAGTAAGTTTTCCTTCCCAAAGAGTCTTTTCTTTGAGCGTTTGCACTTGATTGGTCCCTTCAAGCGTTATTTCAAATTCTTCAAAGTCACAATCGAAAGGGCTTCTTATTTGATTGATACCATTCTCATTAACAATGCAGTAAGATTTTTCTTCTTCCCATATACCGTCTCTTGTAAAGACAGTTTCTCCTCCAATGGTTTGAGAAGTTTGAGAAATAATAATCTCTGAATTACCGGAACCACCACCTCCGTATCCATCAGCTGCAGCTGCAGCATTATTTGCGCCCATGGAAGCCGCCGTTATCTCTCCTGAAGAGCCACCAACTGCTAATTCTTGAAAAGCAATGATATTACCCATAGTAGATAGATAGCCGCTTCCTTGAATCGTACCTGCTGGAGGACATTTAGTGTATTTTTCGGTCTCTTGAAAATACTCCCAACTCATTTGGTCATAGCCAGCTTGAATGGCAGCATTTTGAGCATCTTCTATAGAAGCATAAGGCGAATTTTGACAATTGGTTGTAATTAAATAATTTAATTCCATATCCCCATTTGGATCAGATTCGCTAGATCCTGAATAAACTTTTGTTAGAGCATAAATGAGCATATCAGGTTGGGCATCCCATAAATTATCGTAATTTGTTTGAGCCTCAGAATAATCCCCTTTTTGAAAAAACCATGACTTAACTTCGATATGTTCTGGAATTGAAGTTGTTCCCTCAACCTGGGCCTCTTTGAATTCAACATCAACAATCATAGTGCTTGGCAGCTCAACTTGATTCTGTTGATTTTGATTATTTTGGTTTCCACCAGAACTTTGACCAGATTGTCTTGATGATCCGGTTTGTATAGCTTGTTTTCGACATCTATCAGGATATACGTTAGCTTTGTATGGTCCTTTATCAATATATTGCTCAGCTCTTAGTTTTGAAATCACGCAAAGTATCTCATTAGCAAC
This sequence comes from uncultured SAR86 cluster bacterium, assembly GCA_902560275.1. Lineage (GTDB taxonomy): Bacteria > Pseudomonadota > Gammaproteobacteria > Magnimaribacterales > AG-339-G14 > CACNYO01. The sequence continues at coordinate 17,594 of CACELJ010000003.1, read as the reverse complement.
ATTAAGACTTTCTTCAACCTGATTTTCCCCTGCAAAAATTTCAGCCACATCAGTTTCATAAGTTTGGGATGTCAGAACAAGCGGCATAAGGACAATTACCAGAATTAGTTTTTTCATATTATTCTCCTGTATGGAATATAACTAAAAAAAATTTAATTTACAAAAACATTGACCTATACTTTTAAGATATTTCACAAGGAGAGCCTCATTGAAAAAAATTGCCGCCTATAAAACACTAGGAACCAATAATTTAGAATCTTCAAAGACTTTTTATGATGGTTTATTTGAAAACTTAGATACTTTGACTTTTTCACCTAACGACAGAAGTTGGTTTTGGATATTAAAAGGAGACGACTCAATGTTTGCAATTTTTATACCTTATGATGGAGAAAATGCCACAGCAGGTAACGGAAGTATGACTGGATTTCTTATGAATTCTGAAGAAGAAGTCGATGATATATACTCAAAGGCTATTTCACTGGGCGCAACTGATGAAGGTGAGCCGGGAAGACGCACAAAGAATTTTTATGGAGCCTACGTAAGAGACTTAGATGGAAATAAATTAGTTTTTTATGTCTAATGTAATAAATATTAGATTTTTTTTATTATTTGCTCAATTGCTCTCTAGCTTTTTTTGTAGCATTAACCATATGTTCTATGGTGCTCCTTACTTCTGGCCAACCTCTAGTTTTTAATCCACAATCTGGATTAATCCACAGATTCTCAAGCCTTACTGAATTCTTAGCTTTTTCAATTAAGCCTTCAATTTCATCTTGGCTTGGAACTCTTGGAGAATGGATATCCCATACTCCTGGACCAATTTCATTGGGATAGTCAAAGTCTTTAAAAGCCTTTAACAATTCCATATTTGATCTAGAACATTCAATTGAAATCACATCTGCATCCATAGCAGCAATATTCTCAATCACATCATTAAATTCTGAATAGCACATATGCGAGTGGATTTGGGTTGAATCTTCGACACAGGCAGTAGTCAATCTAAAAGTATCAACAGCCCACTTTAAGTATTCGTTCCACTGAGCACGTCTCACAGGAAGGCCTTCTCTAAAAGCTGCCTCATCAACTTGAATGACATGGATACCAGCGTCTTCTAGATCTTTAACTTCATCTCTAATCGCTAGGGCAATTTGATAGCAAGTGTCTTTTCTTGGTTGATCATCTCTAACAAAGGACCATTGTAAAATAGTAACCGGACCAGTTAACATTCCCTTCATAACCTTTTTTGTGTTTTCTTGGGCAAATTTTGACCATTTCACTGTCATCGCTTCTGGTCTTTCAACATCACCAAAGATAATTGGTGGTTTAACGCATCTTGTTCCGTATGACTGCACCCAACCAAAACTTGTAAAGGCAAAACCGGACAGCAATTCTCCAAAATATTGGACCATATCATTTCTTTCAGGTTCGCCATGAACCAAGACATCCAAATCCAAGTCTTCTTGAATTTTGATACACTCAACGATCGATTCTTGCATGAAAGCCTCATACTCTTCTAGAGAAATTTCTCCTTTCGTTAGTCTAGCTCTAGCTTTTCTAATATCAGTTGTTTGAGGAAAAGAGCCTATAGTCGTAGTGGGCAAAATTGGAAAATTAAATTTTTCTTTTTGAGCACTTTGTCTAGTTGAAAATGCACTGTTTCTCTCAAAGTCTCTCTCTGAAAGGTCAGACATTCTCTCTCTTACAGAAGCTTTTGTGACTCTGTTTGAGTTCTGTCGAGTTTCATTCGCAGCTTTTATGTTTTCTATTTCCTTGCTCAAAGTTTGATTGGATAAATAAATTGTAAGTAAAGCAAGTTCTGAAATTTTTTCTTTAGCAAATGCAAGCCAAGATAAGAGTTCATCATCTATCTTTTTTTCTAACTCTATGGAGTAGGGTAAGTGTTGAAGGGAAGTAGATGGACCAAGATATATTGTCTCAAAACCTTCCAAGGGAAGAGAATTAATTCTTTCAAGAGTGTTCTCCCAATTAAGCTTCCAAATGTTTCTTCCAGAAATAATTCCCAAAGAAATATTTTTGCACTTAACGTTCTTTATATTTTTAAAATTACTGTCATCGGTTATTAAGTCTAGATGGACGCTCTCAAAAGAGGCTGACGAAATTAAATCAATGTTGTCTTCTATGTTGCCAAAATAAGTAACCAAATGAGTTTTGGTAGCAGAATTTAGGGTTCCAGAGAGCTTAGAATAAAAGCTTGAAAAAAAGCTTTTGTCTTGGTCGGATAAATCTGAACCGAGGATAGGCTCTTCAATTTGAATATTCGTATAGCCTAAATTCTCTATATGTTTCAGAAGGTCAGTATAGGCTTTTGTTAGTTCATCTTTGATGGAATATTTATCAACCGAATCTGCACCTTTAGCAAGAGCAAGAAATGTCACTGGTCCAATGAGACAAAACTTTTGTTTTTTTGAATCTAATTCTGGAAGTACTTGTTGAGCAAAGAGTTGATCAGAAAAAGAAGGATTTGTTGTTGCTTCAATTTCAGGCACAAGGTAATGATAATTGGTATCAAACCATTTGGTCATTTCCATTGCTGCTATGTCGCCGTCACCGCGAGCAAGTCTAAAATATTCGTCCAAGAACAATGGTTTCACGTTTTGAGAGAACCTTTCTGGGGTTACACCAAGAAAACAACACAGATCCAAAACTCTGTCGTAAAAAGAAAAATCATTTACTGGAATTAGATCGATACCAGCGTTGAGTTGCTGATTATAAATATCATCAACAACATTAGTTGCTGTGCTAAGCAGCTCACTTGCAGTAATTTCCTGTCGCCAGTATTTTTCAGTTGCGAATTTTAATTCTCTCTTCCTGCCAACTCTTGGCATTCCGAGATTTGTGCTCATGTATTTCATTTGCTTTTATCTCCTTCAATATTGAATAAGTAAGATCAGAACGATTTAAGGTATAAAAATGAAAGTCGTTCAAACCAAGATTCTGTAAATATTCGATTTGTTCAAGACAGAGTTCTTTGGCTGCCTTGATGTCTTCCTCTAAATCTCCATTGAATCGCTTTGTTACCGATTTAGGTATGACAATTCCACATCTGTCTGCCATCCTGAGGATATTCTTTATGCTTGCAACAGGCATGATGCCCGGTATCAATTTTACGTCGATGTTTTTTTGAGCAATTGACTCAACCAAACGATCAAATTGTGGCAAATCGAAACAAAACTGTGTGATTGCTTTGCTTGCCCCCGCTTCAACCTTGTTCTGAAGCAGTTGCAAGTCAAAATCAAATCCCTCTGATTCTGGATGCGGTTCGGGGTATGCAGAAACACAAACTTCAAAACCGTTCCTTTTCAAATAGGCCACAAAATCAGAAGTATTAATAAATCCTTTTTTTGTTGGAACAAATAAATTGTTGGGACTATCTCCTCGAATGGCCACGATGGTTTTTACCTTAAGAATTTTTAGTTTTTGGATGATCGCATCTATCTCATCAATACTTTTCCCTACCAGGGTTAAATGCGCAGCAACGTTAACATTGGTATGTGCCTGTAATTCTTTTATTAAGCCCAGGCTTTTATCTTCGGGCGATCCCCCAGCGCCAAAGGTCACCGAAAGAAATGCAGGCTGAAAACCTTTGAGCTCATTGAAATGGCTTGCAACTCGAGTAAAGTCGAGGTCTGCAGGCGGGAAAAATTCGTAAGATATTTTCATTAATACACCTTTTATTAAGGTGTCCCGTTTTAGCAGTTAAAGTATGCAAGCAGGGACAAATCACTTTATGAACTTCATTCTGATGAATTTTTAAGAAAAGACAAGGTTTTTTATAAACTCTTTTTTCTAATATAATAAATCGATGGCTACTTATGAATGCTCTAAATGCGGGATGGCAGTCAATGCTTCCTGCGCAAAATGTGACTTGGCTTTGATCGACGATGTGTTGATTACAGACGATGGCAGGGAAGTACAGATTTCAAAATGCACCAGCTGCGAAGGCAAAATTAAATCGCCTTTATGCTGCGGCATGGATATGACCTGTTCCCTTGCTTAAATTTTTCAGAATTGTCGCAATTTAATTAAGACGTGTTACGGAAACATCTGTACACTAATCTCTTTTAGGATTTTATGAATATTTACGTAGGGAATATCCCTTGGTCGGTCACGGATGATAAGCTCGAAGAGCTCTTTGCACAATTCGGTACCGTCACTTCAGCAAAAATCATTGTCGATAAATTCTCAAAACGCTCTAGAGGTTTCGGGTTTGTTGAAATGGCTGACGGTGGCGAGCAAGCAATTGCTGAATTGAATGACAAAGACTTCGAAGGCAGACCTTTGGTGGTCAACGAATCAAGAAGCAAAGATTAACTTAGGGTTTAATTACCGTTGGTTCAGTGAGATTCAACTTTTTTGGATGATCTATAGAGAAGTGCAAGCCGCGACTCTCTTTTCTTAGCTGCGCGCTTTTAATTATATGTTCGGCAACTTGAGTAAGGTTTCGCAACTCAATCAAATCTGAGGTAACTGAAAAGTTCCAATAATAATCCTCCACTTCTGCTTGGATAGCTGCTAGTTCAGCAGCTGCTTTGGCTAAACGTTTATTGGAACGCACGATCCCAACGTAGTCCCACATCAAACGTCTGACCAAGTTCCAATTGTGGTTGACAATAATTTTCTCGTCCGATTCCACCACCATTGAGCTATCCCACAAGGGCAGTTCCGGCTGGTCGATGGGATCATCGTTTAAAATCACTTCAGCTGCTGCTTTACCAAAGACAATGCATTCCAGCAGGGAATTAGACGCCATGCGATTAGCTCCGTGCAAACCTGTGTAGGAAACTTCGCCTATGGCGTAGAGCCGGTCAATATCGGTTTTACCGGAGAGATCTACCATAACCCCGCCGCAAGTGTAGTGAGCTGCTGGTACCACCGGAATAGGAACTTTGCTCATGTCGTAACCAAAAGACAAGCACGTCTCAAAGATGCTCGGAAACTTTTGTTGGATCACCGATTTCTCAGCATGGGTCATATCCAGCATGACGTGGTTTAAGCCAGAACGCTTCATCTCAAAATCAATCGACCGGGCGACAATGTCTCTGGAAGCCAAATCTCCCCGCACATCAAAGCGCTCCATAAAAGCCTCACCGTCCGGGAGGCGCAAAATAGCCCCTTCACCGCGAAGCGCTTCGCTGAGTAAAAAAGATTTTGCCTGCGGATGATAAAGACAGGTGGGATGAAATTGGTTGAACTCCATGTTTGCCAGACGACACCCTGCGCGTGCTGCTAAAGCATAACCGTCACCGCTCGCTCCGTCCGGGTTGCTGGTATAAAAATAGACTTTACTGGCTCCGCCAGTAGCCAGAACGGTATGGCTGGCAGAAAAAGTTTTAATCAAACCCGTTGCTCTTTCAAGAATATACACCCCCAGACAACGCTCCCCGTCTTTAATCAAATCGACAGCGAGGTGTTTTTCGTAAACGGTAATGTTTTGATGTTGTCTGACTCGTTGCGCCAACGAATCAGAGATTTCTCGGCCTGTGGTGTCATCGGAATGAATCACCCGGCGTTGACTGTGACCGCCTTCTTGAGTCAAATGGTAATCGGTCCCGTCAGCCATGCGGGTAAATTCAACGCCCATGTCGATCAACCATTCGATTGCAGCTTTGCTGTTTTCAATCGTAAAGCGAACCGCTTGCTCATCGCAAATGCCGTCGCCCACCTTTAAAGTATCTTGAATGTGACTTTCAACGGTATCCTCTTTGGCTAACACCGCAGCAATGCCGCCTTGCGCGTACCAAGTTGAGCTATCAACGAGGGTTTCTTTGGAGATCAACGTAACTTTTCGATGATCGGCAAGATTCAGCGCTAAAGTTAGACCTGCTGCACCGCTGCCAACGATCAAGACGTCAGATTTTATGTTCACTCAAATAAGGTAGGCTAAAAAGCCACACAAAAGGCAACTAAGCATAGACAATTAACTAAGCATGCGAACCAACGCTGCAACGCTCACCAAGGTCACCAAACCAAGGAAGACCCAGCGATACCACCAGTAACGGCGACTTGTCCAATCTATTTTATTGTCACGATTGCGTTGACTGGCCGAGGCTCGAAAACGACTCAAGTAAAAAAACACAGCCAAAGAGACGACGATAAGACCGCCGAAAAATAACGTATTGAGATCCATTAACGGCTGCGTATTTTCGCAAGCAATCTGAGCATTTCAAGGTACAGCCAGATCAAAGTAACCATTAAGGCGAACGCACCGAACCATTCCATGTATTTCGGCGCACCGCGTTCTGCGCCATCCTCAATGAAGTCAAAGTCCAACACCAAATTCATCGCTGCAATACCGACAACGAACAAACTAAAACCGATGCCGAATAAACCGTTGGAGTGAATGAACCCAATGCCAGAACCAAAGAGACTCATGACAAAACTGATGGCGTACAAGACGGCAATCCCCATGGTGGCCGAGACGATCATTAGACGGAAATTTTCCGTGGGTTTGATGACGCCTGTTTTATAAAGCACCAATAAAGAAGCCAAGGTTCCAAAGGTAAGACCTGTAGCTTGGATAACAATGCCCGGGTACATACTTTCAAACGCCGCTGAAATTCCACCTAAGAAAAGGCCTTGTAAAATCGCATAAATAGGAGCTGTGTACATGGCCAGGGTCGGTCTAAACATAGTGATTACCGCAAAGATCATGCCGCCAAATAAACCAACGGGCATCAAAAAGCCAGCGCTACCCGTCGAATAGAATTGATTCCAAGTGAACAAAGCTCCGCCAACTACAAGGGCCAGCAGAATACCGACTTTATTCACCGTGCCTTGTAAAGTCATGGTTTTTACGCCGGTGGTTTCAAACCCAGCGAAGGTTGCATCGCTGAGCGTTGGATTTCCCGATCTGCCGAGCATTCTTAAAGCATTATGTTTTGTCATGCATACTCCGTATTTGTGTAATATTATGCCTGTATGAGTATTATTGTTGCTTATTTATTTTTATCAATAGCAATCGTCACCGAAGTGATCGGGACTATATATCTGCGCGATACCGAAGGTTTTACGCGCCTGACGCCCAGCGTGATCACCGCGGTCAGTTACGCAGCATCTTTTTACTTTATTTCCTTAACTCTGAAACAAATTCCAGTTGCCGTGACCTATGCCATTTGGTCCGGAGTAGGGCTGGTTTTGATCAATATCTTTGCCGCCATCAAATACGGTCAAATGCCCAATTCGATCACCACCCTGGGGATGGCTTTTATCATCTTGGGCGTCGTTCTCGTTAATTTTAATACGGGTGTTGATTAATTAAAAAAATTCCTGAAAATAGTTGTCTTGGTTATCTTTCGAAAGCTTTTTAAATGCGGAAATTAGAGTTTTGTGTCAAAATATGACAGAATGTCAGAATAGAAACATTATGAGCAAGAAAGTTTTACATTTTCTTGTGCCCTCTAAACCATCAACCATACTGTTTAGTGCGTTACTTTTAATCACAGGAGTAATCGGAGCGCAAGAACGAATCGGAGTCGCTGCTGCAGTCGACACCACCACAACTGATTTAACTCTGGAACAAGAGCGCAGACTCGTGGATGAAGGTTATAAAATCATCCAAAATCATACGATTGAAACCGATGAGAAAGGCAAAGCTCAAATGCTGCTCATCGACGGTACGGCATTTACCGTTGGGCCTAATTCTTCGGTTACCCTTGACTCTTTTATATACAATCCGGAAACCGCTGAAGGTTCGTTGACCGTTACCAGTAAAGGCTTGATGCGTTTAGTCGGGGGTAAGGTCACTAAAAGTAATCCGGCCATCATCAGAACCAACGCAGCAACCGTTGGTATCAGAGGGGGTATTGTCTTTGTCGACAGTGAAGGCGATACGACCGAAGCATCGTTCATTTATGGCGATGAGATGAGCGTCACGCCTAATTTGAATCAAGATGGCACATACGTACTGACCCGTAACGGCTTCGTGGTCGTAGTTGATGATCCGTTGGAAGATGTTGAAGACGTGTCACTTTTAACCGCAGATCAGTTACTTTCTATGCAACAAAGCCTTCAAGGCTCGCCTGAAGAAGAGGAAGAGGAATCGGAGGAAGAATCCAGCGAAGAAGGAGAATCTGAGGAAGAGGAATCCGAAGAAGAAGAATCCGAAGAAGAAGAGTCTGAGGAAGAGGAATCCGAAGAAGAGGAATCCGAAGAAGAGGAATCAGAAGAAGAATCCGAAGAAGAAGAGTCAGAGGAAGAATCAGAAGAGGAATCCAGCGAAGAAGAGTCAGAGGAAGAATCAGAAGAGGAATCCAGCGAAGAAGAGTCAAGTGAAGAAGAATCAAGCGAAGATTCAAACGAAGAAAGTTCTGAGGATTCAGATTCAGAATCTGAATCTGAAGATTCAGGCAGCGAGGAGTCTGAGAGCAATGATGATGCTGGGACTGAAGACGATTCTTCAGATAGTTCAGGTGAGGAAGGATCTGATGTAGGCTCAGATTCGGAAACTACAGAAAGTGAAAGCGAAAGCGACGTTAGTTCAGATACCGGATCATCAGATGAAGCTGTAACAACTGAAACTGAAGCTGGTGGCAGCGAGGCCGATGCCAGCCCCGATACCGATGCCTTGGATGCCGGACCGGATACTGATACCGAACCCGAAATAGACGAGAGTGCTTTAGACTCAAGCGGTATATCCGATAACTCTTCAGCAGTTGCTCCGGATCAATTAACCACTGCAACAGACATCGATACAGGAACAGATATCGAAGTAGCCACCGAAACTGAAACCGAAACACAAGAAGAAACGGAAGTAGTTGAAGAGGTAACCGAAGTTGCACAAGAAACTGCTGCCGATGAGTCGGTCGGTGCGCCAGAGGTCGATGTTGTCGCCACTACCTCAGTTACAGAAAACGAAAGCAACACCACCGTTGCAACGCTATCGATCACCAATCCTGGAGAAAATGAAATTAACTTTGAGATTACCGGAGAAGACAGCGACAAGGTCGTCTTTGATCCAGAGACAAATTCCATCCAACTTATCGACGGTTTGGATTATGAAACCAACGATACTTTAGATATTACTTTGGTGGTTACCGATGATCTTGGGAACATTCAAATCAACGATTTAACGATTGAGGTAGACGACGTCAACGAAGCGCCGAGCATGCTTTCGATGACCCACAATAACTTACTCTCGGTCAACGCATCGATAAACGATGTTCAAGTCAACGGCTCGAATATCAGTGAGACCACCGAAATAGGCGCCGTGGTTGCCGACATTACGGTTGCCGATCCAGACGGCGACGCCGTGCAATACACTCTAACCGGAGCAGGCAGCGATAACTTCGCTATCTCAAATTCCGGAGAAATCACTCTGACCTCAGAGTTGAATTTTGAATCTCAAAGCCAATTCACAATTCAAGTGGTCAGCTCGGATGGAATCAATGAAATTGTTCAAGACGTAGTCATTTACGTAGTCAATGATAACGAAGCCCCGAGCTTGAGCCTTGATAATTTCACGGTCGCTGAAAACACTGCTGCTGGAACAGTGCTCGCCACAGCAACCGGTCTGGACCCTGAAGGAGTTGACGTCACTTATACCATCGCGGGGACAGGCAGTGAAAACTTTCAAATCGACAATAACGGAAATATCACTTTAATCGATTCTTTGGATTACGAAACAACAGAAAGTTACGAGTTAACTATTTTTGCCAGCGACGGTTTGTTTACGGTTCCTAAAGTGGTTACTGTTTCCATTACGGACAGCAACGAAGCACCAACAGTTACCTCATCAGTTGCTTTTAACTCATTTCAAGAGAACACTGCTGTGGGGACAACTATTGCTACGTCCACCGGCTCCGATCCAGAAGACGATACGATTACATACTCGCTTTCAGGTACGGGCAGCGATAAATTCAGTGTGGACGCCGACGGTAAGGTTACCCTAGCTAGTGCTTTGGACTACGAGACGACTACCTCTTATTCAATTAATTTAAACGCAAGCGACGGTACTAGTACCACCACAAAAGTCCTTACCATTAACGTCGGTAACGTCGCTGAATTGGTGTATTCCGGAAGTTTGGCGGCAAGCTCTCAAAACGAAACCATCTCTACCGGTTCGGTCATCTTAAGTTCAAGCACCAGCGGCGCGGAAGGCGCCGTCACGTATTCCATTTCCGATCCGGATAATAAATTTGCCATTAACTCATCTACTGGGGAAGTGACCTTGGCTAATGCGCTCGATCATGAGACGAAAACTTCGCACTCGTTTACCGTTACTGCAAGCGACGGCAGCAACAGCGAGTCGCAAACCTTTACCCTACAAATTAACGATGTAGATTTTTCGCTTTCTGCTAGTTTGGCTAGTGCAAGCCAACTTGAGACTATCAGTACCGGATCTATTATCTTATCCTCTAGCGCTAGCGAAGCAGAAGGAACAGTCACGTATTCACTGACCGATGCCGATAATAAATTTGCGATCAATTCCGCAACCGGAGAAGTAACTCTGGCAAGCGCACTTGATTTCGAAACTAAAACGTCGCACACCTTTACGGTGACGGCAACCGACGGCACAACGACCACATCGGAAACGTTTACGCTCAACATTAGCGACGTTGATTTGGGGGCTTTGGTCACCAGTCAAAGCGCTTTAGCCACAGAAAATACCTCCAGCGGGACCGTGCTTTATGCTGTGAGCAGCATAGAAAACGACGGTGGCTCACCCACCTACAGCATTACCGCCGGTAATGACGGAGGTTTGTTTGCAGTTAACTCAAGCACCGGAGCCATTTCAACCACCGCAACCACACTCGATTTTGAAACCGCAAAATCGCACACCCTTACCTTAACGGCAACGCAAGGTAGCGATACCACCTCAACCAACATCGTTGTGCCGGTTACCAACCAAAATGAAATTAATTCGGTGGTGTTGCGATATTCTGCTGATTATCATGCGGTTTCTAGATCGGGCTTTGCTGCTACAGCAACCAGAGGACCGTCTGGATCCAGTTTGCCGAATTATTATTTAGAACAAGTCGGCACGGCGCCAACCGATGACATCACCAACGTTGACAACACAAACAATAATTCCGTTCCGGTCGAAATTGCCGGAGGCACAGCACTCAATTGGCGCTACTTTTTTCCAACCGATACCGGCGGCAACGGACAATTCGCATTTGCACCTAACTCCGCTTCGGTCGACGGTAAGTACAAAAGCCTTTTGGGCACGTCAGTAGAAACGACCATTAGCAACTCAGAAGTTATTTCAGCAGGCAGAATGAAAGGCGGTAATTTCTGGTTTATGACCACCGACAAGGCAGGTGCTAGCATAAGTTATCAATCCAGCAATGGACAACGCACTTATGGGGTTATTGGTGGTTCTAACGCTAACTACACTGGATACTCAGGTCTAGGAGCCTCGGGTAATACATGGCAAACTGCTATCACCGGAGCAGGTTATACATTTCAAAGTTGCTACAATGTAAATTTATCTACTTGTTTAAGTGGTGCCGGTATTAATCTGGATGATGTAGGTGTTCTTGTTGTTAACAATTTGGGTACATACACTTTTGGTTATTCAAATAGTGATTTAGCAGATTGGATTGAGAGTGGAGGCAATTTTTTCCACACCATGTGGGAGCACAGCGGCGGATGTTGTTCATCTACTCAGAATATGGCTCAAGCCCAAGGTATTTTTAGCGAGCTTGGATGGAGTGGTTTGAGTGGAGCATCTGGCTCTACCGAAAGTAATGTAACTATAACGCAATCAATCCTTGATGGTATCACCAACAATGGAGGGACTTTAGATTACAGTGGTATTTTAAACGATGTATGGAATCCAGCTACCACTGGATATATGAACATCCCCTCGGTTTGTAATTCATTGGCTAATAATCACCTTATGATTTGTGATCCAGGCAGAACAGGTTCGACAGGTGCTGTTATGGGAGTTGCAGATACCAATGCTTTTTCTAGCCATATAAATAATGATAACTTTTCAATCATGCAATGGTTTGCGGGTCTAAATAGTGGTGGCTCTGCAACCACATCCACCTTCAACCTCTTTGAAGATCAAGTCACCATAGCAGGAAGAGTTGATGAGGGCTTCACGTCGAATACGGCAAGGCATATCTACGCATTTGCGGTTATCCCGCGAGAGCACTTTTCTCCAAGCGGAACTGACAACGATTATTTTTATCCAAACTTTATACCGACATCGATTTGGAGCTACGGGGACGTTGGCGTTGATTATTGCTTGGCAGTAGACACTCAAAGCAATTGCAACAGTGACTATTCAAATGCTTACCAATGGCATGAATTAGCTTTTAGAACCGGTGGTAGTTCTATTATCCATACTAGCCGATTTGGTTGGGGCACTAACAATGTGCCAGAAGGCATGTCTCTTTGGTATCAACACATCGATGATGATGTGTTTACTGGACTAAATAACCAGGGCGTACTCCCTGGGTTGTGGGCACAAATTTCCTTTAAAGATTCTTATGACGGAGCATCTGGATCTACTACCAGAGACGACCAGGAAAGTTTGTTAAACGTAGTAATCTCTCAAATGGATGCCCGAAAGAATGACACCACTAGGTACTCGGTTGGTGATACCAATATTGGGTTAGACGGCTATCATTATTGGTCTTATCAGCAACCCACCAATGCTAACGATAACAGCAGCGCAATCATCTACGGTACCTCTGTCATTGAATGCGCCACGGCAAACGATGCCGGTTGTTTTTACGGCGGCTCTGCGGTCAATACAAAAGCTGCGATGCTGACTTCTTCCGATCCTTACAAGTCCGGAGATATGACGTTGAGCGTGAGTTACGACGGTAATGCCGATACTTTCTCGACCGGCTCCTTTGACCAAGCTATGCTTAAAGAGTATGCGAATCCTAATGCGAGTACTACTAAGAATAATTATACTTTTGATGATTTTAGAACCAGAGGAGGGATCAGTGGCCTTGGATATGATCCGTCTGGCTTTAGCGGATTTTTCAGCGGTATCTTAGAGTTTGACGTCAGCGGGACGGGTAATTCTCAACTGGCTTCGTTGCGTTCGAGTTCTACCTTGGCAACCTTCACTTTTGATAGCACTTACCACGATGTGCAGGTTGTAGCGCCGGTCACGGTTAGCGCAGCCCCTACTAACAATTACACCGCGACTTGGTCAGCTGTGGATACTGGATCAATGACATTGAAGTTTGGTGATGCCGATAACGACGAGGCTAAGTCGGCTTATTTTTCTTGGGATGTGCTTGCGGCTGAGATTCAAGACGACGGCACCCAGATCGACGGCACCTCAGGCGGATCAAACAATTTAGCCGGTGTGATGGTTTCCTTTAATACACTCGACACGCCTGATTCTGATTTGTTTCATTCCGGCGGCAACGATGCCATTCCGGACACTACTTATTCAAGTTGGGGTTTTTGGGCAATGAGCGCGGCGGACATTTCACCTAATTCAGGCACGCAAAATGCCTCAGTGCACTTAGGTACCTGGGTCGGCGGAGAAGTTCTAGACCCAAGCGAAGTGCCGACTTCCGGTTCGGCCTCCATGAGCGGAGCAGCGGTAATGAGCGTTGCCTACCGATACAATAAATCGGGCACTGACTACGACGTGCATAAGTACACGACCACCGCCGATGTGGCAGCCAGTTTCAATTGGGGTGCGAGCGGGTATACCGGACAGTTTAATTTCACTAATTTTGACGATAACAATGCCATTGTGGCCAACGCTGGGTTTACCTCTTTTGCGGTCAACATTTCTGGTTCCGGTGCGACATACACAGGTTCCTTAGCCGATACCAACAACGGCTGGACCCGTGAGGCAGTGATAGCGGGCGCGCTCTACGGAGGCTCCTCACCTGACGAAAGTGGCGGGCGATTAGGAGTTGGACTGAGTAAATCAGGCGCTTTGGGCACCTCGGGAGCCAATGATTTTTATTTTGCCGAAGGAGTATACTTGATTGATTAATGAAGAATTTTAGAAGGACCTTAAAACTATCTATTTTTTATATTTTTATTCTAATTGGAAGCATCTCTTTATGGTCACAAGAGAGAATTGGAGTTGCTGCCGCTGTCGATACCGTCACCACCGATTTAACTTTAGAACAAGAAAAAAAACTCGTTGATGAAGGTTATAAAATCATCCAAAACCATACGATTGAGACCGACGAGAACGGCAAAGCGCAGATGCTTCTGGTTGATGGAACTGCGTTTACCGTTGGACCTAACTCGTCGGTCACTCTAGATTCCTTTATCTATAACCCAGAAACCGCCGAAGGTTCACTGACCGTCACCAGCAAAGGTTTGATGCGACTGGTGGGTGGAAAAGTCACCAAAAATAACCCTGCGATTATTCGAACCAACGCCGCGACAGTTGGTATCAGAGGCGGCATCGTTTTTGTCGATAGTGAGGGTGAGACCACCGAAGCCTCCTTTATTTACGGCGATGAGATGACGGTCACGCCAACTTTAAATCAAGACGGCACGTACGTGTTAACCCGAAACGGTTTTGTCGTTGTGGTCGACGATCCGTTAGAAGACGTAGAAGACGTATCTCTCCTAACCGCAGAGCAACTTTTATCTATGCAAGAAAGTCTCCAGGGATCACCGGAAGAAGAGGAAGAATCCGAAGAGGAGGCCAGCGAAGAGGGCGAAAGCGAAGGCGAGGCTGAAGAAGAATCAGAGGAAGAAGGCGAAAGCGAAGACGAGGAATCTGAAGAAGAGAGCGAAGCCGAAGAAGAAAGCAATGAAGAAGAATCAGAATCGGAAGAGGAGTCCGAATCCGAAGAAAGCGAGGATAGCTCAGAGGAATCTGATAGCTCTGAATCTGATTCAGAATCGGAAGATAGCTCAGACAGTGAGGGTAGTTCCTCCGATGAATCTTCTGGAACCGAGGAACAACAAACCGATGGCGCTTCTGATTCCGATGCTGATCAAGATACAGTAGAGACAGATAGCGAAACCGACAGTGAGCCAGAAATAGATGAAAGCGCTCTGGACTCTAGCGGTATTTCCGATAATTCTTCTGACGTTGAGCCGGATGAGCTGACCACTGCAACCGATATCGAAACCGGCACAGACATCGATGTTGTCACCGAAACAGAAACCGAGTCGTCTGAGGAAACCGAAGTTGTCGAGGACGTCAGCGAAGTCGCGCAAGAAACGGTTCAAGATACTTCGCAACAAGAAGAAACCGCTGAAGCTGCAGAAGGCACACCAATTGCCGATGCTTTAGCAGGCGAGACGCCAACCTCGTTAGCTGCAGACATCACGGTTGCCCCTACGTTATTGGAAAATACAACCAACGTCTCAATTGCGACTATCGATGTTGAGGGCACTGGTAACAATCAAATTTCGGTAGAAATTCAAGGAGAAGATAGCGACAAAGTCACCTACAACGAGGCAACTCAGGAAATTTTACTTGTGTCTGGTTTGGATTTCGAAGACGATGATACGCTCGATATCACAGTGATAATAAGCGATGCTTTCGGCAACGATCAAACACAAGATCTTGTGGTTTCGGTAACCGATCAAAACGAAGCTCCGGTCTTATCATCAATGGAGCATAACAATTTGTTATCCGTTAATGCTTCGATCAACGACGTACAAGCTAACGGTTCAAATATTAGTGAGACTACAGAAGTTGGTTCTATCGTTGCTTCTATAGCCGTCACCGATCAGGATGGCGATGCTGTCCAATACACTTTGTCTGGAGCTGGCAGTGAGAATTTTGCCATATCTGCCACTGGTGAAATAACTTTAGCTGCAGCGCTTGATTTTGAGTCAGAAAGTTTATTTACCTTAGAGGTTTCCTCAAGCGATGGTATCAATGAGATGACTGAGCAAGTCACCATTTATGTTATCAACGATAATGAAGCCCCCTCCTTGACGCTGGATACCGAAGACTTTTCTATCAGCGAAGGAACTGTATTAAATTCTATTCTATGGACTGCGGTGGCTGTTGATCCAGAGAACTCATCGATCAATTATTCTTTATCTGGAGGCGGCGATAAGTTTTCCATCGATAGTACTGGAAAGATCACTTTAACGGATAGTTTGGATTACGAAACAAAGACGAGCTATGAGTTAACTATTTTCGCCAGTGACGGGCTTTTCTCGGTGCCTAAAATAATCACCGTGACCGTTACCGATAGCAACGATGCACCCTCTCTATCTTCCTCAGTCGCATTCAATTCGTTTCTAGAGAACACCTCAGTGGGCACGACCATCGCGACTGCAACGGCAACTGATCCAGAAAATAACACTCTGTCTTACTCTTTATCGGGCACAGGAAGCGATAAATTTAGCGTTGATTCTAACGGAAACGTGACTTTAGCGAGCCCGTTAGATTATGAAACGGCTACTTCTTATGCAATTAATTTGAATGTTTCGGACGGCACCAATTCAGTAACCGATGTCTTGAATATAAACGTGGGCAACGTCGCTGAGTTTACTTATTCGGGGAGCTTGGTCTCTGGCACACAAGCCGAAAACATCAGCACTGGCACGGTCATTCTTAATTCCAGCGTCAGCGGTGCAGAGGGAACCGTGAGTTATTCACTCTCCGATCCAGATAATAAATTTGCTATCAATTCATCAACCGGGGAAGTCACCTTGGCAAATGCCTTGGACTACGAAGTTAAAACCTCGCACTCATTCACGGTGAGTGTTACCGACGGATCGAGCACAACGTCTAACACCTTTTCGTTATCTTTAAGCGATGTCAGTTTTGGTTCCTTGGTGGCTGCTTTAGCAAGCTCTTCATTTTCAGAATCGGCTAGCGTTGGCACTGCTGTCTCGAGCGTCTCGAGCATCGAAGCAGACGGCTCACCGACTTACAGCATTACTGCCGGCAACGGAGCAAGTAAATTTACAGTTAATTCTTCAACAGGCGCCATTACCACCGCTGCTGCTTTAGATTTTGAAACCGCCAAATCTTACGATTTGACTTTGACAGCCAGCCTAGGCGGCCAAACTACGTCCACCACCGTAACGGTGCCGGTGCAAAACGTGGAAGATTTTGAATCTTTAGGAATTAGATACAACCCAAATCACAGCGGCAGTGTTTCGACCACTGGAGCATGGCTACAAACTGCTTCTCCGAATACCAATATGCAGGAAGAGCAGGGGTTGAAAGCAGATCAAGCTGCGGCTAATAATAAGGAAGGGCTTTTAGCTAATACTTCTGGCTATTTCGTATCTCTCGTAGATGGCGATGGCCAGTACGGTGCATCAATCACTTACGACAGGCTTGATTTTAATTACAAAATTCCAATTTGCAGCACATGCACTTACGGAAAACAATTTTATACGCCAAGTCAGGATAATTACGAAACCAGCAACAACGAAGCTAAATTTGTATGGTACGACTTTGATATGGGCACGCCGAACGATATTAATTACGATGAGAACGAGGTTATCAATGCTGGAGCCTATTTTTCTCGAGATAGCGTTGGTAGCGCTAAATATCCTTTTTGGTGGATGATGACGGATAAAGCAGCAGTTTCCACGACGCATTGGCCGTTAACTGAGCCAGAAATCCACGATTGGAGCTCCATTAAACTTTTATGCATCGGATTGGCTTATCAGTATTGCTCCAACCAACTCACTCAAGCAGGGAA
>CACELJ010000002.1:0-84296 GCA_902560275.1 uncultured SAR86 cluster bacterium | reverse complement strand
TAAAAATAAATTCATGAATAATTTTGGTGAACCAATTTTGAAAGTTAACAACCTTAATGTTGAATTTGCAAATGAATCTTCAACTTTTAAGGCTGTTAATAATTTAAATTTTAGCCTCTCTGAAAAAGAGACTTTAGCCGTTGTTGGAGAAAGTGGATCAGGCAAATCAGTTACAGCTTTATCTATTATGCAATTACTTCCTTATCCAATTGCATTTCACAGCAAAGATAGCTCCATAAACTTTCATGGCACAGAACTTATAAATCTTCCTAAAAAAGAACTTGAGAATATCAGAGGTAAAAGAATATCAATGATATTCCAAGAGCCAATGACTTCATTGAATCCCTTTATAAAGGTCGGTAAGCAAATTATGGAGTCTATTCAAGTCCATAATAAGAGTTCCAACAAAGAGGCAAAAGAAAAAGCCATGGACCTATTAAGGAAAGTTGAAATACCAAACCCAGAACAAAAATTTTCTTCATTTCCTCATCAGCTTTCTGGAGGACAAAGACAAAGGGTGATGATCGCAATGGCATTGTCAAACAATCCTGAAATATTGATTGCAGACGAACCAACAACAGCCTTGGATGTGACTGTCGAAAAAGAACTATTAATTCTTTTAAATAAATTAAAGGAAGAGGAAAACCTCAGCATAATTTTTATCACGCATGATTTAAATGTTGTCAAAAGATTCGCAGATAAGGTTCTGGTGATGAATCAGGGTAATGTGATCGAAAGAGGAACTACTGCAGAAATTTTTTCTAATCCAAAGGATTCTTATACAAAAAGGCTAATAGAGTCCATTCCTGAACCCAAAGAGATTAATAATGTTTCAGATTCCAAAATTTTGGAATGCGAAAAATTAAATGTAAGCTACCAAGTAAGAGAAGCTTCTCTTTTCCAAAAAGAAGAAAGATTTGATGCAGTCAAAGAAGTCTCATTCTCTTTATCAGCTAATTCAACTCTAGGAATTGTTGGAGAATCAGGATCAGGAAAATCTACCATTCTCAAAGCAATTCTGGGCATAGAAGAGTATTCAGGAAAAGTTCTCTTTGAAAATGAAATATTAAAGAGAGATAAGCTAAGTGATTTGAGGAAGAAATGTCAGGTTGTCTTTCAAGACCCCTTTAGTTCTCTATCTCCAAGGATGAGGGTGGAAGAGATCATCAAAGAAGGTTTGGATATTCATTTTAAGCAATTGAGCAAACAAGAAAAAAAACAACGCATCATAGAATCAATAAATGACGTTCATTTAGATCCATCATGCCTTGAAAAGTTTCCGCATGAATTTTCTGGAGGCCAAAGACAGAGAATTGCAATAGCAAGAGCATTGATTACAAATCCCAAATTGATCTTGCTCGATGAGCCAACTTCAGCATTAGATGTTTCAATTCAAAAGGAAATACTTCTGCTCTTGAAGGATTTACAAAATTCCAAAAATATAAGCTATGTTTTGATAAGTCATGATTTAAGAGTAATCAGGTCAATGTCAGATAGAGTTTTAGTCATGAAAAAGGGCTCAATAGTTGAATCTGGTCCAACCGATCAGATATTTGATACACCTCAAGATGAATATACAATCAATCTTATAAATGCTGCTTATAATTAAAATCAATGTCTAAAAAAAGAAAATATTCATCCTCTCTGGTTGATGGAATTGATCAAGCTGGTGCTCGATCAATGCTTAGGCCAACAGGTTTTTCAGATGAGGATTTTAAAAAACCACAAGTAGGTATCGCTTCAACATGGTCAAATGTGACTCCTTGTAACATGCACATCAATGAATTAGCACAATCCATATGTAGCTCTGTTGATGATGCAGGTCTCAAATCAGTTCTTTTCAATACCATCACAATCTCTGACGGTATTTCAATGGGTACTCTTGGAATGAGATATTCTTTGGTCTCTAGAGAAGTCATTGCAGATTCAATTGAAACTGTTGTTGGGTGCCAGTCATTTGATTCTGTTGTTGCAATCGGCGGATGCGATAAAAATATGCCAGGTTGTATGATGGGATTGATACGGTTAGATAGACCAAGTCTGTTTGTTTACGGTGGTTCTATCAAGCCTGGGAAGGATCATACTGATTTTGCCACTGTTCTTGAAAAGGTTGGCGCATATTCTCAAAATCAAATAAGTGAAGACGAACTAATAGCAATTGAGAAAAATGCACTCCCTGGGCCTGGTTCATGCGGAGGAATGTACACTG
Source organism: uncultured SAR86 cluster bacterium (assembly GCA_902560275.1). Lineage (GTDB taxonomy): Bacteria > Pseudomonadota > Gammaproteobacteria > Magnimaribacterales > AG-339-G14 > CACNYO01. The sequence continues at coordinate 82,087 of CACELJ010000002.1, read as the reverse complement.
CAAACACTATGGCATCGGCAATTGAAGCCTTAGGAATGAGTTTGCCTGGCAGTAGCTCACAAGATGCAATCTCTCAGGAGAAGAAAAATGATTGCCTGGCTGTAGGTAAGGCTATCGATTACTTATTAGAAAAGGATATTAAACCTAGCGATATTCTAACCAAGAGCGCTTTTGAAAATTCTATTAAAGTAGTTATTGCACTAGGTGGCTCTACTAACGCAGTCCTTCATCTCCTTGCAATGGCAAAATCAGCAAATGTTGATTTAAATTTAGACGACTTTTCTAGGATAGGGAAAAATACACCTGTTTTATCTGACATCAGGCCTTCTGGTTACTATTTAATGAGTGATCTGAATGAACAGGGCGGTATTCAACCCTTAATGAAAATGATGCTTAATTATGGATTACTGGACGGAAACTGTATGACCGTTTCAGGAAAAACTTTAGAAGAAAATCTTAAAGACATAGAACCCTATAAAGACGATCAAAAAATTATTGCTCAAATTAGTAAACCTATAAAAAAAGAAAGTCACATTAGAATTTTGAAAGGCAATCTAGCTCCTCAAGGAGCTGTAGCTAAAATAACTGGGAAAGAAGGACTATCTTTTTCTGGTCCTGCAATAATTTTTGAATCTGAAGAAGAGGCTGTTGAAGCAATTTTCAATAATACCATTCAAGAAGGTTCGGTAATTGTTATCAGATACGAAGGTCCTGTAGGAGGACCGGGTATGCGTGAAATGCTAAAACCGACTGCGGCAATCATGGGAGCTGGGCTAGGAGATAAAGTTGCTCTAATTACTGATGGAAGGTTCTCAGGCGGATCTCATGGTTTTGTAGTTGGCCATATTACTCCTGAAGCAGCGAATGGAGGTCCAATTGGACTTTTACAGAATGGAGATTTAATCACCATAGATGCAAAAAAAGATCAAATAAACATTGATATCTCAGAAGAACAGTTAGCAGATAGAAAGAAAAACTGGCAATCTTTAAAAGAACCTCCTAGCAGAGGAGTGTTAGCTAAATACGCCAGATCAGTATCTTCAGCTTCCGAGGGCGCTGTAACAGACGATTTTTAATTTGCATTTTTAAAATTTAACCTAATATAAAAATTATGAGAAACACAATAGAATTAAATAAGGAAAACTTCACAGAAACAGTTGGGTCAAATAAACCCGTTTTGGTCGATTATTGGGCAGAATGGTGTGGTCCATGCAAAATGGTAGCCCCAATACTTGAGGAAGTTGCTTCAGACATGTCAGATAAGCTGACGGTTGGCAAAGTTGATGTGGATGAAAATCAAGAGTTAGCAGCCCAATTAAACATAATGAGCATTCCTACGTTAGTTCTATTCAAAGATGGAGAGGTAGTTGATCAGGCGATAGGCGCTTTATCAAAGTCTCAGCTTCTATCCTTTTTGGAACAACACCTATAAATTTAACCTAGACTAGGGCTAGCTTAGGTGTTACATTTATCCACCTTGTCTTAGACAATCTTTAATTAAATCCCAAAATTTGTTATGCATTTAGGCGAATTAAAAGCCAAGCCCGTAGAAGAATTGCTCAGTCTCGCTGAGGACATGGGTATTGAAAATTTAGCCCGTTCAAAAAAACAAGATGTTATTTTTGGAATTCTCAAATCTCATTCTGGAAAAGGTGAAGATATTGAGGGCGAGGGAGTTCTTGAAATTTTAAATGATGGGTTTGGATTTTTGAGATCACCGTCGTCTTCTTATTTAGCAGGTGCAGACGACATATATGTTTCACCAAGCCAAATAAGAAGATTTGGACTTAAAACAGGTGATTCTATATCTGGAAAAATAAGACCACCAAAAGAGGGCGAGAGATATTTTGCCTTATTAAAGATTGATGAGATCAACTTTAATGCACCAGAGCAAACGAAATCAAAAGTCGCTTTTGAAAACTTAACACCTTTGTTTCCTGAAGAAAGAATCGTGATGGAGGCAGGGAATGGAACAACTGAAGATTTATCAGCAAGAATAATTGATTTAACTGCCCCAACAGGTAAGGGTCAGAGAGGACTTATTGTTTCTCCACCCAAAGCAGGAAAAACTCTTCTTCTTCAAACCATCGCCCATTCAATTGAAAGGAATAGCCCTGACAGTAAGCTCATGGTTCTTTTAGTTGATGAAAGACCTGAAGAGGTTACTGACATGAAACGTTCTGTTCGAGGGGAGGTAATCGCGTCTACCTTTGACGAACCTCCATCAAGACATGTTCAAGTAGCTGAGATGGTAATTGCCAAAGCTAGAAGACTTGTTGAAACAAAAAATGATGTCATTATTTTGTTAGATTCAATCACTCGTTTGGCAAGAGCTTATAACTCTACTCAAGCGGCTTCTGGGAAAATATTAACAGGTGGTGTTGACGCCAATGCCCTTGAAAAACCAAAAAGATTTTTTGGTGCTGCCAGAAATATAGAAGGTGGAGGAAGTCTCACCATTATTGCTACAGCGCTTATTGACACTGGATCGAGAATGGACGAAGTAATCTACGAAGAATTTAAAGGCACAGGAAATCAAGAAATTCATCTTGATAGAGCAATTGCTGAAAGAAGAGTCTTTCCAGCCATTAACATAAGGCGTTCAGGCACAAGAAGAGAAGAGCTGATAACCGATGATGCCGAACTTCAGAGAATAAATATTCTCAGAAAGCTTCTAAATGATATGGAAGATGTCGATGCAACTGAATGGCTCATAGACAAACTTGGAAAACACAAGACAAACAATGAATTCTTCAGTTCAATGAAGAAAGGTAAGTAACTATTTTTCTTTGAGAAGTAAATATTGCTTTTTACCAGAGTTAGTCTCTTTTATAACCTCCCAATTATTTTCTAAAAAACTTAAGTCTAGATCTTTTTCTACTTCAAGATAAATATTTCCAGACTTAGCAAGAAGGGATTTTGTTTTAATTTTTAAAAGAACTTGTTCAGCAAGTTGCTCATAGAATGGAGGATCAACAAAAATTAGATCAAACTCATCATTTGCTTCATCTAACCAAGCAAGGACATCTTTATTAATTATTGATATATCCTCAATAGCATCTAGCTTCTCGATATAGCTTTTTAATTTATCAAAGTGCTCAAAATTTTTTTCGATAAATGTAACTTTGTGAGCACCTCTAGACAATGATTCCAGCCCTAAAGAACCTGTTCCAGAAAATAAATCAAGACAAGTTTTATGATCAATGACCTGTCCAAGCCAATTAAATAATGTTTCCCTAAGTCTGTCTGGAGTCGGTCTAAGATCTTTGGAAGGTAAGAATTCGAATTTTCTTCCTTTATATTTTCCGCTGATTATTCTAAATGAACCTTTATTTGCTTTATTGCTCATAATTTTCTTTTATAATTCTCTTTTCTAATCACTTATCAATGCAAGATATATTTCTAAATATTTTAAGAACGCAAGCTCAAACTGTATATGTAATTTCTTCAGGAAATTCAGATTCGAAAGAGGCAATGACAGTTTCTTCAGTAGCTTCGTTATCAGCTGATCCACCAAGAATGTTAGTTTGTATTAATAAATCTGCTGCCATGCATGATTTTTTAAAAACAACTGAGTCATTTTGTCTCAATTTGTTGAGTAATGGACAAAAACATGTAGCTGATATTTGTAGCAACTCAGAGAAAATAAATGAAAGATTTTCTAATGATTCTTGGCTTAATAGAGAAGAGACTCCATATTTAGAAAATGCTCAATCAAACCTCTTTTGTAAATTAAAAGCAATTATGGAAGATACCACTCATTCAATCTTCGTTGGCGAGGTACAAGATTTAATTCATAATAACGCTTTAAAACCCTTGGTATATCAAGAAGGAAAATATGTCTAAGTTTTTTTATCTTATAATTTTTGTTTTCTTCTCAAGTCTCGGATTTTCAAGCGAGAATAAACTTTATTTTATCGAGCCTAAAGATGGTGCAACGGTAAATGGACCTATAAAAATAGTTTTTGGGTTATCTGGAATGGGAGTTGCTCCAGCTGGTATAGATTTTCCTAATACCGGACATCATCACCTCCTCGTTGATTTAGAAAATTTGCCTGATCTTTCGAAACCCATCCCCGCCAATAAAAATCATATCCACTTTGGTAAAGGTCAGACTGAAGCAATCCTTGAATTACCAAAAGGAAAAAGAACTTTGCAACTTTTAATGGGCAACTATCTCCACATACCACACAAAGAGCCAGTGATTTCAGATAAAATCACTATTTTTATTAAATAAATTCTCCTAATAGACTTCATTGATTAAAGCAATCTTAAAATTTAAGAAAAAATTCATTATTTTTTTATATTTACTCACTCTATCTAGCTTTTCAGTAAGTGAAATTTTCATCGATGGAATTCTTGACGAAGAAGAATGGAGCTCAGCAAAGCTGATTGATGACCTTGTAGTCGTTCAGCCAAACACCTTAGAGAAATCAAAGTACAAAACCGAAGTTTTATATTTTGCCAACGAAAAAGGCATTTATTTCGGTTTTAAAAATTTTAAACCTCCAGAAAGACAAACGCCAATTCAACATAAGCGGGATGCATGGATGGCTGACGGAGATAGAAATTTCATTATCATTGATTTTGTTGGAAATGGTAACAATGGATTTTCTTTTGGAACTTCCTTAGGAGATTCTGTCGGCGATGGGACAGTTTCAAATGAAAATCAGTTCAATCAGGACTGGGATGGGGTGTGGTTCGTCAAAACCAGTCAAGATAGTGAAGCTTGGTACTCTGAATTTCTGATACCTTGGGATGTAGCACCCATTAGTTCTTCTACCGAAGATGAACTAGAAATAAAAATAAGAATAAATACTTTTGATTTTCTCAGCAATGAATGGTCAAGTTTTCCTGCTATTTGGAGCACCGATTCAGCCTTTTTATCAAAATTTGAACCTATCAGAATTAAGAATTATGCCCGTGATGCTCAAAGTGATGCTGACTTCTACCCATATATTTCAATTTCACAAGAGCAAGTTACAGACGAGCAAATAAATAAAATAGGTGGAGAAATATTTTGGTCTATAGATGCTGAAAAGAGATTAGATGTAACTATAAATCCTGATTTTGGCCAAGTAGAAAGCGATGATGTTATTGTGAATTTTGATTCAACAGAGACTTATTATGAAGATAGGAGGCCATTCTTCACTGAAAATCAAAACTTATTTCAAATAACTGGCTGGAGAACTTATCTAATAAATACAAGAAGAATTGGAGCAGCTCCAGATTATGATTGTAACCAGCTTAGTGAACGATTAGCTGAAAAATGTCTTCAAGATAATTCATCTACTAGCGATATCGACCTTGCCCTAAGATATACCCAATCAGGAGCACTTAACGAGTTTGGTATCTTCTCTGCTTTTGAAAGAGGAACGGATATTTATAAAGGAAGAAATTTCCAAGCTATTCGCTACAGAAGAAATTTTAATGAAGGGAAAGTAGGCTATCTTTTAACTTATGCAGATAAACCAAACATTTCTAGGAGCGCTCAAGTACACACTTTTGATTACGAATATTTTATTAATCAAGATACTCGTTTTTTTGGAATGTTAAGTTACTCAGATATTGATGATCCTAATTTATCCAAGAATGGATCTGCAATAAGAGCTCTTATCTCGAAACAATTTACAAAAAAATTCTCTGGTTTATGGGCTTTCTCATCTTATGGCAAAGGATATGACATTAACGATATGGGTTACAGTGAAATGAAGGAATATATGTCAACTGGATGGGTAGCAAACTATAGAGAAGCTGAATTTGCTAAAAACTCTCCTCTCCAAAGTTTGACTGTTGACTCGAATGGTGGATTTAATAAAAGTGCCTCAGGAATTTACGGCGGGTCTTTAGCTAATGTGAGTTTAAGTCTAGATTTTAAGGATTTTTCTTCTGTAAGACTGAGTTGTGAGTGCTTTCTTGATCCCGGTAAAGATTATATGGAAACGAGAGGTTTCCCAGATGCGCCTTATATTAGAAATAAAGGAGGATACACCTTTGCTATTAGCTATGAGGCACCAGAGACCCTTGTATTTATTCCTTCAATGAAGGTGGAAAGCAGATCATCAGGATATGAATTTGATGATTCTTTGCTATCGAGAAAAGAGGAAGGTTGGGGTTTTAATTTGGGCGCAACTGTAAAACCAACAGATAATCTTAATATTAATTTGGGTCTAATTAGATATGATGAGGACGAAAACTGGAGCAAATTTGAATACGACAACGTGTTCGGCTACTACCATAAGAAGAAACTCTCATCCTCTTTATCTTTAGGGTATTATGAAAGAAAGCATGAATTAAGAATAAAAGCTCAGTTTTACTCTTTAACTGCAGAAGATCCCGAAGCTTTTTTTGTATCACCTGAAGGAAAAATGAAGTCCGCTGATGCTAACCTAAATTCATTTGAGTTGAGCCAAGTGGCATTTCAAATCAGGTATAGGTATGAGTTGGCACCTCTATCTCATGTTTATGTGGTCTACACTAGAGGTGGAGATTATTTCAGCTCTGATATGTCCTCATCATCATTTGAAAAGCTTTATTCAAAAGGATGGGATACAACTTACTCGGATCAATTTATTGTAAAAATAAGATACAGATTTTCATCGTAAAAATATTCATAACTTCCATTAAAAAATATATAAGTTAATCTGACTTCAACATTGATCATGTGATTTCAGATAAAATATCCTCCTTGTTTATCTTTTTTCAGATTTACTCAAGTTCTAAATAAATCTTAAGATATGGCCAAAAAATTAATACTTTTATTTCTACTTTCACCACTATCTGCAGAGATTGTTGTTGATGGCAAATTAAATGAAATTGAGTGGGATTCTGCAGGAATTATCAATACTTTTTTTGTAACTGAGCCCCTAACTTATGAAACTCCAGAAGTTGAAACAGAAGTTTTATATTTTGCTAACGAAGATGGAATATATTTTGGCTTTAAAAATTATGAACAACCTATAGAGGATCAAACAACTTTGCTGCATAAAAGGGATGTTATGGATGCATCAGCAGATAGAGCTTTCATTGCAATAGACTTTAATGGAAACGGTATAAGAGCCTATAGCTTTGCAGTATCTCTGGGTGGATCAATTGGAGATGCGGTTTGGGCAAACGAGAATCAACCATCATCCGATTGGGATGCAATTTGGTTCGCTGAAACTTCTCAAACCGACGATGCTTGGTTTGCAGAGTTTTTAATCCCTTGGGATGTTGCTCCATTGGAAGCTTCTGATAAAGAATTCATTGAAATTAATGTTAGGACATCTAGGGGTTACTTTTTAAAAAACGAATGGCATGGTTTTCCTAAAATTAATTGGACTGATACAAAATTTATCTCAAGATTTCATCCAATAAAAATAAGAAATTTTGCTAGCAACTCTACCTCGGAAGTCGATTTCTTCCCTTACATTTCAGTTTCTCAAGAAGAGGTTACAGGAAAACAAGAAAATAAAATTGGAGGAGAAATATTTTGGGCTATCGATTCAGAAAAAAGATTAGATGTCACTTTAAATCCTGATTTTGGCCAAGTAGAAAGCGATGATGTCATTGTGAGTTTTGATGCAATAGAGACTTTTTACGAAGATAAACGACCATTCTTCACAGAAAATCAGGATCTTTTTCAAATAAGGGGTCGAACTTCTTTTCTCATCAACACGAGAAGAATTGGTGCTCGACCAGACTATGATTGCTCTTCAGAGATAGACGAATCAGATTGTAATTCGCAAAGAAAAACCTACAGTGAAATTGATTTAGCCTTGAAATATACCCAGACTGAAGCTAGTGATGAGTTTGGAATTTTCTCAGCTTTTGAACGAGATGGAAAATACTACAAAGGAAGGAATTTCCAGTCTATTAGATACAGAAAAAGTCTAGATGATCTTCGTATTGGCTATCTTTTAACTTATGTTGACCGTCCAAACATATCAAGAGCTGCCCAAGTCCATACGATGGACTTTGATTATTCCTTCGATGCAACAAGCAGATTTTCAGGGACGTTAAGTTATTCAAACATAGATTCAGAATCAACCACAACAGAAGGTGCAGCTTTAAGAGGTAGAGTAGCTAGAAACTTTACAGAAAAGTTTTCCGCTCTTTGGGGTTTTGGTATCTATGACGAAGGCTATGACATGAACGATATGGGTTATTTGGACATGAGAAATTTTGCAGAAACAGGCATTACAGCTGTTTACAAAGAAACCAATTTCTCAGAAGAATCTCTAGTTAGAAGTCTTACATTGGATGTGAATGGCGGTCATCAACGAAGTATTTCAGGAATAAACGGCGGGGCGATGGCGTGGATATCACTTAATTTAGATCTAAAGGATTTTTCTTCCATAGATATTTTTTGTGAATGTATCTTATCTCCCGGAAAAGATTTTGTTGAAGCAAGAGATCATCCGGATTCTCCCTTTATAAGAAGGTTAGGAGGATACACATTGAATATGAGATATTCGGCACCTAGACAGAAGACTTTTATACCCTTCATAAAAATTGAAAGTTCATCTGGAGGCTATAAATTTGACAATCCATCAAATTCTAAAAGAGGTGAGGGTTGGGGATTCAACATAGGTGCAAATATTAAGCCGTCTAATGATCTCGACTTAAATCTTGCTCTCATTAGATATGATGAATATAAAAATTGGGTTAAATATGAATTTGATAATGTATTTGGCTATTACAAAAAGAAGAAATTATCTTCCTCTTTATCTTTAGGATGGATTAAAGACAACATTCACGAATTAAGGATTAAAGCTCAATTTTATTCACTCACTGCTGATGATCCAGATCCTTATTATGTTAGTGCTGATGGAAAAATGATTAATTATGATGGGACACTTAATCCATTTGAATTAAGTCAGGTCGCATTTCAAATAAGGTATAGATATGAACTATCTCCCCTCTCTAATTTTTATGCAGTTTATACGAGAGGAGGATATTATTTTGACGACGATAAAGATTTAAAATCTTTTGGAGATTTGTATTCCACCGGATGGGAGACTACTTATTCTGATCAATTTATTCTTAAATTGAGATACAAATTTTAATGATCTTTACAGATCCAACCCCTTGATGTTTTTCTAGCTTCTAAGGCAGGGAAATAAACATTGCATTCTATACATTTGACCATGCTGGATTGATCTTCGCTGATATCAACTGAATTTTCTCCCAAAAGACGTGCCAGCCCAACGACTATTCCTACAAAAACTAAAACTGAAATTAAAATAGCCATTAGGATTTAATTTTCTTTTCTCTGAAAGCGTCCAGTAAGTCTTGAGTTATATTGGCCAAATCTGACTGGTTGAGTTCTTTATAGGCTTCAATTTTGATCTCAAGAGCTTGTTCTACTTGAGAGCTATTTGGGAGATGTTCAATCACATAATTAGCTCGGTTTAAGGCAGCAACAAAAGCCTTTCTTTCCATATAGAAAGTTGCTACATATATTTCTTTTTTTGCGATCAAATTCCTCAAGAAAACCATTCGTTGCCTTGCTTGATCAGCGTAGTCACTATCTGGGAACCTAAGTAAAAAATCACTCAAGTCTGAAAAGGATTTCTTTGCTTGATTAAGATCTCTTTTCGAGGCCGCATCCTCGAGAATCATATTTGGATTAAAAATAGACATATCGGCTGTGTAACCAGACATTCCTTTCAAATAGTAAGCGTAATCTATATTTGGATGATTAGGATGCAAGCTGATAAACCTTTCAGCGGCTGATATGGCAGCCTCATAGTTTGCTGACTTAAAATAAGCAAAAATAAGCTCTGACTGAGCTTGCGTGGCAAATCTTCCAAAAGGGTATCTTGCCTCAAGCATTTCTAAACTCATTGCGGCAGCAGCAAAATTGCCTGATCTCAATCTATTCTGCGCTTGATCAAATAGTTCTTTTTCAAGCAAGATCCTTTCAATAGTTTCTTCTTTATTTGCACACGATGCGGATAAACCCATCAAGATCAGTAAAAAAAGTAGATTAAAGATAAAATAATGCTTATTACGAGTTTGCATCTGCTAATTCTATCTGTTTAAAGATTAAAAAACATGCCAAAAAAAATTTCAATTAATTTCGAGGTCAATGCCGAAGAGTCAGGAAAAAGAATAGATGTAATCGTATCCAAGAGACATCCAGAGTTCTCAAGAGTGCAAATTAAAAAGTTTATTGAACTAGATTTTTTGTCCATTGATAATCAAACAATTTCCAAAGTAAGCGAAAAAGCTTCAATTGGAAGCAAGATAAATTTATCTGGTCTAATTGATGCTGAAGTTGAAGATCTTCCTGAAGATATTGAGATTGAAATAAAAAAGCAGACAAAGGATTTCATAGTTATAAATAAAGCTCCAGGAATTGTTGTTCATCCGGGCTCAGGAAATAGATCAGGAACAATTCTCAATAGTTTATTATTTAACTTTCCAGAGCTGGCAGATCTTCCAAGAGCTGGAATAATTCATCGTTTAGATAAAGATACTTCTGGACTGATGGTTATTGCAAGAAATGAGAAGGCTTATAAACACTTGTCAGATCAAATCTCCTCTAGAACCGTTAAAAGGGGATATGACCTAATTGTAATTGGGAAAACGTTGAGAGCAGGAACTTTGGACTTCCCAATTGGAAGGCATCGTACGGTAAGAACAAAACAATCAGTTACAGAAAAAGGAAAAGAAGCAATTACAAAATTTAAAGTATTAGAATTTTTGGGATTTTACACTTATATCCGAGCTTATTTAGAAACAGGCAGAACTCATCAAATTAGAGTCCATTTCAGCCATATTAAACATCCTTTGGTAGGAGATAAAACTTATGGAACAAGTCAAAGATTTGCAAAAAATACTTCAGACGATTTGAAAGATTTTCTTATCAAGTTTCCGAGACAGGCACTACATGCTAGAGAACTTTCTTTTTTAGATCCCTCGACTAATGAAACAGTTAATTTTGAAAGCGAAATTCCTAAAGATTTTCAAAGTTTATTGGATCGTCTAAAAACCAATGAAAACTTGACTTAAAGGCTTCTAGTGTCACAATTCGAATCTTTTTAGAACTGTTTAATAAATATGAAGAAAGAATCAGGCGGATCTGCGCTTATCAGAGCTTTGGCAGATGAAAATGTAGACCTTCTCTTTGGATATCCTGGAGGAGCTGCTCTTCATATTTACGATGCAATCTATCAACAGGATAAAGTTCAGCATATTTTAGTTAGGCATGAACAGGCTGCAGTCCATGCAGCTGACGGATATGCCAGAGCCACAGGAAAAGTTGGAACTGTTCTTGTAACATCTGGTCCAGGAGCAACAAATGCAATCACTGGAATTGCAACTGCATATATGGACTCTATTCCATTGGTAGTAATTTCAGGTCAGGTTGCAAGCCATTTAATAGGAACAGACGCCTTCCAAGAAACAGATATGATGGGAATATCCCGACCGATCGTAAAACATAGCTTTCTAATTCAAAGTCCAGAAGAAATACCAGAGGTTGTTAAAAAGGCATTTATCATCGCAAAAACAGGAAAGCCGGGACCAGTTGTAATTGATGTACCCAAAGATATGACAGATCCGAATCATCTTTTTGACTATCAGTATCCAAAAGACATAAAGATGCGATCTTATTCAGTCCCCTCAGAGGTAGAAGAAAGCAACATAGAAGAGGCAGTTTCATTATTAGAGAAAGCAAAAAAACCTGTTTTATATGCAGGCGGAGGGATTATTCAAGGTAATGCAACTGAGGAGCTAAAAAAGTTAGCGAAAATCATGAATGCCCCTGTGACAAATACACTAATGGGATTGGGAGCCTTTCCTGCAACTCATGAAAACTTTATTGGAATGTTAGGAATGCATGGAACCTACGAAGCTAACATGGCAATGCATGAAGCTGATTTAATTTTTGCTTTGGGTTCAAGATTTGATGACAGAACTACAAACAATCCTCAAAAATACTCATTAAATGCAAAAAAAATACACTTAGATTGTGATTACGGTTCTATTGAAAAGATTATAAATGTCGATGTATCTCTAAATGGAGATGCTAAAAAGATTCTTAATCAAATTCTCAATAAAATAGATCAAAAAAATATTGATAAAGCATCAATTGATCTCTGGAATAACGAGATTCTAAATTGGAAAGAAACTCATGGTCTTAATCATGATCTTCTGGATAAGAAATTTCATCAGAAGCAAATCCTTCCTCAACAAGTAATACAGTCTCTTTACAAGTCTACAAACGGTAAAGCTTTTATAACTTCTGATGTTGGCCAACACCAAATGTTCGCTGCTCAATATTATAAATTTGATGAACCAAGAAAATGGATTAACTCTGGCGGTCTTGGAACTATGGGATTTGGTCTGCCTTCTGCCATGGGAGTTAAATTTGCTTTCCCCGATGAGGATGTTGTTTGTGTAACTGGTGAAGGCAGCATTCAAATGTGTATTCAGGAGCTATCTACTTGCATGCAGTATGGACTGCCTGTGAAAATAATTAATCTCAATAATAGAGCTTTAGGAATGGTTAAGCAGTGGCAGGATATGCAATACGGTGGAAGGTATTCCAGTATTCTCTACGAAGATTCTTTACCTGATTTCGTCAAGCTTGCAGAATCTTATGGACATGTGGGTATGAAGGTAGAGGATATCAGTGAGCTAGAAGAAAGAATGGATGAATGTATTTCCATGAAAGATAAACTTGTATTCATGGATGTATATGTTGATCCAGATGAGCATGTATACCCGATGCTCGAAGCCGGTGGCAATATGTCTGAAATGCGAGTTAGTAAAACTAAAAAGACTTTTTAATATGAGTCACATATCGATTTTAATGGAAAATCAACCGGGAGCTCTTTCTAGGGTTGTAGGTTTATTTTCACAAAGAGGTTACAACATAGACTCTTTATCTGTGGCTCCTACTAACGATTCATCTTTATCAAGGCTTACCATGGTCGTTAAAGAAGAAGAAAGCGTAATATCTCAAATACTCAAACAATTAAACAAAGTAATTGATGTTGTAGAAGTTCAGAATCTGTCCGATGTTGAATCTGTCTCACTGGAAATTGCCATTGTTAAATTAAAAATTACCGAGGAAGAAGCAAAAAAAATTATTGAAAGTGCTTTTCCTGTTGTTGGAGAAATTATTAATCACAAAGATGAATTTGTAATGATTAAACTTATTGGTTCGAACCATGAAGTTGATGATTTTCTTCTTTCTTTAAATAAGCAAAAGTTTTTAGAGGTTACTAGATCAGGTCTACTTGGAATGGGGACAGGTGAAAACTTTCTCATTTCAGAAAGTGAAACTACAATTGAGTATTAGGAGAAACTAATGGAAGTATTTTACGAAAAAGATTCAAATCCTGAATTATTAAAAGATAAAACCATAGCGATCATAGGCTACGGTTCTCAAGGTCATGCACATGCTAATAATTTGAAAGACTCTGGTTTCAACGTGATTCTTGGATTAAGAGATGGATCATCTTCGGCTGTAAAAGCATCTGAAGCAGGTTTTGAAGTTGCTAGTAATGTCGATGCTGCATCTAAAGCCGATCTATTGATGATGTTAATCCCCGATGAATTTCAAGGAATTGCTTATAAAGAAGAGATAGAACCTAATCTTAAGAAAGGCGCTACTTTAGCATTTGCGCATGGATTTAATATTCATTACGAACAGATTGTTCCAAGAGAAGACTTAGACGTAATCATGATAGCTCCCAAAGGACCTGGACATACAGTGCGAGGTCAATATTTAGATGGAGCTGGGGTGCCTTGTTTAGTTGCAATTCATCAAGATGCCTCCTCTAATGCATTGGATACTTCAATTGCTTATGCTTCAGCTATAGGTGGCGGAAGAGCAGGAATCATCAAAACAACATTTAAAGACGAAACCGAGACAGATTTGTTTGGTGAACAGTCTGTGTTGTGTGGAGGTCTGACCTCATTGATTCAAGCAGGCTATGAAACTCTTGTAGAAGCCGGTTATCCACCTGAGATGGCTTATTTTGAATGTGTTCATGAAGTTAAATTAATCGTTGATTTGATTTATGAGGGAGGTTTAGCCAACATGAGATATAGCATTTCAAATACTGCAGAATATGGAGATTACACTTCAGGACCTAAAGTGATAACTGACGAGACCAAAAAAGAAATGAAAAAAATTCTTGAAAGGATTCAGTCTGGAGATTTTGCAGATGAATTCATTGCCGATGCAAGAAAAAGCAACGGACCAGATGGAGGGCCTGCAATGCAAGAATTTAGAAGACAATCAGCCGCCCATCCAATAGAAGAGGTTGGAAAATCTTTGAGAGAGATGATGCCTTGGATAGCTAGTAACCGTCTGGTTGATAAGGCAAAAAACTAGTACCATCGACAGGGTGTCAAATAAGATACTCGCCCTTATTCTAGGAATTTCTTTATTTTCCGTTTATCTTTTTTCTATTAACCTTTATCCATTAGTTGATGAAGACGAAGGTGCATTCGCTTCAGCAACTATGACTATGATGGATTCTGGTAATTTTACTAACGTTGAGTTAGCAGGAGAGAGGAGGGATGACAAACCGGTTCTTACCCATTGGTTGCAGGTCATAAGTTTAAAAACCTTTGGCTTTTCAGAATTTGCTTTTAGATTACCGAGCGTAATCTTTGGGTTACTCTGGGCATTCATAACGTTTTGGTTTACAAAAAAGATTTCAAATAAAAGAAATGCTTTTTTAGCTGCTTTTTTCGTTCTAGCTAGCCTTGGCGCATCAATTATTATCAAAACAGCAACTGCGGATGGAATATTTAACTTTTTTGTGGCTTCAACCACTCTTTTGGCATTTTTAGCTTTAAGAGAACGACGGACTGAGTATTTATACTATGCAGCAATTCTTGCCGGCTTTGGCTTTTTAACAAAAGGGCCCGCTATTTTAATCGTGCCTGGAGGGGCATTATTTTTCTGGGCTTGGTGGAATGGATATTTAACTGAAACGTTAAGAAAACTTTTCAATCCTTTTTTATGGCTTGTCTTTTTTTGCATTGCATCACCATGGTTTATCTATTTATATTTAAGCGAAGGCATAGATCCGATACTAGGATTCTTTTTAAAACATAACTTTCAGAGGTATACATCAACTTTTGAGGGTCACTCAGGACCGTTTTATTACTATCTTGTTATTTTGATTTTTTTGGTGGCTCCATTTTGGAATAGTCTTTTTACGGCAGTTGGCAGAATTAAGACAGATTTCAAGGACGAAACTAAAAGTTTTCTATGGATTTGGTTTTTATGGGTTTTGCTCTTTTTTTCACTATCTTCAACTAAGTTACCGCACTACTTGCTCTATGGAATAACTCCATTATTCATATTAATGGCACTCAATTTCAAGCAGCAAAGCAAAAGAATAAATCTGCTAATTTTTATTTCTTTATTGGGGTTTATATCATCTTTGCCAATTGTATTAGAAACTCTGGCTTCTTCAGAGAAAGACATTATTTGGAATGTTTTGAGCGAGGATATTGAGGTTTTTTTCTCTCCTGCAAATTTCTTTATACCAATATTAATTCTTCTAGTCCTTGGAATTATCTCCTTTATGATCTTTTCTAGATTTAACCAATTTATAATCTCATCTTTATTATTTTTGATTAGTATCCATTTAATTTTTCTTCCAAGTGCCATAGGACTATTCCAAGATCGATTCAAACAGGCTGGATTAAAGGTAAAAGAAATGAATAAGCCTTTAGCCATGCACAAGATGAACTTTCCCTCATTTGGAGTATATGCAAGAGACACTGCTTATAGAAATCATAATGATGGACAAATAATTCTTTTAAGGAGCAATCAAATTGATGAGCTGGGTTCAGTGATAGAAATTTATAATAGGTCGGGTATTTCTGTGGTGATAAAAGAGTGAATCCACAGCCCAAAACAGGTTTTATTGTCTTTGCTTTGGCGCTGGTTCTGATTGGTTTGAATTATTTAGATCCTATAATTGTTCTAAATAACTTTATTTTTATTGGACTAAATAGTGCGGGAGCTTTTATAAATCAATCAGCTCTCATTTTTCTTACCGAATTTGGTAATGCAGCCGTACTGCTGATTGCATCCGTAATCCCAATATATTACTCAAAAAAATTTTTCAGGTTAATCATCTCATCTACTCTGATTGGAATCTTACTTTCGAGGGGATTAAAAATTTTACTGGATATTCCAAGACCAGGAGCAATCCTACCAAGAGAGGAATTTTTTGTCGTTGAGCCTCTTTTGACTTCTCAATCCGTGCCTTCCGGACATGCATTTAGTCTCTTTTTATTTTTATCATGTTTGATCATCTCAGGCATGATTAAAAAAAATCATTTTGCACTGTTAATTTTCGCCTTTTCACTTATTGCTTTCACTAGAGTATTAGTTGGAGCTCACTGGCCAATGGATATTCTGATCGGAGCTTCTTTGGGTTTTAGCTTGCCTTTACTCTTAGCTTCATTGGCAAATAGATCGTCAAAAATTTTGGACACTTTATATTTGATATTTTTCCTTATTTTATTAAGCGTTGCGCTCTATACATTGCTCATAAGCAATTTTTCTACCTATGCTTTTGCAAATGAAATCGGTTGGTTGTACATTCTTATTTTTTTGAGTCCTCTTTTATTCCTAAATTTGGTGAGGATTGAGAACACTTTTAGTAATGCTTTAGACTATTTCACCAAAATAAAGGTATCTCAGAGTAAATTTTTAAAAATCTTTCTGCCTTTGCTTATTTCCTCCACATTTATATATGTAATCTATCAATATGGATCTTTTAGCTCCTTCCTTTTCATGATAGAAAATTTGGATTTTCTCCTTGTGTCTGTTGCATTAGGTCTTTTGGTCTTAAGCCTATTGATAAGGGCTGCTCGAATAAGAAGATTTTTTAAAAAGGAAACAAAGAGTCTAGGAGTTGTGCGAATCACTTTCTTGCATAACTTTTTAAATAATTTTTTACCTATGCGAATTGGAGAATTTTCTTTTCCTTTGCTTCTGAGAGAATCTTATGGGATCGATAGTAAGATATCCCTCAGGGCACTTTTTATTTTTAGGCTCACAGATTTTTTATCAATCATTTTTTTGTCTTTATTTCTCTTTCTTAGTTTCTACTATTCTTTAATGCTTAATATCTTAATTTTTGTTGCTTGGTACTTAGGAGTGAGCTATTTATTGCAAGAAAGAGATATTAAAAAAAATCTTTTTGAAAAAATTGAAATTTTAATTTTGTCTTTGTTAGCTTGGTTCATAAAAGTATTTGCACTCACCTATCTTCTGTTATCTTTGATTTCAGTAAGCTTAGAAAGTTCTTTCATAGCAGTTATTTTTGGTGAATTAACATCAATTCTACCCATCCATGGCTTTGCAGGAACGGGGACATATGAGGGAGGTATAATATTCGGGCTTAATTCTTTTGATAAAAACATTAATATCGATTCAATGATCAGTGCTTCTGTATTGGTCCACTTTACTGTTCTTTTATATAGTCTTATCCTTGCAATTGTTTCAATATTCATTAAGAAAACATGAAAACTTATTTAAGCATTGTCGTTCCTGTTTACAACGAGGAAGAAAATATAAAACCTCTCGTCGATGAGATTTATCAATCGATGGAATCTCTAGGCAAAGAATGGGAATTACTCATTGTTGATGATTCAAGCAAAGATAATACGGGAGACATATGTGAATCAATTGCCAAAGTAAAAAAAGAAGTCAGGTACCTACAATTAGGAAGGAATTCGGGTCAAACAGCTGCCATGCAGGCAGGTTTTGACCACGTACAGGGAAAATACATAGCAACTTTGGACGGTGATCTGCAAAACGATCCGAAGGATATTTTAAGACTCTTGAACAGGCTGAAAGAAGAAAAGTTGGATTTAATTGTTGGATGGAGAAAAGACAGAAAAGATCCTTTTCTTAGAAGTCTCATATCAAAGATGGCAAATTCTTTAATTGGTTGGTCGACTGATATAAAGCTCCATGATTACGGATGTAGCTTAAAGGTCTACAGAAATAAAACTCTAAAAGCAGTTCAACTGTACGGTGAAATGCACCGGTTAATTCCTGCATGGATGAGTCTTTATACTGATAAGGCAAGGATAAGCGAAGAGGTAGTAAATCATAGACCTAGAATTGCTGGCGAGAGTAAGTATGGGTTTGGAAGAATTGCCAGGGTACCTTTAGATTTATTTTCAATTATATTTTTCCAAAGGTTTTTATCTAAACCAGCGCATTTTTTTGGTTTTCCTGGTTTAGTTTTTTTGGTTCTTGGAATAATTATCTTATTTATATTAAGCGCACAAAAAATTATGCTTGGCATAGACTTAGGCGACCGACCTCTTTTTTACGGCGGAATACTTTCTGTTGTGTTTGGAACCCAACTTTTAACGACCGGTTTATTGGCTGAAGTGGTCGTAAGAATTTACTTTTCGAATAAAAACCGTCCTTATGTCATAAGAAGGGATTCTGATAATTAATTTAACTTTATTTATTGATAATAGCTTGCTAAGGTTGCATTCCATTTCAAATGGGTCTGTAGCTCAGCTGGTTAGAGCGCACCCCTGATAAGGGTGAGGTCGCAGATTCGAGTTCTGCCAGACCCACCAATTTCCTTAGAATCTTTTGACATAATAACTGCCATAATTTATATTTTCCTGACATCATCATTCAATAATGCTTAGGAAAACTTTAATTACTTTTGGTCTTCTCGCCATACTAGGCATCACAGCTTGGGAATTTAAAATAAATATACTTATTTGGTCTATACCGAAACTGTCGGCTATTTTTATGCCAATACAAGATAATATTCCAACCACTTGGACAGAGGGACCTGAAATTCCTACACAAGATGATCGTCCTAATATTATTTTAATTTTGGCTGATGATTTGGGATACAACGATATCTCTGCTCATAACGGCGGGGCAGCAGACGGGTCTTTGATAACACCCCACATAGATTCGCTAGCAGAAAACGGCATTCTCTTTTCGAGAGGATATGCTGCCAATGCTACTTGCGCACCTTCAAGGGCATCCATCATGACGGGGAAATACCCCACAAAATTTGGATATGAATTTACTCCCGTACCGGCAACCGGAAGATTAATTATGCGCTGGCTTGCTGAAGAGGATGACTCAGAACTGAGAGCTAGAGTTGATAGAGAAGTAGCGACTCGGTTACCTCCTTTATGGGAGCAAGGAATGCCAACTGAGCAAGTAACAATTGCAGAGGTTCTTCGTGATGCAGGATATTACACAGCCCACATAGGAAAATGGCATCTTGGCCAAGCCAATGGTATGGATGCGCAAAGCCAAGGATTTAAAGATTCTTTATCTTTAGCGGGACCTTTGTATGCCCCAGAAGATGATCCAGACATAGTAAATGCAAAGTTCGATACTGGAATCGACAGAATGATTTGGGGTATTGGCCAGTATTCAGCAATGTTTAACGGAGGCGATTTTTTTGCTCCAGATAAATATGTTACCGATTACTATACCGACGAAGCTTTGAAGGTTATTGAAAAAAATAAAAACAGACCTTTCTTTTTATATTTAAGTCATTGGGCAGTTCATAATCCCTTGCAGGCATTGAGAAGTGATGTACAGCACATGAGCCACATGCAAGGACATAATTTACAGGTTTATTCTGGAATGATCACCGCGCTTGATCGAAGCGTAGGAAGAGTTATTGCAAAACTCAAAGAGCTCGAAATATATGGCAAAACTTTGATTATTTTTACTAGCGACAACGGTGGAGCCGATTATATTGAGTTAGAGGATATTAATAAGCCTTACAGAGGGTGGAAAATAAGCTTCTTTGAAGGTGGAATAAGAGTTCCTTATATTGTCAGTTGGCCTGATAAGATAAATCCCGGTCAAAAATCAAATAGCGCCGTTCATCACTTTGATATTTTTTCTACGATTGCATCTGCTGCGAGAATTGAATCTTCTGAATTAAATGATTTAGATGGTGTTAATCTTCTACCTTTTATAAATAAGGAAATATCTACTGAACCGCATAAAACGCTTTTTTGGCGCTCAGGAAATCATCAATCTGTATTACATGAAAATTGGAAATACATAGTCAGTAAAAAAGAAAATTTTCACTGGCTTTTTAACACTTCTGTTGATCCAACCGAAAAGAACAATCTTATAGAATCTCATCCTAAAAAAGCGCAACTTCTTAAAAGTTTATTGGCCCAATTTAATTCAGAGCAAGCTGACCCAGTTGTGCCATCCGCATTTGAAGTTCCAATCTTAATTGATAAATACGATGGACAAAAATATGAGGAAGGAGACGACTATATTTATTGGTCAAACTAAAAATTAAGTGGGAATTTTAAAAAAATCTTTTTTGTGGATCGCAGGAATTACCTTTAGCTTGGTTTTAATCGTATTTATTTCTTATCAGTACCAAGAGAGACAAACTAAAAAAACTATAGAAAAAATAGATGGTTTTTTCTCAAAACAAATATCTTCCATGAAGTATGAGACTGATGATAGACCAGAGAAAAACCCAGATAAAAATGCCTATTTTGGGGATCTGCACGTTCACACGGCTAATTCTTTTGATTCTTATACTTTCGGTAATATTAATTCTCCAGATGATGCATATCGTTATGCTCGAGGAGCTGCTTTACCCCATCCATCAGGATATCAGATCCAGCTCAAGAGACCTTTAGATTTTTATGCGGTGACTGATCACGGGATATTTTTAGGAGTGATGAAATCTGCAAGTGACGAAAATTCTTTTTTGTCTAAATATGATTGGGTGAGGCCATTACATAATTTAAATGATTCAGCGGGTGCAGGCATATTTGAGGTTATCAGAAGATCTAACCTCTTTAGACCTTTCGCACAGAGGCTCGCAGAGGAGGGAAGACTGACCAATGATCTTGCCGATGAATTAAATAAGATTTCTAGTACTGTTTGGCAGGAAATTATTCAGGCAGCTGATAGAGCCTATGAACCAGGAGTTTTGACTACTTTTGCAGGTTACGAATACTCGGCAGGTAGCGGAGCAGACCTTACAACACTGCATAGAAATGTTATTTTCAAGGATACTAAAAATTTACCATTGATGCCCTTTAGTAGAGTAGATAGCCCAAATCCAGAAAAGTTATGGGATTGGATGGATTCTCTCAGAAACAATGGAGTTGAGAGCATGGCCATACCACACAATTCTAATCTCTCTGGAGGCTTAATGTTTATGCTAGATGATTTTAATGGCGCTCCAATAGATGAATCTTATAGCAGAAAGAGAATAAGTAATGAGCCTGTTGTTGAAATAACTCAGGTAAAAGCTTCCTCAGAGACGAGTCCCTTCTTATCAAAAAATGATGAGTGGGCTGATTTTGAAATTGAAAATACAGCAGATAATGATGGAGGGAGTTATACAAGAAGTGCCTTATTAAGAGGTATGGCTCTGAAAAACAAAAGTGGTGTCAATCCATATAAATTTGGTTTTATTGGATCAACTGATACTCATGTATCTGCATCATCTTTCGAAGAAGATAGATACTTTTCAAAAATAGGCATTCTCGATGGAACTCCTGAACTCAGGGGATCTATTCCTTTTAATAAGACTTATGGATCCGTATTGAAAGTCCTAAGGCCAAATTTAATTTCAGAGGTTGATGGAAAAGATTATTTTGCGGGCAGCAGTAGGCTCATTAGCTGGAGCGCTTCCGGACTTGCAGGAGTTTGGGCTGAAGAGAATACTAGAGAGTCAATCTTTGACGCATTCAAAAGAAAGGAAACTTTTGCAACTAGCGGACCAAGAATAAAAATTAGATTTTTTGCTGGATATGACATTGAGAATGCTTTTAGCAAAGAAAATACTATTGCTTACCTTTACAAAACAGCATCGACAATGGGAGGAAGCCTTAAAACTAAGAAGAATAAATCTCCTACTTTCCTCGTATGGGCAATGGCTGATGCCCAAGGTATAAATTTACAGAGAGTTCAAATTATCAAGGGATGGCTCGATAATGGAGAATCTAAAGAGAAGGTTTTTGACGCAACCTGTAGCGATGGATTGGAAGTAGACAAATCATCTCACAGGTGTCCTGACAATGGTGCAAAAGTTAATTTGAATGATTGCTCAATCACCAAGAATAAGGGCTCAAGGGAGCTAAAAACTTTATGGAAAGATCCAGAATTTATTGAAGATCAGGAAGCTTTTTATTACGTTAGAGTTTTAGAAAACCCAGTTTGCAGATGGTCTACTTGGGACGCAATTAGAAGTAATCAACTTCCTAGATCTGATATAAAATCAACAATTCAGGAAAGAGCTTGGTCTTCGCCAATATGGATCACGAACTAATATTCTCAAATTAGGATGATCCAAGCTAATCTAGGTCTTAAATATATATTTATTTAAATTCTGTTAGTAAAATAAAATTGCTATGGATGAAAAATCTTCAAAAACAAAGGATAAAATTTCAATAATAGAGCAATGGTTCATTGTTCTATTTGCTTTTGTTTTTTTTGGCAGCGTTTTTAATGCTGCATCCATTTACTTTTTTGAACCAAAAAATGAACTTCTTTTCACCATAGCTAGTTATGTGGCTGGTTTACTTTTTGGTCTATTAGCCAAACATAAAAAATGGGGTTGGATAGTATGATAGAAAGCCAGGTGTACGATTATCAATCCTCTGAGCTATCTCATTCTAAAGAAAAAGAAATAGCTAGATCTTTTATGGGAAGGATAGAGTGGGAAATGATTGTAATTGCCTTTACGCAATTTTTTGTATGGTGTCTTGTCTGGTATTTGGTTATTTCATCAACTATTCCATTATGGTTAGGTTTTTTCATATCTCTGATATCCACATCTTTTGCCTATTTGCCATCTCATGCAGGTCAACATGGACATCTATCTGGGAGCAATAAGAACCTTGAGTGGGTTAATTCTTTTGTGGGTCAGATTTCCTTGATTCCTTTAGCAAGATCTCATGAACTATTAAAAGTTCTTCATATGAAACATCACGCACACACAAATGATCCTGAAAAGGATCCTGATTATTTCCATACGCATGTTGATTCATGGTTTGAAGCAGCTTTGAGGGTTCATAATCAGGGATCAGACGATAGGATAGAAAAAATGGTTAATGACTATTGTGACAAAGATCCTGAATTCAAAAAAAGCATAGATAGAGGATCTACGGTTCAATTATTCATTGTTTTAACACAGATGGTTACAGTTTTCTTTTTTCCTTTGGAAACTCTTTTTTTGTGGTGGCTTCCATTAAAGATTATCACTTCTTATTTAGGATTGGTTTTTTCAAGAGAGCCTCATAATGGACTCAGAATTGGAAGAAATAACGATACAAGATTTTGGAGAAATGGGTTGCCTAGGTTTGTAAATCATTCAATGCAAATTCACATCATGCATCATATGTATCCAAAAATTTGTCATCATGATGAACCAAAAGCGATAGAGGCTTTACGACCTTTCATGATTGCTAAAAATATGCCCGGTGCAGACAACATTCCAGAAAAAATTTCCTTTAACCCACTGACTTGATATTACTTTGGCTTATACATTAGAAATAGGCAAAAAAGCTCCAGATTTTAATCTTCTTGGAACTGACAATTTGTTTCATGATCTAGCAAGTTACAGTAAATATAAGTTATTGATAATATCCTTCACTTGTAATCATTGTCCTTATGTAATTGGATCGGATGAAACTACTCGAAAAACTGTCGAAAAGTACAGTCAAGAGAGTATTAAGTTGGTATGTATCAATTCGAACAGTAAAAATACCTATGAAGAAGACAGTTTTGAGAATATG
This sequence comes from uncultured SAR86 cluster bacterium, assembly GCA_902560275.1. Classification (GTDB taxonomy): domain Bacteria; phylum Pseudomonadota; class Gammaproteobacteria; order Magnimaribacterales; family AG-339-G14; genus CACNYO01. Next base: position 58,327 of record CACELJ010000002.1, on the reverse strand, counting down.
CAAGCTCGCATGCAAGAGCATCAGTTCCCCTGGGACTATCTTCACGATGAATCTCAGGAGATTGCTACTAATTATGGTGCTCTAAAAACTCCTCATTTTTTTGTCTTTAATTCAGAAAGATCATTGATTTATACAGGAAGAGGAATTGACAATCCAAGAAATGGATCTGAATCAACAATAAACGATTTGGAAAATGCAATTGATGATTATCTAAGAGGAAGTATCATTTCAGTTCCAGTTACCAACCCAATTGGATGTAATATAAAGTGGGATGGTAAAGATGCCCATTGGATGCCGCCCGCAGCTTGTGATTTAATATAATTTTCAGGAGGAAAAAATGAGTGAACCAGCAACCCTTAGCAAAGAAGGAGATATCTCAACTATTACATTGGATGATGGGAAGGTTAATGTCTTTTCATTAGAAATGCTTGAATCTATACAGAATTGTCTAGATCAAGTTTCCAAAGATAGCGGTGCATTAATTATAAGAGGAAGAGAAGGTATTTTCTCAGCAGGATTTGATCTCAAAACATTTCAAAGTGGAGATGCGGAAAAGGCGCAAAAAATGACTGCCTTAGGAATGAAAACTATGCATGATCTATATACTTTTCCAAGACCAATAATTATGGCTGTAACAGGACACGCTATTGCCATGGGAATTTTTATTGTTTGTTGCGGAGACTACCGCATAGCTCTAGAAGGAGAGTTTGTTGCTCAGGCGAACGAAGTTAGAAACAACATGGATATTCCATCTCCCATTATGGAGGTTGCTGAAAGCAGAATCGATAAAAAGCATGTTTATTCTGTGCTTTATCATGCTGATCCTTATCCTTTTGATAAGTGTATTGAGGCCGGACTTCTCGATGAAATAGCATCATCTTCAGATTTTGAAAAAAGAATAATGGAGAAAGCAGAAGATTTAGCTTCTTTAGGTCATCCTCATTATGCAAAAACTAAGCAAGCACATCAGAGACCGCTCTTAGAGGCTATCTCAAATGCACTGCCTGCTTAAAAAAGTTAGACATTTCTTGCATCTTTCTCTAATCTACTCCCTTCTTTTGGGGCCATAGCTCAGCTGGGAGAGCGCCTGCTTTGCACGCAGGAGGTCGGCGGTTCGATCCCGCCTGGCTCCACCAAAAATACTTCAATTTTCATCATTACAGATACATAATAAGTCCATGAGAGAAATGCACATACACGATTTAGTTATTAGAAATGGCAACATAGTTGATGGATCCGGGAAAAAACCTTTTCTTGGTGATATTGCAATTGATGATGGAAAAATTACCAAAGTCGGTGAAGTCATTAATTCAGGTAAAAAAGAAATTGATGCTGATGGAAACCTTGTTTCTCCTGGGTGGGTAGATATTCATACACACTACGATGGACAAGTTTGTTGGGATCCTTATTTAACTCCTTCGAGCTGGCATGGTGTAACCACAGTTGTTATGGGCAATTGTGGAGTTGGGTTCGCACCCGTGAAACCCGGAGATGAAAATTTCCTTATTCAACTTATGGAGGGTGTTGAGGACATCCCAGGTACCGCACTGCATGAAGGCATTGATTGGGAGTGGGAAACTTTTCCTGAATTTCTAGATGCAATAGAAAGAAAAGAATTTGTAATGGATTTAGGATTTATGATTGGACATGGACCGGTAAGAAGTTATGTGATGGGCTACGATAGATGTCAAAACCAAGTTGATGCATCTAAAGACGAAATCAACCAAATGTCAGAAATAGTAGAAAAAGCAATAAATGCTGGTGCATTAGGATTTAGCACATCCAGAACTATCTTACACAGGGACGTTCATGGTGTTTATGTGCCTGGCACGGAAGCTAGCTCAGATGAAATGAAGGAACTTGCTTTTGCAGTGGACCGTGCAGGTGAGGGTACTTTAGAAATTGTTTCTGATTGGCTGGATCAAGAAATAGAAATGTCATGGATGAAAGAATACGTTGAAAAGTCTGATTGCGGTTTAACTGTTCTTCAAACAAATGGCGACTCCGTTAAAACAATTCTTTACTGTGAAGAACAGTTTCTTAAAGGTAAAAATGTTCGACCTCAGTTCCCAGGAAGAAATGTGGGACTTATGTTTGGTCTAGAAAGTTCTTTGCATCCATTTATAGGTCATCCTTCTTACAAAGAAATTTCTCATCTTCCCCTCAACGAGAGACTGTCAATCATGAGGGATCCTGCTTTTAAGCAAAAAATTTTAAATGAGTCGCCAAGCTTTAGAGAAGATTTACAAAAAGCTGCTAAAGAACAAAAATCTAATAAGACTAAAGAAGAAATTAAAGCTGAAGCAGAAATAGGTAAAAAACTAATCTCTAACTATGAAACTCAATTTATTTTAAGTGATCCTCCTAATTACGAACCAACAAGAGAAGATAGTATTGCTTACTTAGCTGAACAGAGAAATCAGTCAGAAGAAGAGGTTATTTATGACGAACTGATAAAAGATGACGGTAAAAGCTTAATCTACGCATGTTTCACCCCTTATGAAAATCATAAACTTAAATTCGTTGAAACATTCTATAAACTTAAATCATCTGTGGCTGGTGGGAGTGATGGAGGAGCCCATTGTGGTCTTATTTGTGACGCAAGCATGCCCACAACAAATTTATCTCATTGGGCAAGAGATAGATCAGCAGGCAGTAAAATTCCTTTAGAACTCATTATTAGAAAGCAGACAAAAGACACTGCTGAAACTTATGGGCTATTTGATAGGGGAGAAATCAAAACTGGAATGATTGCAGATATCAATATTATTGATTTTGAAAAATTAAATGTCTCTCTTCCAAAAATGATCTTTGATCTACCTAAAGGAGGGAAAAGGCTTGTTCAGGAATCCTTTGGTTATTTAGCAACTATTAAAAGTGGCGAGGTTGTTTATGAGAATGGTCAAGCAACCGGAACTCTTCCAGGTCAAGTTATAAGAGGGAAGCAAACATCGGAAGCCAAAGATACTAAAGAAAAGATATCTTTTTATGATCGAACTGTTAGGTTATTTATTGTCAAATTCCTAAGACTTATTTGGGCTGCAAGAAACAAGCCTGTTAAAAGCACAGTCATTTCTTAGTATTCAAGCGATAACTCTTCAAGAATATTCTTAGCTTCATCAAACTTCTCTAAAGTCCAAAGAAAGTACCTTGAATCTACAGATATAGTTCTCGCTTCTGGAATATATTTATAGTCTGCGATAATCGTCTGAAGCATCCCATCAAAAGCAAGGCCTACCAACTCACCTTTAGCGTTTAGCGTGGCTGAGCCAGAATTTCCATTTGTAATATCAAGATCGCACAAAAAATTCACCGGAACAGAGCCTAAGGATTCCAACTCATATCTTCCATAATTTTTTTGAGAGATTAAATCCATTAGCTTATCTGGAGCATCAAAAGGCTCCTCTCCGCTATGTTTTTTATTAATACCTTCTAAACGCGTGAATGGACCATAGGTAATGCCGTCTTCTAGAGATACTCCCTTAACGTTACCAAAAGTAATTCTGAGGGTACCGTTAGCATCTGAGTACAATGACTTTCCAATACTTTTATAATATTTTCTTAACGATTTTATGAAAGATGATTTGAGTCTTTGTTTTTCGCTAGCTTCAGACTTAGCAATGTTTTCATACTCCATTTGCTCATCAAATAGAATCCTTGCAATGTTAATGAAAGGATCTTTAATTGAATTGAGTTCATCTAGAGATAAGTCAATCAAGGAAAGTCTATCTTCAGCAGAATCCATTAAAGATTTTTGTGAGTAGATATCTTCAACAATTTTTTTAGACTTTTTAAAGTCTGCATCTAGTTGAAAATAATTGCTAAATTGTGGCCTTCTTAAATTTCCCTCAAAAGTTTTATATTTTTCAAGTCGGTTAATAAAAATTTCTTTATCAACTCTTTTATCAAGACGATAATCAAGAGATTTAATTCCATTCACAATATTTTCATGATCTCTCTCTTGGAAGCCAATTTCTCGCTGATCATTTGGTTTGGTTCTTTCATAGGCGTATCTGTAAATTCTTTGAGCGGTAGAAATCATTCTTGAATTCCCATAATAATAGTTAGGTAACTCTTTTGCCTTTTGATCATCAATCAAAGAAATAAGCGAATCTAAGGACTCCTTTTCTTGTCTAGAGCCTTTTTCATTTAAATAATCTATGAAACCTAACCAATCAGAATTAGCTTTGTCTTGAACTTTGAATGACTCTGCACCATCTATTTGTCCTGATATTTTTTTATAATAATTCTCATAACCACTAATTAATCCTCTATATTTTAAAGAAGAACCATCGTCATCTTTCGTAGAAGATCTCATTATGTCTATCCCAGACTTTAAAAAATCAACGAAACCTTTAAATCCCTCCTCTATATCAAATTCCACTTCGTTATATGTAAGCAACCTGTTGGTTGTGCCTGGATATCCGGCAACCATAACAAAATCTCCTTCTTGAACTCCTTTTGCTGATATCTTTAAGTAGTTCTTGGATTTATATGGCTTATTTTGTGAAGCAAACTCTTTGCTGCTTCCATCAGGAGCCACATAAGCCCGCAACAAGGCAAAATCCCCTGTATGCCTCGGGAACATCCAATTATCTATCTCACCACCGTACTCACCTATCGAAGCAGGAGGAGCGTAGACCAATCGAACATCTCTTATTTTTAATCTTTTTTCTAATTGATAAGTCTCTCCGCTAAAAAATGACCTGACATTGCATCTTATTTCATCACTTGTCTCGCATTGTTCAATGATACTTTTTTTATTACTTTCAATTTTATTGTATCTATCAAGGTCATCTTTAAGGTTTTCCGTTTGTCTCAACACAGCCTCGGTAACATTGGTAATGCTTTGAGTGACATAAGCACTTGACCCAGGCGCAGACGGTTTTTCCTCTGATTTTCTTCTAGCAACAAACCCAGTTGCGAATAAATTTTCCTTTTCAGAAGAGTTAAATTGTAAATATGACCCTTCGATACAATGGTAATTCGTTGCAATAAGACCTTCTGGAGAGACAAACGATGCAGAGCATCCACCAAGACTCACTATTGCATTAAGCGGGAAAGAAAATAAATCTGTTAGATTATCTGCGTCTCCAGAATACCCTGTATTTTTTAACTCCTTTTTTAAATTATCCATTTGAGAAGGTTCCCACATACCCTCAACCGCAAACACATTAAGATTAAATACAGCTAAAACAATCAGTAATTTAATCTTCATTCTCCAGGCCTCCTTAAAAAAGATCTATTTAATTCACTAACGTTTTTGACGCCTGTGAGAATCATGCTTTGTTCAACTTCATCTTTTAAAAGTTGTAATGCATATTTAGCTCCTTTGTAGCCTCCTACAGATAGTCCATAAAGGTATGGTCTACCCCCCATGCAAGCATTAGCTCCCATGGCGAGGGCTTTTATGACATGAATCCCTCTTCTGATACCACCATCAACTATAATCTCAATAGAGTCTCCAACAGCATCTCTAATTTCTTTCAACATTTCAAATGGCGCTGGACATCCATCCAGTTGTCTTCCTCCATGATTTGAAATCATTATTGCTGAAGCACCAATATCCTTTGCCCGTTTAGCATCTTCTACAGATAAAATTCCTTTGACCGCAAAAGCCTTATCCCATTGACCTATCATCCACTCTGCATCTTTCCAAGTAACAGTCCTATCAAACTGACTGTTCATAAAATCCATTACAGAAATATCGCTAGCAGCATCTTTCAACCTATGCTCAATATTGACCATGGAAGGCGTGGGGGGATGAGTAAGATAGTTCAATGTCCAATCAAATTTACTGGCAATATTTAGGTAAGACTTTAAAGTTAATTTTGGTGGCACGGTCATGCCTGTGCGCAAATCTCTTTCTCTTCTTCCATTAACAGGAACATCGATAGTCAAGCAGAGGGCATCGTAATTAGCAGCTTTACATCTTTCTATGTACTCGACTGAGATGCTTCTGTCCTTCAGAACATAAATTTGAAAAACTTTAGGACCTTTAGATTTTTCAGCAACCTCTTCAATAGTAGTTGTTGAAAGGGTAGATAGACAAAAAATAGTACCCATATCACTCGCAGCATTTGCTGCTGCTACCTCTCCCTCATGATGGAATAATCTGTGATATCCGGTAGGCGAGCATATGTATGGCCAATCAATCTGTGCTCCAAGAACTTTTGTTGAAGTATCAATTTTATCTACATCAACTAAATAATTCGGAATCACTTCATACTGTTCAAAGGAATTCGTATTGTGTTTTATTGTCCATTCATCTCCTGCAGCACCATCAATGTAATGGAACATTGCTGCTGGCAATCTTTTTTCAGCAGCTTTTCTTAAATCGCTAATGTTATGACAATCTTTTAATTTCAATTCTTAAATTCTTCCAAAAGTCTCTTTCTATCTGATTCATAGATTTTGCCACCAAAATAATAGCAAGGTATAGCTAATCCAGCGATCAAAGAGAAAGTAACAAGCATTATTGTATATGGTTCAGCCACATCAAATGATCTTAAAAGATCAGTAAAGATTCCGCCTCCTAAAGAGCCAAATGTTAGACCTATCAGGTTTAGACATAAGATGTAAAACGCCACTACAGTAGCTCTTATTTTAGGCGGTACAAGCTCCTGAACGGTTGAAAAGGTTGGGCCGTAAAAACACCCTAGTTGGAAATAACCGATAACAACTCCTAGCCAAAAAATAAAAGTATTCGGTTCTACGAATCTATAAATTATTCCAAGAGGTAATAGCAACAGAGTAAGCCAAAAAAGAAACATTGGACGACCCTGATTGAAAGTTCTCAACCACCAGTCACTCATCAAACCACCAAACAAGTTTCCAGCAAGACCCGCCACTACACCAATGATCCCCGTTAGTTGAGCAATTTCTGATCTTTCGAAACCTCTTTCTTGGGCATACCAAAGTTGTTCAAAAACTGCTGCTCCCAGTGCTACATGATAAAGAACTCCTCCAGCTATGGTTAAGATTAATGCATTAGAAGAGGTCAAGGCTTGCCTTAAAGTAGAAACTATCTCTGAAAAAGAGAGATTAACCTCATCTGGATTATCGATAAGATGTTTTCTAGGGCGATCTTTAAAGAAAAATGCAATGATGCCCAATACTGCTCCGATACCTCCCAAAATGTAAAAACAGTTTCTCCATCCTAGAGGCTCACCAAGAAACCCTACAATAAGAAGACTTATCCCAACTCCGATAGGAACACCCATATAATAGACTCCAGCAGCAAAACCCATCCTATTTGCTGGAAAGCTATCTGAAAGCATGGACATGGATGTTGGCGTTAAGATTGATTCTCCAACTCCAATGAAGGCTCTGGGAATAGCCATGCTTATAAATCCTTTGGCGGCACCTGTAAACGCAGTAAAAACACTCCACAGCAGAACCCCAAAACCAATTAATCTCGGTCTGTTGTACTTATCTGCCAGCGTTCCCATGAACAATCCCATAATTGAATAAAAAAAGACAAAAGCTAATCCAGTTAAAATACCGTACTGCCAATCAGTTAAGCCTAGGTCAGGAACAATAAAGTTTGCAAAGCTTGCAATAAGTTGACGGTCCACAAAATTTAAAAGATTCAGAAGCGTCAAAAAGAAAAGTAACCTATATGGATTCATATTCCCCCAGTTGAATTATTTATCCGTTCATGGAATATAATCATTATCCAGAAAAATAATTTTAATGATAGTAGTAGGTTTAACAGGAGGAATTGGATCAGGAAAATCATCCGTCTCAGAAATCTTTGAGGGCTTAGGAGTGAAAGTTGTGGACGCAGATGTAGCTTCTAGACAACCTGTGATGAAAGGACAACCAGCTTTAAAAAAAATCGCTGAAAAATTTGGATCAAATATTCTTAACTCTGAGGGAGAATTAGATAGAAGAAAGCTCAGAGAAATTATATTTAAAGAGAGTTCTGCAAAAGACTGGTTAGAAAATCTACTTCATCCATTAATTCATCAAATACTCATCGATGATTTAGCAACTGCGAGTTCAAAATATGCGATTTTGGTATCTCCTTTGTTGTTTGAAACAAATCAAAAAGACCTATGTTCAAAAACAATAGTTGTCGACACAAGCGAAGACAATCAAATCGATAGAACCACAAAAAGGGATAATGTTGAAGCCAGTCAGATTAAATCAATTATTGATTCCCAAATAGATAGAAAAAGCAGGAATGAGCTTGCAGATATTATTATTTCAAACGATGGATCTCTTCAGGAATTAGAGGAGAAAGTTAAAAAAATTCATCATGATTTAGAAAAAGAAATTTTTAAATGAAAAAAAAATGTCCTCGATGCAGAAAAATGTACTCTGTGAATAAAGATTCAAATCACAGACCTTTTTGTAGTGAGAAATGTCAGGCCATTGACTTAGGCGATTGGTTTTTTGAGAAACACAAGATTTCCAGACCCATAATAGATGAAGATGATCTTTCTATTGATCCATAAAAGAAGAAATACCTGCTATTCCATCAGCAGAATATTTTTTTGCCTCATTTAAGTCTGAAATTCTCATTCCACCTAGAGCATAAGTCTTAATTTCAGTTAGAGATCTTAATTCCTTGAATTTTTGCCAACCTATAGAAGATGCATTCTGATGACTTTTTGTTTTTTTGACTGGTGAAATAAAAATATAATCCAACTTAAGTTGGTTTGCTTTATTGATCTCCTCCTCATTATGACATGACGCACCCAAATAATTTTGATAGCTTTTTAAGTCCGATAAATTCATCAAATCCGCTGAATTGAAATGAATGCCATCAAATCGTTCTGAGATGTCTAGGTGTCTAGAGCTCAAAATCAGTTTGGTTTGATACTTTTTCTTTAGTAACAAAAATTTGTTTAAATTTTTATTAAGTTCTGAGTTATCTAAACATCTTAACAAAAGCAATTCTTTTTTAATCTTGATCGATTCCAACAGGTCTAGGTAATTCTCAGGAATTACTTCAGGTGTAATAAAAAAATAATCAGGATCTATAGTCTGCATTCATGCTTACATAATCTTTTGATAAATCCGACGTAAGGACTTTGCTTGTCTTACTGCTATCACCCAGCTTAATGACTATTTCTATTTTTCTTTTTTTAAATTCTTTCAATCCTAATTTTTCTGAATAACTTGAACTAAGTTTGTTATTTCTAAATACCTGGAGCTTTCCAAGCTTTAGATTAAATTTCTTCTCGTCAAAGCTAATATTGGTATTGCCAACTGCCATTAAAATTCTCCCCCAATTTGGGTCTTCTCCGAAGGCAGCTGTTTTTACTAAGAGAGAGTTAGCAATATTTTTAGCAACCGTTTTGCATTCGTTTTCAGTCTTGAGTCCTTTAACAGTTATCGAAATTAGCTTTGTTGCTCCTTCAGCATCGAGTACTATTTTTTCTGCTAAAGAGTAAAAAATATCTTGAAGAGTCTCTAATATCTTTTTTTCATTGGCTTTCGACAGTGAAATTAGTGATGATCCTGTAGCGATAAGCAAAGAAGAGTCATTTGTTGATTGATCTCCATCAATAGTTATTGAATTAAAAGAACTTTCGCAGGCTAATCTATGAATTTTATCTAACTTCAATTTGCTTATCTTTAAGTCAGTAAATACAAAGGACAACATTGTTGCCATGTTAGGTTCAATCATTGCAGAACCTTTAGCGACGCCAATGAAATTTATAGTCTCGCCTTTTATCTTGATACTCTTTTTAACTATTTTTTCTTCCTTGTCTGTTGTCATTATTGAAGTAGCAAAATTTTTCCAACTACTTTTACCAAGATTTTTATAAGCATTAAAAAAGGATTTTCCATACCTTTGTAGATCAAGTCTTTCTCCTATCACTCCAGTTGAAAAGGGCAGAACATTTACATCTTTATAATTAGCAAACATTTTATTTATGTCTTTTAAACCTTCTGGTCCAGTTGCAGCATTTGCGTTACCTGCATTTATAAATAATGCAGTTTTCTTTTTTTTATCAAGGTTTGTTAAATTCCTTTTTGCAACCTTTACCGGCGCAGCAGGAAATTTATTTGATGTAAATAAACCAGAGATTTTGCTGTTCCTTGGCACTTGAATTATTGCGGTATCAAGCCTTTTGCCATATTTTTGATAACTCGAAGAACAGCCAATTTTAACTTCTTTCATAATCTATTTTCTTTTTTTCCTTTTGGCTTTGGCTTGAAGTCTTCTCATTCTTCTGTTTCCTGAAAATTCTTCATTTGGTTCAGATTTATTTTTATTGACTTGTTCTTGTGGCGAATCAAAAGCGGATTGAATCTCTTCTTTATGACTTATCGTGTTTTTTATGACAGAACTTTCCTGAGCTGTTTGCTCTTCTTTATTGATTTGAATTTTGGATAAAAACTTAATGGCTTCGGAATTGATGTTTGTGAGAAGACCCTCGAACATTTCAAAAGCCTCTCTTTTATATTCAAGTCTGGGATCCTTTCCTGCATAACTTCTAAAGCCTATATTTTGTCTTAAGTATTCAAGAGCATTGATATGATTTTTCCAAGATATATCTATGACTTGCAAAACAATTTGTTTTTCTAGACCAGGAAGAACTTCGCTGTATTCGATTCTTTTTTCAAGATATTTATTTTTAAGCTGACTTACAATTTCATCGATTAAGGTATCTTGATTATTCTTTTCATCATCTAAGAACTGAGCTGGGTCAAATTCAAAAGCGAAATCAGAAGACAAGGAATTCTTTAACTTATCTGTTTGCCACTGACTTTCTACACTAGAAGGCGGCAGAAACGAATAAACTAAATCTGCTATTTCATTGAATCGCATTGAATCAATTAATTCTGTTAAGTCATCCTCCTGAAGAATTTCCTCTCTTTGTGAATATATAACCTGTCTTTGTTCATTAAGGACATCGTCAAATTCAAGAATTCTTTTTCTTAGATCAAAATTTCTTCCCTCAACTCTTCTTTGAGCTCTCTCGATCGCTCCGGTGAGCATTCTATGTTCTATGGATTCTCCCTTCTTCATACCTCCAATTGATTGCATAAGATTTTTAACTCTTTCCGGTGCAAAAATCTTCATCAAGCTATCTTCTAATGACAGAAAAAATTGTGAGGAACCAGGATCTCCTTGTCTCCCAGATCTTCCTCTAAGTTGATTATCAACTCTCCTTGATTCGTGTCTTTCAGTTCCAATCACATGCAGACCCCCAAGAGATAAAACTTTTTCTCTGAAAGAAGCGTCCTTTTCATTGCCTCCTAAGACGATATCTGTTCCTCTTCCTGCCATATTTGTCGCTATGGTTACAGCATTCTGAGCTCCTGCCTGAGATATTATTTCAGCCTCTCTTTCATGTTGTTTTGCATTCAAAACGTTATGTTCAATTTTTCTTTGTTTTAGTTTGCTAGATATTAATTCAGAAGTTTCTACGGAAATTGTCCCAACCAAAATTGGCGCGCCGATCGAGTTAATTTTCTCTATTTCCTCAACAAGAGCATCGTACTTCTCCTCAAGGGTTAAATAAATTTTGTCTTCCTTATCGTCTCTGATCATGGGCAGGTTCGTTGGTATGACAATGGTCTCTAAAGAGTAAATTTCCTCAAACTCTTCAGCTTCAGTTTCAGCAGTTCCGGTCATGCCAGATAATTTATCGAAGAGTCTAAAAAAGTTTTGAAAAGTGGTTGATGCTAAAGTCTGACTTTCGACTTGGATATTTACATTTTCCTTTAGTTCTAGCGCTTGATGAACTCCGTCTGATAATCGTCTACCTGGTAAAGCTCTTCCAGTGTTTGTATCAATCAATACTACTTGACCATTTTGCACAAGATAATCTGTGTTTTTTTCAAAGAGATTAAAGGCTCTTAGGGAAGACTGAACCATATTTAATAATTTTAGATTTTCACTCGCATAGAGCGAGTCATCCTCTTTAAGAAGTCCGTTGTGTACAAGAAGACGTTCAACGTTTTCATGACCTTTCTCGGTAAGTTCAGCAGATCTTACTTTTTCGTCAATCTGAAAATCTCCTTCTACAAAAACATCTCCTGTTTCCAAATCAAATTCTTCTTGCTTAAGACGAGGAATTATTTGGCCAATCTTTTTATATATTTCAGAATTATCTTCGGCGACACCGCTTATGACTAAAGGAGTTCTAGCCTCATCAATCAGGATTGAATCTACCTCATCAACCACAGCAAAAAAAAGGTCTTTTTGCATTTTATGGGCTTTGTCCATTGCCATGTTATCCCTTAGATAGTCAAAACCAGCTTCGTTGTTCGTGATGTAAACAACATCTGCCTGATAGGCATTTTTTTTCTCTTCAAAACTTTGATTGGGAACAACATGACTTACTGTCAATCCAAGGCCTTCAAACAAAGGCCTCATCCAATTTGCATCCCTTTCAGCTAGATACTCGTTAACAGTAATCACGTAAACACCTTTTCCGGTCAAAGCGTTTAAGTAACAGGGTAGAGTAGCCACGAGGGTTTTTCCCTCACCGGTAGCCATCTCAGCGATCTTCCCTTCATTAAGAATAACTCCTCCAACGAGTTGACAGTCATAATGTCTCAGACCCAAATTTCTTTTACTCGATTCTCTAACCAGTGCAAATGCTTGGGGAAGTACTTTTTCCAAGGCTTCCCCGGAACGAACTTGATCTCTCAGTTCATTAGATTTTGCCAGTAAATCATCAGCATTTAATTGCTCAAGAGAGGACTCCAAAGAATTAATTTGATCAACAGTTTTGGAAATACGGTTGATGACTCTTTTATGTTTTGAGCCAAATAAAAAGCCAAACATTTCTTATCCTGTACTCGGGTCAATGATTGGATCGATATATCTGATGAACTGATTGCCTTCTTCTGCAGTAATTATTTCCCAAGTATCAGGATTATCGATAAGTTTTCTTAAAAGTTGGTTATTATGAGAATGTCCAGATTTATAACCTTCAAAAGATCCAATTAGATTGTGTTTTAGTAAATATAAGTCACCAATGACATCAAGAATTTTATGCTTGACGAACTCATCCTCTGACCTTAAGCCTTCTTCATTAAGAATTTCATTTTCACCAATTGCTATAGCATTTTTCTCACTTGCTCCTAGAGCTAAGTTTTCTTTTTTTAATGCATCAACTTCACTCATAAAGCCAAAAGTTCTTGCGCGAGATATCTCTTTGAGAAAAGTTGTTGAATTGAAGTCAATGGTAGCCTTGTTGGGCTGTCTTTTATGAACAGGATGATCATAATCAAGTTCATAACTCACTTTGAAACCATCATAGGGCGAAAGCGATACTTTTGCGCCATTGTTAGCTTTCACAGATACAGGTTTTTTTATTTTTATAAATTTTTTAACTTCCTTTTGCTCCTTTATGCCAGCTGATTGGATCAAAAAAACAAAAGGATTTGCTGAACCATCCATGATAGGGACTTCAATGTCATTAATTTGGACATAAGCATTATCGATGCCTAAACCTGCAAAAGCAGAGAGCATATGTTCAACTGTAGAGATTTCAATATTTCCACTTACCAGTGTCGTTGCGAGCGCTGTAGCTCCTACGTTTTCAACGGTAGCTTGGATCTCAACAATTGGCTCACAGTCAACTCTCTGAAAAATAATTCCAGTATCTTCAGGCGCAGGTAAAAGTTTTATTGTAATTTTTCTGCCTGAATGCAAGCCTACACCACTTGCCTTGATGGGATTAGTTAAAGTTCTTTGAGCTAGCATTTCTAGTTTGTTCTTTGTCTATTAATCTCAAAAACAATTACTGAAGTAGCAATAGCTGCATTGAGACTCTCCAATTTATCGCTTATTGGAATCTTGATTATTTTATCGCATTTTGATTTTAAAGTTTCTTGAATACCTGTATTTTCAGAACCTATTATTAAGCCTATTTTTTTGGAAAAATTAGTATCGTAAATAGATTCTGACTGTGAACTCCCTTCAGCTCCATAGATTAAAAACCCTCTAAGCTTTAGTATCTCTGTAATCCTCTTGAGGTTCGGCACAATCACAAACGGGATAAGTTCGCTTGATCCTTTTGAAACTTCTCTAACCGATTTAGTTAAATGACATGCCCTGGATTTTGGAACCACTACCGCATCAACCATTCCACCCAAGCTTGTGCGGAGGATTGACCCTAGGTTGTTGGGATCCGTTATGTGATCGAGCAAAAGAATAACGGCGTTCTCTTTAGTTTCTAACAATTTTTCCAGGAACTCTATATTTTTTGGTTCTGATGGTTTGAAAATTAGATTGATCTTTTTATTTAGATTTTTAAATTTTTTTATTTCAATTTTTAATTTCTTCTTTAAAGCGATCTTTTTTATTTCTTTAATTCTATTTGAAATTGAATTGTCATCTACTTCCAACAACCTAATTGACTCAGGTTTGTTGGCAAGTAAAGTTTTAATCGTATTTAAATCTGATGTCTCGAACATTTTTATGCTGGTATTAAACTTATTTTACCTTCATAAGGATGCACCGATTCGATAATGCAACTCATTTTATCTCCAATGCTTATCGTACCTTGTCTACTGACCAAGGATTTCATCTCATAATTAAAATTATAATATTTATTTTTGAATGAGCTTATGTGACACAAGCCTTCAATGTTAATTTGATCCAGTTTCACAAATACTCCAAATTCTGTAACTCCAGATATGATTCCAGAAAATTTACTCCCAATATAATTTTGTCCGCATCGCGATCTCAGAACTTTATCTGCTTCCTTAGAAATTTGATCAGCCTCTCTTTCCCTAAAACTACAATTTTCTGCAATGTCAGCTAAATCATTTTTTGATAAAGATTTAAATTTCTTGTTATGAATAATTTGTTTTATACATCTATGAACCACTAAATCTGGATATCTTCTGATGGGTGAGGTGAAGTGTAAATATTCATCTAAACCCAAAGCGAAATGTTCACTCCTCTCAGAAGAGTATATTGCGAGTTTCATGCTTTTTAGAATTTCAAGAGCTAAGATTTCATTAATTTTATGCTTTGAGGTTTTTTGAACCCAATCGAAAATAGATTTTCTTGAAAGATTAAAATCTTCTGATATTGGTAAACCTCGTGATTGAAGAAATTTTTGCAATGAGATTATCTTATCCATATCCGGGAAGTCATGAAATCGAAATATAGTGCTTATTTTATTTTCCTTAAGAAATTTTGCTGCAGATATGTTTGCCAAAATCATGCATTCCTCAATGGCCCTATGACTCAAATATCTAGTTACCGGAACAAAAGCTTTTAGTTTTCCTTTCTTAACTTCTGGTCGGTACTCATTCATTTCAAAATCTATTGCGAGCCTTTGTTTCCTTTTTTCAATTCTTTTTTTACATATTTCCAACAATTTCTTTAAATCATTTGAAAATTCTGGATGTCTATTTATGTCATCTTTCTCAAGATTTGAAAGTTCGTCGTAAGTAAACCTTTTCTTCGATTCGATAATTGCTGAATAAAATTTAAAAGTTTTGAGAGAACAATCTTTATCAAGAATCATTTCGCAGACCAGCGTTAACCTTTTTTCTAGGGGGCGAAGAGAGCAAATATCGTTTGATAATTCTTTTGGTAGCATTGGAATAACTTTTGAATTTAAATAAATTGACGTTGCTCTTTCTGCAGCCACTTTATCCAAGGAAGATCCCTCAGAGACAAAAGCAGAGACATCAGCAATAGCTACTAATAATTTGTATCCATTTGAAGTTTGTTCGCAGCAAATTGCATCATCAAAATCTTTTGCATTTTTACCATCAATGGTAAAAAAATTTTTGTCTGTTAAATCTTCATATTCAGAAGGAAAATTTCCAGAATTATGTTCTTTCAAAATCCTATTTATTTCTGGCAAAATTGTTTTTGGAAAAGTTCTCTTAATATTAAGATTTGTTTGCAAAGCAATCTCGTCTGCTTCTTCAAAAATATTTGAAAATATAAGTTGCTCAACTATGTAACCTTCAGGCCTATGTTTTAAGCTTGGTTGTTTTTTTATTTTTATTTTACAAAAGTCACCATTTTTGAGTTTTTTAGAAGTATTCTTTTTTATAACTATTTCTAGATGAAATTCATTGTTGACGGATTCTGCAATCCATCCTTTGTTAGTTTTTTTTAATTTACCTATGACTTCGGTTGTATTTCTCTCGATTATTTTTTGAATGGTTGCTTTATCTTGCTGAACTGAACATTCAACCTTATCGCCCGGAAATACTTTGAATAATTCCTTTCTTGAAAGTTTAAATGATAGATCTTCAGATACTAATAAAGATCCTTTGCCATTTTTTGAAAGTTTTACAATTCCTTTAAACATTTATGTCTCAATGAGTTACTCAAGTATACTTTTTCAATGGGTAATAAGCTCAAATTTGGATTACTTGGAGCACTAGGGTACATAGCTCCTCGCCATATTCAAGCAATCAATAATATTAGCGCAGATCTTAAATGTGTCAGTGATTTGGATTTTAACTCAGCCCAAAAAAAAGAATTCCTTTCTAAGAACATAGAAACCCTTGATAGTCTTGAGGAAATGATCAAATTCCATCAGAAAGATAACTTAGACTATATTTCTATCTGCACCCCAAATCACTTACACACTGATCAAATAATTACTTGCTTGGAAAATGATATCAATGTGATTTGTGAAAAACCCCTCTCTTTATCTGTTTCAGACTTAGACAGGATTAGAAAATCTGAATCCGTTTCTGCTGCTAAGGTTTTTACAATTATGCAATTAAGATTTCATGAATCAATAATTCAATTGAAACAAAATATAACCTCACAAAAGTCAGATGAAAAACATGAGGTCATCCTGATATATGCTACGACAAGAGGTTCAGAGTTTTTTTCTTCCTGGAGAGGAAGTGAAAATAAGTCAGGAGGGATTCTTTTCGAATTTGGTATTCACTATCTGGATATTTTGATTGATATTTTTGGCCAAGTTTCAAATTTCAATGTCAACAAGTTATCTCTCAATCAAGCTAACGTTCTTATCGAACATGAAAACGCGAAAGTATTAATAATGATCAATGTTTTATCCAAAGAAAAACTTAAAGAAATGGGACAAGAGGAAGTTCTGTATCGATCTTTCACCATAAATGGAGATGAATTTGAATTTACTGGAGGATTCCAAGATTTGCATACCAAAAGTTATGAATCAATTCTTGAAGGAAAGGGTTTTACCGTTGAGGATGCGTCCAAATCAATTAAACAAATATCTCAAATAATGGATGAGTTTGAAAAAGGATCGACTTATAAACCAATTTTAAATAATCTTTAGAAATGCAAAAAATTTCAACTCCAGACCTTAGCGATCTTAATCCCGACGTTCCATTCGTGGGCTTACAATTTAATTCGTATGGAGCTAGAGATTTTCTTTACGGGCCTATAAAAACAGTTCATGCTCCAAACGATAATTCTTTTGTTAAAAAAATATTAGCAACAGAAGGCCAGGGAGGTGTTCTTTTTGTCGATGGGAATAAAAGTTTTGAGGTCGCCCTCTTGGGAGACATGATTGCTGAAAATGCTTGTAAAAATAATTGGAATGGAATAATTATCCTCGGCTGCGTCAGGGATGTAGATGTCTTGAAAACAATCGATATGGGAATTTTTGCACTTGGCTCTGTTCCTAAAAAAAGTGAAAAAAAAGATAGAGGTTCCATAGATGCCCCTATTGAAATAGACGGATTGATAATAAATTCAAATGATTGGGTCTATGGAGATTCAACGGGAGTCTTAGTCTCCAAAGTGGAGCTGGCGATAGGAGTCGAACCTACGACCGCCTGATTACAAATCAGGAGCTCTACCAACTGAGCTACGCCAGCAATGACAAGAATTATAAACTCATTTCTTTAATTTTAAAGATACTTCTCCGGAACTAAATTTCACTATCCTTTGATCCTTCAAATTTTGAGCGATTAAGAGGCCTTTATTATCTATTCCTTTTCCAATGAATGTTTCATTAGGTTTATCTTTCAGAGTAAATTGCTTGTCTTTTAACAAATCTAAAGATGTAAATTTGTTAATGAAGTAATCAAACTCTTCTTGCTCAAACTTATTTAAGGTTATGCATAATTGATTAATCATTTCTGTAATGATTGAGTTTCTATCTACTGATTGTTTCTTTTCTAATTTTATTGAGGTCCACTCTTGATCTATAAGCTCTGAATATTCCATGTTTACATTAATTCCTATGCCAATGACTACTTTGGTCAATTCACCTACTTTTGCCGTTTCTATCAAAATTCCACAAATTTTTTTATTTCCTACAAGAAGATCATTAGGCCACTTGATCAAAGACATCACATTTATTTTTGTAAGGACTTTAGATACTGATAAAGCTACTGCTATGCTGAGTCCAGATAAATCTTCTTTTTTCAAATATGAGTTTAGGGAAAAATATATATTCTTAAATTTAGGACTAATCCACGATTTACCTCTTCGTCCTCTACCTTTAGTTTGCTCTTCTGCAATGCATATTTTTATATCTTTATTTTTATTTTTTTCTTTTCTTAAAAGGTAGTCATTCGTAGAAGTAATGGTATCGAATACCTCTAGAACAACTTTTGATCTAAATTCATTACTAAGTTTCGATAATATTTTTTCTTTATCTAAAGGATTTTTGTTGACAACTTCTATCATGACTCCGAGAATACCACGCTCTGACTGGAGGGGTTGGGGAGCGGTCAAACCCAGCTGACTGTAAATCAGCCGCTTCGGCTTCGCAGGTTCGAATCCTGCCCCCTCCACCAGAAATTCTTGCCTTTATGACAAGAAAACAGTATAAATGCCTCCGGAGCGAAAGGTCTAGGATATTTCGTTGTATTTTTAACAAGAATTTATCCTTTTTTGATCCGGAATTTATGAACATTTATGCTCATATAGCTCAGTCGGTAGAGCACTTCCTTGGTAAGGAAGAGGTCACCGGTTCAAGTCCGGTTATGAGCTCCAGACAGTATATTTTTAAGAGGATAGACAATGGCTAAAGAAAAATTTGAAAGAACCAAACCCCACGTTAATGTGGGTACTATCGGTCACGTGGACCACGGAAAAACTACCTTGACTGCTGCTTTAACAAAAGTTTGTGCAGAGACTCATGGTTCCGGTGAAGCTGTAGCTTTTGAAGGGATCGATAATGCTCCTGAAGAAAAAGAAAGAGGTATAACCATAGCAACATCACACGTTGAATATGATTCTCCAGCAAGACACTACGCACACGTAGATTGTCCAGGACACGCTGACTATGTAAAAAATATGATTACTGGTGCAGCCCAAATGGATGGAGCTATATTGGTTGTAAATGCCGCAGATGGACCCATGCCTCAAACTAGAGAACACATCTTATTAGCAAGACAGGTAGGTGTTGAGCACATCGTAGTCTTCTTAAACAAAGCTGATCAGGTGGATGATGCTGAGTTAATTGAGTTAGTAGAAGTAGAAATCCGAGACCTTTTAAATGAGTATGATTTCCCTGGGGATGATACTCCTATAACCATTGGGTCTGCTTTAAAGGCTCTGGAAGGCGATGAAGGCGAACACGGAAAAGAAGCTATTCTTAAATTGGTTGAGTCATTGGACAGCCACATTCCTGAGCCAGTTAGAGATCTAGATAAGCCTTTCTTGATGCCTATTGAAGATATCTTTTCAATTCAAGGAAGAGGAACTGTTGTTACTGGAAGAATTGAAAGAGGTATGGTTTCTGTCAATGATGAGATGGAAATTGTTGGAATAAAAGACACAGAAAAAACTACTTGCACTGGTGTAGAGATGTTCAGAAAACTTCTTGATGAAGGTCGTGCTGGTGAAAATGTTGGTGTTCTTCTAAGAGGTACAAAAAGAGAAGAAGTTGAAAGAGGTCAGGTACTGTCTAAGCCTGGTTCAATAACTCCTCACACTAAGTTTGAAGCACAAGTCTATGTATTAAATAAAGAAGAAGGTGGCAGACATACTCCTTTCTTTAAAGGCTATAGACCGCAGTTTTATGTAAGGACAACCGACGTGACTGGTGAAGTCATTCTTCCTGATGGAGTTGAGATGGTTATGCCAGGTGATGATGTGGCAATTAATGTTGAATTGATATCACCAATCGCAATGGAAGAAGGAATGCGTTTTGCTATCAGAGAAGGTGGTAGAACTGTTGGTTCCGGAGTAGTATCCAAAATCGTTCAATAGGCCAGTAGCTCAATTGGTAGAGCGGCGGTCTCCAAAACCGCAGGTTGGGGGTTCGATTCCCTCCTGGCCTGCCACGGAGATGGATATAAGTTAAAACAATATGACTTCAGTTAGCAGTAAAATTTTATGGATCCTAGGCTCAGCAGTTATCCTGATTGCTGTCTGGGGAAATTCTTATTACGCTGAAGTAGCTCTTTTATACAGAACCTTGATTGTGATTGCTCTATTGATTCTGGGTTTAGCAATAATTAGATTCACAATTTTCGGTAATTCCGCATACAACTTAATTGTTACTTCTCTAACTGAAATTAGAAAAGTAGTCTGGCCCAACAGAACTGAGACGACTCAAACAACTCTTATTGTTTTAGCTGCAGTAATTGTTGCTTCACTGTTGTTATGGGGCTTGGATTCTCTTTTTTCCTTTGGATTAAATTTATTATTGGGGTAGAAATGTCGAAATCTTGGTATGTTCTTAATTCTTATTCTGGTTATGAAAATAAGGCCAAAGAACAGCTTTTAGAGAGAATAACCCTTAACGGCATGGAGGATTTTTTTGGAAAGATAGAAGTGCCTTCCGAAGAAATAACTGAAATGAAAGGAGGAAAGGAAAAAACTATACAAAAGAAATTTTTCCCAGGTTACATTTTGGTTGAGATGGAAATGAATGACGATACATGGCACCTTGTCAAAGAGACTCCAAGGGTTTTGGGTTTCATTGGAGGCACAAAAACCAATCCAAGACCAATTTCAGAAAACGAAGCAAACAGAATTTTAAATCAAATAGAATCTGGAGTAGAAACCACTTCACAACAAAATATTTATGAAGCCGGTGAAATGATTAGAGTTATTGATGGACCTTTTAATGATTTTAGTGGCGTGATTGAAGAAGTCGATTCAGAAAAAGGAAAAGTAAAAGTAGCGGTGATGATCTTTGGAAGATCAACTCCGGTTGAATTAGACTTCAATCAAATTGAGAGAGCATAATGGCGGACAAAAAGATAGATACATATATTAAACTTCAAGTACCTGCTGGCGCTGCCTCTCCTAGCCCTCCTGTTGGACCTGCGCTGGGTCAACACGGTGTTAACTTAATGGACTTTTGTAATGCATTTAATTCTAAGACTAACGACTTGGAGAAGAATGTTCCTGTGCCTGTTGTTATCACAGTTTACGAAGACAAAAGTTTTGATTTCATTGTAAAAACAACTCCTGCAAGCATTCTCCTAAAAAAGGCTGCTGGACTCGATAAGGGTAGTCCTACGCCAAATTCATTAAAAGTAGGAAAAGTGACTAGGGCTCAAGTTGAGGAAATAGCAGAAAAGAAAATGCAGGATCTCAATGCTGCTGATATGGATGCCGCAGTAAAAATTATTTCTGGTAGTGCCAGAAGCATGGGAATAGAGGTTATAGATTAATGGCGAAAACATCTAAGAAAAATAAACCTTTAAGAGAAAAGTTAGTAGAAGCAGCTTCTTATAATTTGGAAGAAGCTTTAGATATTTTGTTTGAACATAAGTCTGAAAAATTTACTGAGTCAGTGGATGTAAGTATTAACTTAGGAGTGGATCCATCGAAGTCAGATCAAAACGTTAGGGGAGCATCTAATCTTCCTCACGGCACTGGCCGTTCATATAAGGTTGCTGTTTTTGCAGAGGGTGAAGAGGCTAAAAGTGCTCTTGAAGCTGGAGCAGATAAAGTGGGCATGGAAGACCTCGCTGATGAAATGAAATCTGGGGAAATAGATTATGATGTCATAGTTGCTACTCCTGATACGATGAAAGTTGTAAGTCCATTGGGTCAAATTTTGGGACCCAAAGGATTAATGCCTAATCCTAAGTCAGAAACGGTAACAAAAGATGTTTCGGGTGCGGTAAAAAATGCCAAGGCTGGTCAGGTGAGGTTTAAGTCAGATAAACAGGGAATTGTTCACTGTAGAATAGGTCAAATAACTCAGAGCAAGGAAGAAATAAAAAGTAATTTGCAATATTTATTATCTGATTTAAAAAAATCAAAACCTCCATCATCCAAGGGAGTTTTTATTTCAAAAGTTTCGATGTCATCAACTATGGGACCTGGATTAGAAATTGATATTTCCTCTCTCAATTTCTGATTTTTTCCTGTATGATGCGCAATCCAGAACATTTAAATAAGCATTTGCGTTTTCGCGATTGTCTTAGACCGCATGTGTTTTTTGGTTTTTGCCATAAAAACTTAATTTCATGCGTAGATGTACCAAGTCTTTTAGGTCTTGGTTGGAAGTTCTCTCACTTTAAAAAAGAGAGGTTTATTTAATGTCACGTTTAGAAGAAAAGAAATTAGTTGTAGATGAGTTGAAGAAAGTTGCTGATGAAGCCTTGTCAGCTGTCGTTGTTGATTACAGAGGTACTAACGTACCTGACTTAACATTGTTAAGAAAAGATGCCTCTTCTAGTTCTGTATACCTTAGAGTAATAAAGAATACTTTGGCTAAAAGAGCTTTAGAAGGTACTAAATTTGATTCAATCAATGAAATTCTTACCGGACCTAGTTTGTTTGCTTTTTCTCTTGATGACTTTAAAAGTGCTGCAAAACTCGTAAAAGATTTTTCAAAGTCTCATGAGTCTTTTAGCGTAAAAGGGTTATCGGTAGGAGAAGGCCTCTTAGATGCAAGTGAGCTAGACAGACTAGCTTCACTGCCCTCAAAGGAAGAAGCAATTTCTATGTTAATGAGCGTACTTCAAAGTCCAATTCAGAAACTTGCAGGTGGGTTACAGAATCTACCTTCAAACTTTGTAAGAACTTTGGATGCGGTAAAAGAAACTAAATCTTAATTTTAAACTTTAAAAGGAGTAGTAATGGCGCTATCAAAAGAAGAAATATTAGATGCAATATCCGACATGAGTGTCATGGATATGGTTGATTTGATTAAACTTATGGAAGATAAATTCGGAGTCACTGCCGCAGCACCTGTCGCTGCAGTAGCAGCAGCTCCAGCAGGAGATGCAGCTGGTGAAGCTGCAGAAGAAAAATCTGAATTCGAGATTTTCCTTGCTGATGTTGGTGATAAGAAAATTGATGTAATTAAAGTTGTTAGGACCATCACTGGTCTTGGATTAAAAGAAGCTAAAGCACTTGTCGATGGAGCACCTTCATCATTGAAAGAAGGGGCTAATAAAGATGAAGCTGAACAGGCTAAATCTCAATTAGAGGAAGCTGGAGCTACTGTCGAACTTAAATAACTTTAAATACATACAATTTTTATGCCAAATAAATATAGTTTTGCTGAAAAGAAAAGAATAAGAAATAGTTTTGAAAAAATTTCAAGTGTCATGGATTTTCCTGACATTCTTGAAGTTCAAACAAATTCTTACAAGGAATTTTTACAATCTCACCTTTCACAAGATGAAAGGCAAAAGCAGGGTCTTCATGGAGTATTTCACTCCATTTTCCCTATCATTAGTGTTTCGGGTAATGCAAAAATCGAATATCTGGGATACGAGCTTGATGAGCCAGAATTTGATGTAAGCGAATGTATTGCCAGAGGCACTACATATGAATCAACCATGAGAATCATATGTAGGATTTCTTTTCTGGATAAAACTACTGGAGAGGAAATTCTAAAATCTGCTCGAGAAGAGAAGGTCTACATGGGGACCATACCTTTAATGACAACTTATGGAACATTCGTCATAAATGGTGTCGAAAGAGTTGTAGTTTCTCAATTGCACAGATCCCCCGGGTTAATTTTTGATCATGACAAAGGTAAAACGCATTCTTCAGGAAAATTGCTTTACGCTTCAAGAGTAATTCCTTATAGAGGATCCTGGCTTGATTTCGAATTTGATCATAAGGATCTTGTTTACATAAGAATAGACAGAAGAAGAAAGCTTTTAGCTTCAATTTTGCTTAAGGCTTTAGGAATGGCTAATCAGGAGATTTTAGAAACGTTTTACGAATCAGAAACTTACTCTGTAACCCCGCAAGGATTCTCTCTTAAAATCAACTCTAGAAGACTGATGGGAAGGATATCCCCAGTTGAAATAAAGGATAAAGATGGCAAAGAAACTATTGTTGAAAAAGGCCAAAGAATTACCGCAAGACACATTAGGCTTATTGATTCCAATAAAATTAAAATAATATCTTTGGATTCTGAAGGCTTGAATGGATTAATCACAGCTGAAGATATCATTAATAAAGAAACAGGAGAGCTTCTCATACCATGTAATTCTGTTATAGATGAAACAATTGTTAAAGCTATCCAAGAGCAGAAACTTAAAGAAATTAAAGTTTTATATATTAATGAGCTTGAATCAGGGCCTTACATTTCAGAAACTTTGAGGTCTGATACTACTACTTCACAATTAGAAGCTTTAGCTGAGATCTACAGAATGATGAGACCAGGGGAGCCTCCAACTAAAGAAGCAGCAACAAATCTTTTTGAAAACTTATTTTTTAATTCAGAGAAGTACGATCTTTCTGATGTTGGAAGAATGAAATTCAACCGTCGTCTAGGAAGGGAAGACCTTCAAGGACCTGGAATATTAAGTAAGGAAGACATCATTGATGTGACAAAAACTCTTGTTGATATAAGAAATGGAAAGCAAGATTGTGACGATATAGATCATTTAGGAAACAGACGAATAAGATCAGTTGGCGAAATGGTATCGAACCAAGTCAGAGTTGGTCTTCTAAGAGTGGAAAGAGCTGTCAGAGAAAGATTGAATGTAGCTGAAGCTGAGGGCTTTGGACCAGCAGATTTAATCAATGCAAAACCAGTAACTGCTGCAATAAATGAGTTTTTTGGTTCAAGTCAACTGTCACAATTCATGGATCAGAATAATCCACTTGCTGCAATTACTCACAAAAGAAGAGTTTCAGCACTTGGGCCAGGGGGTTTAACTAGAGAGAGAGCTGGCTTTGAAGTTAGGGACGTTCACCCAAGTCATTACGGAAGAGTTTGTCCAATAGAAACCCCAGAAGGACCCAATATTGGACTAATAAATTCTTTATCTGTTTTTGCCAAGGTCAATGATTTTGGATTTATTGAAACGCCATATAGACAAGTTATTAATGGCAAAGTGACTGAAGAAATTAAGTACATTTCTGCAATTGAAGAAGGCGAATTTGTTATTGCACAAGCAAGTGCACTGCTTGATAAAAATAATAAATTTGTAGACGAACTTGTTCCTGTTCGATTTAAAAACGAATTTGAACTTATGTCAGCTGATAGAGTTGAACTAATGGATGTATCTCCTCAGCAGGTAGTATCTATTGCTGCATCTTTAATACCTTTCCTAGAGCATGACGATGCTAACAGGGCTTTAATGGGTTCTAACATGATGAGACAAGCAGTTCCTACCTTGAAGACAGAGGCTCCTCTTGTTGGAACTGGAATGGAAAGATTGATTGCCAAAGATTCAGGAGATTGTGTCATAGCAGAAAACAAAGGTACTGTTGAAAAGGTTGATTCTGGAAGAATAGTGGTCAGAAAAGATATGAAAGAAATCTCTGCAACCAACTCAGCTGTAGATATATATAACCTCACTAAGTACACAAGGTCTAATCAAAATACATGCATGAATCAAAAACCAATAGTTAAAGTTGGAGATAAAGTTGCTAAAGGTGATATCTTGGCTGATGGCTCTTCAATTGATTTGGGAGAGTTAGCACTTGGTCAAAATATCAAAATTGCTTTCATGCCGTGGCATGGATACAATTTTGAGGATTCAATCCTTATTTCAGACAAGCTTGTTAAAGAAGACAAGCTTACAAGTATTCATATTCAAGAACTTACTTGTACAGCTAGAGATACAAAATTAGGTCCAGATGAAATTACAGCTGACATTCCCAATGTAGGAGAGTCCGCATTAGGGAAACTTGATGAGTGTGGAGTTGTTCACATTGGAGCACAAGTTAAGGCGGGTGATATTTTAGTAGGAAAAGTTACTCCAAAAGGAGAAACTCAACTTTCTCCTGAAGAGAAACTTCTAAGAGCAATATTTGGAGAAAAAGCAGCAGATGTAAAAGATACCTCTTTAAGAGTACCAAGCGGTGCCGATGGCACAGTAATTGATGTTCAAATCTATACAAGAGAGGGATTAGAAAAAAATCCAAGAGCTTCTGTAATTGAATCTGTCTCTTTAGCTGAGATCCAAAAAGATCTTGATGAAGAACTGGAGATAGTTACAAATGCGACCATCAACTCTTTAAGGTCTGTTTTGACAGGTCAAAAAGTGATATCTGGAAGAGGCATATCTAAAGGGGAAATAATATCTAAAGAGTTTCTAGATAACCTTGCTTCCGACGAGTGGTTCAAATTGAGAATGCAAAGCGAAGATATTAATGATCAGTTAAAAGATTCCAAAGACAATTTGAAAGCATATGAAAAAATGCTCAAAAATAGATTTGAAGCTAAGAAGAAAAAAATTGTTTCCGGAGATGATTTACCTCCAGGAGTGCAACAAGTAATTAAAGTTTATCTTGCGATTAAAAGGAGAATCCAACCAGGCGACAAATTAGCGGGTAGGCATGGTAACAAAGGAGTCATATCTGTAATTATGCCTGTCGAAGATATGCCATATGATGAAAATGGTGAGCCAGTTGATTTAGTATTGAATCCATTAGGAGTGCCATCAAGAATGAACGTTGGACAACTTCTTGAAGTTCATCTGGGATCAGCCGCAAAAGGTCTTGGAGATGAAATATCTAAGATGCTCGAAAATTATAAGGATTTAAAAGCCCTAAGATCATTCATAGATAAAATTTATGCTAAATCAGGGATGAATCAGGACATTAGTTCTCTCAACGATAGTGAATTCTTAGAGCTTTGCCACAATCTTAAAAACGGTGTTCCTATGGCAACCCCAGTTTTCGATGGAGCTAAAGAGGCAGAAATTAAAGAGATGTTGAATTTAGCCAACCTTCCTGAAACTGGACAAACTACTTTGTACGATGGAAGAACAGGGGATAAATTTGATCGCCCAGTCACTGTTGGGTACATGTATATGCTCAAGCTAAATCATCTTATCGAAGATAAAATGCATGCACGTTCCACAGGGTCTTACAGCTTAGTTACTCAGCAACCGCTTGGAGGAAAAGCACAATTTGGTGGACAAAGACTCGGAGAGATGGAGGTTTGGGCTCTTGAAGCTTATGGTGCGTCTCATACTCTTCAGGAAATGCTCACTGTTAAGTCTGATGATGTCTACGGAAGAACAAAAATCTATAAAAATATAGTCGATGGTTCTTATGAAATGGAAGCTGGAATACCAGAATCCTATAATGTTTTAACAAAAGAAATTCGATCTTTAGCGATTGATATTGATTTCGAGGAGGTTTGATCTAATGAAAGATTTATTAAAATTATTCAACCAAGGCGAACAAGAAGATTTCAATGCCATCAAAGCAGGTTTGGCTTCACCCCAACAAATAAGATCATGGTCTTTTGGGGAAGTAAAAAAACCAGAAACAATAAACTACAGAACATTTAAGCCTGAAAGAGACGGTCTTTTTTGCGCAAAGATTTTCGGTCCCATAAAGGATTACGAATGCATATGTGGCAAATACAAAAGGATGAAGCATCGGGGAGTAGTTTGTGAAAAATGTGGAGTTGAAGTCACACTTGCTAAAGTTAGAAGAGAAAGAATGGGGCATATTGAACTAGCCGCGCCCGTTGCCCACATTTGGTTTCTAAAATCTCTACCTTCAAGAATTGCTCTACTTTTAGATATGACGCTAAGAGAATTAGAAAGAATTCTATATTTTGAATCTTTTGTAGTTACTGATCCAGGAATGACAGATCTTGAAAGCTGTCAGATTTTAGATGAAGAAGAGTATTACGAGGCTCTTGAAAATTATGGTGAAGAATTCAGGGCAGGAATGGGAGCAGAGGCAGTTAAGACACTGCTAATGGAGATGGATTTAGAAGAGGAAATTGCTTTGATTGAACAACAAATGACAGAAACCAAGTCTGAAGCAAAAATAAAAAAACTTTCTAAAAGAATGAAAATCATAAAATCATTCAGTAATTCATCCAATAAACCTGAATGGATGATCCTGGATGTGTTGCCTGTATTGCCACCAGACTTAAGACCTTTGGTTCCTCTTGAAGGAGGAAGATTTGCTACTTCAGATCTCAACGACTTATACAGAAGAGTGATAAACAGAAACAATAGGCTTAAAAGATTAATGGAACTCAATGCTCCCGAAATTATTGTAAGAAATGAAAAAAGAATGCTCCAAGAATCAGTTGACGCTCTTTTAGATAATGGAAGAAGAGGAAGAGCTATAACTGGTTCGAATAAACGACCTCTCAAATCTTTAGCTGACATGATAAAAGGTAAGCAAGGAAGATTTAGACAAAACCTTTTAGGAAAAAGGGTTGATTATTCTGGCCGTTCAGTGATCGTGGTCGGACCTACTTTAAAATTGCATCAATGTGGTCTACCTAAAAAAATGGCTCTTGAACTTTTCAAACCATTTGTATTTGGGAAGCTTCAAAATCTTGAGCTAGCAACTACTATCAAAGGTGCAAAAAGGATGGTCGAGAGAGAAGAGCCTGTTGTTTGGGATATTTTAGCCGACGTTATAAAGGAACATCCTATTCTTTTAAATAGAGCTCCAACACTTCATAGATTGGGAATTCAGGCTTTTGAACCATTACTTATTGAAGGTAAAGCCATCCAATTACATCCTCTAGTTTGTAAAGCTTACAACGCAGATTTCGATGGCGATCAAATGGCTGTTCACGTTCCGCTAACTTTAGAAGCTCAACTTGAATGCCGTGCCTTGCTTATGGCTAGTAACAATATTCTTTCACCTTCAAATGGTAGGCCAATCATAGATCCATCCCAAGATGTTGTGTTAGGAATTTACTATATGACAAGAGAAAAAATTAATGCAAAAGGAGAGGGATCTATATTTGCAGACGTTAAAGAAGTATCAAGAGCTTTTGAAACACATGCAGTTGAACTTCAGGCAAAAGTTAAAGTAAGGATCAAAGATAAAGAAGGTCAAACTGAACTTAAAGATACTACAGTTGGAAGAGCATTACTTTATCAAATCTCCCCAGATGGATTAAATTTTGAACATTTTAATAATACTTTAACCAGCAAAGGCATTTCCGATTTAATAAATACTTGCTACAGAGATTGTGGTTTGAAAGATACTGTAATTTTTGCGGATCAACTCATGTATCAAGGTTATGAATACTCTACTAAATCCGGCTCTTCAATTTGTGTTGATGATTGTCTAATCCCGGAGGATAAGGCCGAAATTATTGAAAAATCTGAACAAGAGGTAAAAGATATTGAGGCTCAATACTCATCTGGTTTAGTGACCCAAGGTGAAAAATACAATAAGGTCATTGATATTTGGTCTCGTGCTAATGAAAAAGTAGCAAACTCTCTAATGGATACTATCTCAAAAGAAAAAGTTACAAACAAAGATGGAGAAGAGGTTGATCAAGATTCCTTTAACTCTGTTTACATGTACTTGGATTCTGGTGCAAGAAGTTCACCCGCACAAGTAAGACAGCTTGCAGGAATGAGAGGTCTTATGGCTAAGCCAGACGGATCAATTATTGAAACTCCTATAACTGCAAATTTCAGGGAAGGATTGACAGTATTGCAATATTTCACTTCTACTCATGGAGCAAGAAAAGGATTGGCAGATACTGCCCTGAAAACTGCTAACTCTGGTTATTTAACTAGAAGATTAGTTGATGTGGCACAAGATTTAGTGGTAAGAGAAGTTGATTGTGAGACTAAAAAGGGTATTGAAATCAAATCAATTATCGAAGGAGGTGAAACTGTACTTGAGCTTAAAGATAGAGTTTTAGGTAGAGTCACTGCAAAAGAAGTTTCTTCAGCAGACGGAGCATTTAAGTTACCTGCAAATACTGTTATCGATGAGGCTATTGCACAAGAATTAGGAAATCATTCTATAGATTCAATCTTTGTCAGATCTCCTATAACTTGTGAAACAGCATATGGAATATGCTCAATGTGTTATGGAAGAGACTTAGGAAGAGGGAATCTTGTTGACCCTGGAGAAGCTGTAGGAATTGTAGCCGCTCAATCAATAGGTGAGCCAGGCACACAATTAACGATGAGAACTTTCCATATTGGAGGTGCAGCCTCGAGGTCTTCTGAGGAAGATAAAGTCCAAATTAAATACGACGGTAGTGTCAAATACACAAATCTTAATTCACTTGTAAATAGAGAAAAGAAAAATGTATGTATATCTAGATCAGCTGAGATATCGGTATCGGATGAAAATGGTCAGGAGAAAGAAAGATACAAGGTTCCTTATGGAGCTATTATTTCTGTCAATGATGGAGACCAAGCCAAGGCGGGAGATATAATTGCATCTTGGGATCCACATACGAGACCTATAATTTCTGAAGTTCAAGGCAAAGTTAAATTATCCGATATGGAAGAAGGCATAACAGTCAAAACAATTCAGGATGATTTAACCGGATTGAGTAGTACTCAAGTCTTGGATGTTTCTGAAAGATCTTCATCAGGTAAGGAGCTAAGTCCATCTGTAAGTATTATGGATGAAAAAGGAAAAGAAGTTACTTTACCTGGAGGCAAGCACGCTGCTGTATATTCTCTTGAAGGTAACTCTATTCTTGGCTTGACAAATAATTCAAAAATTAAAGTTGGTGATGTCATTGCTCGTATTCCTAAAGAATCATCTAAAACTAGAGATATTACTGGTGGCTTACCAAGAGTTGCAGATTTATTTGAAGCTAGAAAACCTAAAGAGGAAGCAATTCTAGCTGATATGTCTGGGGTGGTTTCTTGGGGTAAGGAAACTAAGGGAAAAAGAAGATTAGTCATAACAAAAATGGATGGCAAGGAGGAAGTAACTTCAGAGACTCTTATTCCTAAAACAAGAAATATTAATGTTTTCGAAGGAGAGATGGTCAGCAAAGGAGATGTAGTAAGTGATGGACCTCTAAGCCCTCACGATATTCTTGCCCTAAAAGGAGTTGAAGAGCTTACCGATTACGTCGTAAACGAGATACAAGATGTTTATAGGCTCCAAGGAGTTGAGATATCTGATAAACATATAGAAGTGATTTTGAGGCAAATGCTAAGAAAAGTTGAAATTACTGATCCTGGCGATTCTGACTTTATTTTAGGCGAACAGGCCGAACTATCTGCAGTCGCTGAAAAAAATAAAACTCTTTCCGAGGATGGAAAAGCTTTAATAGAATTTGACAGAATTCTTCTTGGAATTACTAAAGCTTCACTTGCAACTGACTCATTTGTATCAGCCGCATCTTTTCAAGAAACAACAAGAGTTCTAACAGAAGCAGCTGTGACAGGCAAAATTGATAAGCTTAGAGGACTCAAAGAAAATGTAATTATTGGAAAATTAATTCCTGCTGGTACTGGTTTCTATGCAGAAAAAGATGAAATTCAATCTAACTTGGAAATGGAGCTAGCCGAAGCTATGGAAGGAACGGAGATCTCTGAGGATAATTAAATAATGTTTGACCTAGGCTTTCTTCATATCTAAAATCGCAAACCAAAATGGCTACTGTTAATCAACTAATAAAAAAACCAAGAAAGAGTAAATCTGCAAAGTCGGATGTTCCAGCTCTAAATAGATGTCCTCAAAGAAGGGGTGTCTGTACTCGTGTTTATACTACAACTCCAAAGAAGCCTAATTCAGCTCTTAGAAAAGTTTGTAAAGTCAGATTGACTTCAGGTTACGAAGTTATTTCCTACATCGGCGGAGAAGGTCATAACTTGCAAGAGCACTCTGTTGTTCTTCTAAGAGGCGGAAGAGTAAAAGACCTACCTGGTGTTAGATACCATACCGTCAGAGGTACTCTTGATACTTCGGGAGTCGATGACAGAAAGCAAAGAAGATCTAAATACGGATCCAAAAAACCTAAATAATTCAAAATATGCCAAGAAAAGGTCCAGTTCCAAAAAGAGACATACTTGCTGATCCAAAATTTAACAGCATTAAAGTTGCAAAGTTTATTAATCAGATTATGCAACGCGGAAAAAAAAGTGTTGCTGAGAAAATAATGTACTCTGCTTTAGATCAAATCTCTGCCAAATCTAAACAAGATCCTTTAAAAGTATTTGACGATGCTTTAGACCAAGTTGCACCTCAAGTTGAAGTTAAATCCAGAAGAGTAGGTGGAGCAACTTATCAAGTTCCAATAGAAGTAAAGTCTTCCAGAAAAATGGCTCTTGCAATGAGATGGTTAGTGACCAGTGCGAAAAAAAGATCAGAAAAGAAAATGGCTGACAAGTTAGCTAACGAATTACTTGACGCGTCAGACGGCAGGGGAGAAGCTGTCAAAAAGAGACAAGATACCCACAAAATGGCTGATGCAAATAAGGCATTTTCACATTTCAGATTTTAATAAGATAAACACAATTTAAATATGAGCGGCAGAAAAGTTCCACTTAAACTATATAGAAATATCGGTATTTGCGCCCACGTAGATGCCGGAAAAACAACAACTACAGAAAGGGTTCTATATTACACAGGTATTTCTCACAAAATTGGAGAAGTCCATGATGGCGCTGCGACTATGGATTGGATGGAGCAGGAGCAAGAAAGAGGTATTACCATAACATCAGCTGCTACAACTTGTTTCTGGAAGGGAATGAAACAACAATTTGATGAACACCGAGTCAATATTATTGATACACCTGGTCACGTAGATTTTACTATCGAAGTTGAAAGATCTTTGAGAGTACTGGATGGAGCAGTTGTTGTTTTCTGCGGTAGCTCAGGAGTTGAACCCCAGTCTGAAACAGTTTGGAGACAAGCAAATCGTTATAAGGTTCCTAGAATTGCTTTCATTAACAAAATGGATAGAGCTGGAGCAAACTTTCTTAATGTTGTTCAGCAAATGAAAGATAGATTAGGCGCCTCACCAGTTCCTATCAACCTACCAATCGGTGCAGAAGATGACTTTGAAGGAATGGTTGATTTAATTTCAATGAAAGCTCTTTATTTTGACCTTGATGATATGGGGAAATCCTATAGGGAAGAAGATATTCCTGAATCAATGTTAGCTGAGTGTGAAGATTACAGAGAGCAGATGCTTGAATCTGCCGCTGAGGCTTCAGAAGATTTAATGGATAAGTATCTCGAAAATGGAGATCTTACTGAAGAAGAAATCATCGCAGGACTGAGACAAAGAACCTTAGCCAATGAAATAGTTTTATGTCTGTGTGGTTCAGCATTTAAAAATAAAGGAGTTCAGTGCGTACTAGACGCGGTAATCAATTATCTGCCATCTCCTGATGAGGTTGAAGCTATTAAAGGTGTTTTGGAAGATGAAGAAACTGAAGATCAGAGGTCTTCTAGCGACGAGGAGCCATTCTCAGCCCTTGCTTTCAAGATTGCTACAGATCCATTTGTAGGCACTTTAACCTTCATAAGAGTCTATTCAGGTGTTTTATCATCTGGAGATTCCGTTTATTCGCCATCTCGAAGATCCAAAGAAAGAATCGGTAGGATGTTGCAGATGCACGCTAACAACAGAACAGAAATATCTGAAGTAAGGGCAGGTGATATATGTGCAGTAATAGGTTTGAAGGACGTCAGCACAGGAGAAACTCTTTGCGATAGAGATAAGGCTATCATTTTGGAGAAGATGACATTCCCAGAGCCAGTGATTTCAGTTGCCGTTGAACCAAAAACTAAAACAGATCAGGAAAAAATGTCTACCGCCTTAGGAAGGCTAGCTCAAGAGGATCCATCTTTTAGAGTGAATAGTGATGAAGAATCAGGTCAAACGATAATATCCGGTATGGGAGAGCTTCATTTAGACGTAATCGTTGACAGGATGAAACGTGAGTTTGATGTTGAAGCTAACATTGGTAAGCCTCAGGTAGCTTATAGAGAAACAATTAGGCAAATGGTTGAGTCTGAAGGAAAGTTTGTAAGACAATCGGGTGGTAAAGGGCAATACGGACACGTTTGGATAAAAATTGAACCCTTAGTTCACGAAGAGACGGAAGAAGAAGATAAAGATATCTATGAATTTGTTAATTCTATTGTTGGTGGAACCATTCCAAGAGAATTCATACCAGCTGTAGACAAGGGCGTCCAAGAGCAAATGGAAGCCGGTGTAATTGCTGGTTATCCCTTAATCGATGTAAAAGTAACACTCTATGATGGTTCTTTCCATGATGTAGATTCAAGTGAGATAGCTTTTAAAGTTGCTGCTTCACAGGCTCTAAAAGATGGAGCTATGAGAGCTAAGCCGGTTTTACTTGAACCGATTATGAAGTTAGAAGTTGTGACTCCAGAAGAGTACATGGGAGATGTCGTTGGAGATTTAAATAGAAGAAGAGGAATTGTCCAAGGAATGAATGATATACCATCTGGTAAGGCTCTCAATGGAGAAGTTCCGCTTGCTGAAATGTTTGGCTATGCAACTGATTTAAGATCTGCAACTCAAGGTAGAGCAACGTTTACCATGGAGCCTCTAAAGTACGCTGAAGTCCCCAATAACGTTGCTGAATCCATCATAAATAAAAGCTAATACGCTTGTTGACATCGCATCGATGTCCCAATAGAATTGCCGCTCGTCCGTGAGATGGATGAATCGATTTACGGATAAATCGATTAGTTCTTTAACAGATATTTATTACTTTTGGAGGTTGGTTTGCAAGACCAGAATATTAGAATTCGGCTCAAAGCTTTTGACAATAAATTAATTGATAAATCGGCAAGAGAAATTGTTGATACTGTTAAAAGAACTGGCGCGGTTGTTAAAGGACCAATACCAATGCCTGTCAAAAAAAGTCGCACTACTGTATTAATCTCGCCGCATAAGGATAAAGATGCAAGAGATCAATATGAAATTAGAACCTATAAAAGAGTGATGGATATCATCAAGCCCACTGAAAAAACTGTCGATGCTTTAATGAAGCTTGATCTTTCCGCTGGGGTTGACGTTCAAATCTCACTAGATGAGTTAAGTAAATAAGATGATTGGATTGATAGGCATAAAAGAAGGTATGTCCCGGGTTTTCACAGAAGATGGAAATTCCGTGCCTGTTACCGTGGTAAAAATCGACTCCAATGTTGTGACTCAAATAAAAAAAATTGATTCAGAAGGTTACTCATCAGTACAAATATCTACCGGAACCAAAAAAGAAAAACATCTCACAAAACCCGAAAAAGCCCATCTCAATAAATCAAACACTCCCTCAGCAAAAACTATTAAAGAATTCCGAATCCAGGAATCAGACTTAGAAAATATTGAACTAGGTCAATCATTGGAATTAAACATTTTTGAAGAGGGTCAGATTATCGATGTTACCGGAACAACGAAAGGGAAAGGCTTTGCTGGGACGGTCAAACGTTGGAATTTTGCAACACAAGATGCAACACACGGAAATTCCCTAGCGCATAGGAAACCGGGATCTATTGGTCAATGTCAAACTCCAGGAAGAGTTTGGAAGGGAAAAAAGATGGCAGGCCATCTAGGAAACACCCGCCAAACAACACAGAATTTAAAAATACAAAAAATAGATGCAGAAAATAATCTTATTTTAGTTAAAGGTGCTTTACCTGGATCCAAAGGTTCACCCGTCATCATAAAGCCAGCAACTAAAAACTAATAACCATGCAGCTAACATATTACAAAGAAAAAACATCAGCAGATTTGCCTGAGACTATATTTGAACAAGATTTTAATGAGGATCTTGTTCATCAACTAGTTAACACTGTAATTTCAAATAATCACAGTGGCACTAAAGCTCAAAAAAATAGATCTGATGTCAGCGGTGGCGGGAAAAAACCTTGGAGACAAAAAGGAACCGGTAGAGCAAGAGCCGGAACAACTCGTGGACCGATTTGGAGATCAGGTGGTGTTACATTTGCCGCTAGACCTCAACTTACAAAGAAAAAAATAAATAAAAAGATGTTTAAAAATGGGATTAAATCAATCCTATCCAAATTAGCTAAAGAGGAAAGAATAATCATGGTAAAAGATTTTTCTCTAGATGAACCAAAAACAAAAAAATTATTAGAATTAATCTCTCCATTTGAGACTTCTTCTATAACGATAATTTTAGATGAGATTTCTGAAAATCTTCATTTAGCATCTAGGAATTTAAAAAATATTGATATCACTACGGTTGATCAAATTAATCCGGTAGATTTAATTTCACATGAAAAAATCCTACTCACAGATAAATCTTTAGAAAAAATAATAGGGGCATATTCATGAGTCAATTGCACCCATTAAAAGTATTAAATTCATCTCATCTTTCTGAGAAAGCTTCTTTAGCTATTCAAAATGCAAATAGTTACGTTTTTAAAGTTTCTTCTTCTGCTAACAAGCTTCAAGTAAAAAAAGCAATAGAATCTTTATATAAAGTTGAAGTTGAAAAAGTAAATATTGTGAACGTCAAAGGCAAAACAAAAAGAACACTCAAGAATAAAATTAGAAAAAAAAGCGATTGGAAGAAAGCTTATGTTTTTCTTAAGGAAGGCAATCAAATAGATTTATCAATTGAATAAAAATGACTGTAGTTAGAGCAAAACCAACATCTGCGGGAAGAAGATTTAGAAGCTTCCAAGTAGATCAGACCATTCATAAAGGTAAACCCCATGCTCCTTTATTGGCTACAAAAAGTAAAAATGGCGGAAGAAACAATAGGGGAAGAATAACCGTAAGACACCAAGGTGGTGGACATAAACAACATTATAGAATCATTGACTTTAAACGAACAAAAGACGGGATACCCGCTACTGTAGAAAGAATTGAATACGATCCTAATAGATCAGCTCATATAGCTTTATTGTTATATTCAGATGGTGAACGTAGATACATTATTGCTCCCTCCGGCCTAAATCAAGGAGATACGGTCCAATCTGGTAACGATGCTCCAATCAAAGTAGGGAATGCCCTTGATCTTAATTTTATCCCTGTAGGTTCTACTATTCATTGCGTGGAGCTCAAACCGAAAAAAGGTGCTCAAATAGCAAGAAGTGCTGGATCCTATGTTCAATTTGTTGCAAAAGAAGGAAATACAGCAACCCTAAGAATGAAAAGCGGAGAGGTAAGAAGAGTGCCTGTCGAATGTAGGGCTGTTCTTGGAACAGTGTCTAATTCTGAGCATTCTTTAAAATCTATTGGTAAAGCAGGAGCAAAAAGATGGTTGGGAGTTAGGCCCACCGTAAGAGGTGTTGCAATGAACCCTATAGATCATCCGCATGGTGGAGGAGAAGGAAGAACTTCTGGAGGTAGGCATCCCGTATCACCTTGGGGAGTTCCTACGAAAGGCTACAGAACAAGAAGCAATAAGAGAACAGATAAACAAATCATTAGAAGAAGGAAGAAATAGACATGCCGCGCTCAATAAAAAAAGGTCCGTTTATCGATCATCATTTGATGGATAAAGTCTCAAAAGCTGTCGAGTCCAAAGACAAGAGACCCATCAAGACATGGTCTAGAAGGTCACTGATCTCTCCAGAAATGGTCGGCTTAACAATCTCCATCCATAACGGTAGGCAACACGTTCCTATATTCATTCAAGAGGACATGGTTGGACATAAGTTAGGTGAATTTGTTCCTACCAGAACTTTTAAACAACACTCAGGCGACAGGAAAGCTTAATGACAGAAGTATCAGCAAAATTATCTAGATTTAAGTCTTCAGCTTCAAAGATAAGACTATTGGCAGATCAAATTCGTGGCAAAAAAGTTGATGAGGCATTGGATATTCTTACTTTTAGTCCAAAGTCTGGTTCTAGAAATTTAAAAAAACTTTTGGACTCAGCTATTTCTTCTGCAGAAAATAATTATGGTTTAGATATCGATACTTTGTTTGTTAGCCACATTTCTGTTGATGAAGCTTTGATCATGAAAAGAATAAGGGCTAGAGCTCGAGGAAGGGCAGATCGTATCGAAAAAAAGACATGCCATATAAACCTAAAAATAAGTAATTAAGGAGAATAAGTGGGACAGAAAGTTAATCCAATTGGAATCAGACTAGGCATCTCCAGAGATCATAACTCTGTATGGTTTGCTGAAAAAGATAAATATAGAGAGATCCTTTTTAATGATTTTCAAGTTAGAGAGTTTCTAAAAAAAGAACTTGATAATGCATTTGTTAGCAAAATACACATAGAAAGGCCTGCTCAAAGCGCAAAAGTCACAATCCATACTGCAAGACCTGGAATGATTATTGGTAAACGAGGCGAAGATATCGATC
This sequence comes from uncultured SAR86 cluster bacterium, assembly GCA_902560275.1. Lineage (GTDB taxonomy): Bacteria > Pseudomonadota > Gammaproteobacteria > Magnimaribacterales > AG-339-G14 > CACNYO01. Next base: position 20,015 of record CACELJ010000002.1, on the reverse strand, counting down.
GATTAAGAGAAAAGCTAACGCAAATCATGAATGTACCGGTTAGTCTGAATATTCAAGAAATAAGAAAACCTGATCTTGATGCTCAGCTAGTTGCTGCAAACATAGCACTTCAACTTGAAAAAAGGGCTATGTTTCGAAGGGTTATGAAAAGAGCAGCTCAAAACACCATGAGACAAGGAGCGCTTGGTGTGAAAATAAAAGTTTCAGGTAGATTAGGTGGGGCCGAGATTGCAAGATCTGAGTGGCATAAAGAAGGAAGAGTGCCTCTTCATACATTAAGAGCAGATGTTGATTATGGCTTAGCAGAAGCAAAAACTACTTACGGGATTATTGGCGTCAAGGTATGGATATTCAGAGGCGAATTAATTGATAAAAAAATTAAAGAAAAAGACAAGGATAGCTAATGTTTCAGCCAAAAAGGACTAAATATAGAAAGCAAATGAAAGGTCGCAATCGAGGCCTCGCACAGAGATCTAATTCTTTAGATTTCGGTACATTTGGTTTGAAAGCTACATCAAGAGGTCAAATTACGTCCCGTCAAATTGAGGCTGCAAGAAGAGCCATGACCAGGCATGTAAAACGTGGAGCAAAAATCTGGATTAGAATTTTTCCCGATAAACCAATTACCAAAAAACCCCTTGAAGTTAGGCAAGGAAAAGGAAAAGGAAACGTAGAATATTGGGTTTCACCTATTAAACCTGGAAAAATTCTTTATGAAATGGAAGGTGTTGACGAAGCTTTGGCTAGGGAGGCATTTTCTCTAGCAGCTGCAAAACTTCCTGTTTCAACTCAATTTATCTCTAGGAAGGTTATCTAATGGCTAAAAATCCATCTCACACTGATTTAATGAAGGATCTAGAGAAAACAAGATCTGAATTATTAGATCTAAAACTAAAAAGTTCATCTGCTTCTCTTCAGCAGACGCACCTTTTAAAAGAGAAAAAAAAGGCTGTTGCAAGAATTTTGACTTCGCTTAAACAACTTAAACAACAAGAGGATGCAAATGTCTGATAAAGCAATAAGAACAATGACAGGTATGGTTGTAAGTTGTAACTCTGACAAAACTGCAGTAGCAAAAATAGACAGAAAAGTTAAACACCCTAAATTAGGAAAAATAATTAGAAGATCCTCGAAGATCAGCTTTCATGATGAGGCAAATGCTTGTTCTCTTGGAGACAAAGTAACTATCAAAGAATGTCGACCAATATCAAAAACAAAATCGTGGACTTTGGTAGAAATACTCAAAGAGGGTAAGTCATGATTCAAACAGAAACTATCTTAGAAGTGGCTGATAACAGCGGTGCCCGAAAAGTGATGTGTATCAAAGTGCTTGGTGGATCTAAAAGACGTTACGCAAGAGTTGGCGACGTTATCAAAGTGGCAATTAAAGAAGCCATCCCAACAGGCAGGGTTAAGAAAGGTCAAGTAGCAGATGCAGTTGTAGTCAGAACTAAAAAAGACATTCGCAGAGAAGATGGATCAATCGTTAGATTTGATGACAATGCAGCTGTCCTTATAAATAACCAACAACAACCTATTGGAACTAGGATTTTTGGTCCCGTTTCCAGAGAATTGAGATCCAATAATTTCATGAAAATAATTTCTCTAGCGCCAGAGGTAATCTAATGAATAAATTAAGAACTGGTGATGAAGTGATCGTGATCTCAGGAAAAGATAAAGGAAAAACTGGAACTCTAACAAAAATTAAAGGTGATAGATGTTTAGTGTCTGGAATAAAACTTGTAAAAAAACATGTAAAACCAAACCCTCAAATCAATGAACCCGGAGGGATTATTGAAAAGGAGTCCTTTATCAACATATCTAATATTGCTTTTTACAATAGCAGTACAAAAAAGAGAGATAAATTACAAATTAATTCAGATGAGAAAAAAGGAAAGATTAGAGTTTCAAAATCAACAAATAAGGAAGTTAAATAGGAATGTCTATTACTAAAACAAATTATCAGGATAACGTCGTCAGTTCACTTAAAGATGAGTTGGGCGTAAAAAGCTCCATGGCTGTTCCCAAAATTACAAAGGTCACAGTAAATATGGGGTTAGGACCGGATGCATTGAATAATCGAAAATCAGTTGATGATGCAATTGCAGATCTTGAATTAATAGCAGGCCAAAAACCAATAAAGACTTTTGCAAGGAAGTCGGTAGCAAGTTTTAAAATAAGAGAAGGATTTCCAATTGGGTGCAAAGTTACTTTAAGAGGCAACAGAATGTATGAATTTTTAGACAGGTTGTTGTCTATAGCAATTCCAAGGGAAAGAGATTTTAGAGGATTGAATCCAAAATCTTTCGACGGTCAAGGTAATTACTCAATGGGAATAAAAGAACACATTATCTTTCCTGAAATTGATTACGACAAAGTAGAAAAAATACGCGGTATGGATATTTGTATTACAACCTCCGCCAATAATGATAAAGAAGGTTTTGCCTTATTATCAAAATTAAACTTCCCATTTAAAAGTTAAAGGTAAAAATTATGGCCAAAGTTTCAATGATTGCTAGAGAGAACAAAAGAATCAAGATGGTTCAAAAGTTTGCAAAAAAGAGAGAGGAGCTTAAAAAAGTTATCTCAGACATGAATCTATCTGATGAAGAAAGATATGAGGCAAGATTAAAACTTCAAAAACTTCCAAGAGATGCAAGTCCTGTTCGTCTCCAAAGAAGATGTCAAATAACTGGAAGACCGCACGCTGTTTACAGAAGGTTTGGCCTTTCAAGAAATAAATTAAGAGAATTGGCTATGAATGGAGATGTTCCAGGATTGGTTAAATCAAGTTGGTAGAGGTTATCAATGAGTATGCAAGATCCAATTTCTGACATGATTTCTAGAGTGATGAATGCTCAAGCTAGAGGGCATGCAACGGTAAGCTTTTCATCTTCCAAAATTAAAAACGCCATTTGCTCAGTATTAGAGAAAGAAGGATTCATATCATCTTTTAAGATTGAGGGCGAGGAGAGCAAAAAAACTATTTTAGTTTCCCTCAAATACCATCAAGAATCGCCGGTCATAAGGGAATTGAAAAGAATAAGCAAACCTGGATTAAGAAAATACTTTTCATCAAAAGAAATTCCTTCAGTCAGAAATGGTTTAGGTGTTGGAATTATTACAACAAGTAAAGGAGTTTTGACTGACAAAGAAGCTAGAGAACATGGGGTAGGCGGAGAATTAATCTGCACTGTATTTTAATTATGGCTAGAAATACTCAAAGACCAATTCCAATTCAAGAAGGTATAGAGATATCCCTTGCTGAAAACTTACTTAAAGTTTCGGGTAAGAACGGAGACTTATCTATGTCTATTCATCCTTCAGTAATGGCTTCCACTCCTGAGAAAGAACTATTATTTTCTCCTAAAGAAGAAACAAAGGAATCTATCGCAATGGTAGGGACAATGAGGGCTTTAGCAATAAATATGATTAAAGGGGTTTCAGACGGTTTCGAAAAAAAATTAGAAATTAATGGGGTTGGTTACAGAGCAAAGCTTTCTGGAGATAAATTGGAACTCTCTCTAGGATTCTCTCATCCAGTAATTTACCAACTACCCGAAGGGGTAAACGCCGATGTGCCCTCTCAAACTGAAGTTATTTTAAAGTCAGCTAATAAGCAACTTTTAGGAGAAACTGCTGCAAAAATTAGATCATTTAGACCTCCAGAACCTTATAAAGGAAAGGGAGTTAAATATGCCGAAGAAAGAATTAAACGTAAAGAATCTAAGAAGGCTTAAGCATGAGTGATAAATTTACTGCAAGACAAAGAAGATCTAGAAAACTTAGATCTAAGACTAAAGAAATGAGTAATCATAGGCTATCTATTTTTAGATCCAATAATCAGATTTATGCTCAGGTTTTTTCTCCTGATGGAAAAGAAGTGCTTGCGCATGCTTCTTCTGCAGATAAAGAAGCAAAACTTGATAAAGGTGGAAATCAAGAAGCTGCAAAAAAAGTTGGAGAATTGGTTGCTAAAAGAGCTATCGAGAAAGGCATTAAAAAGGTTACGTTTGATAGATCGGGATATAAATATCATGGTCGTGTAAAGAGTCTTGCTGAATCTGCACGTGAAGCAGGCTTAGAATTTTGAGGAATTATGGAAGAAAATATAGATCAGTTTAGTAATGAAGCTCTAGAAGAAAAACTTGTAGGAGTTAATAGAGTAGCAAAAGTTGTAAAAGGCGGAAGAATCTTTGGGTTCACAGCTCTTACCGTCGTAGGAGATGGAGCAGGCAAGGTTGGTTTCGGAAGAGGAAAAGCCAGAGAAGTACCTATGGCTATTCAAAAAGCATTAGAAAATGCCAGAAAAAATATGATCAAGATTGAACTTAAGGGTTCTACTCTCCATTATCCAGTTAAATCAACTCATGGAAGTTCCACTGTTTATATGCAACCGGCTTCTCCAGGTACTGGAGTCATTGCAGGTGGTGCGATGCGAGCTGTCCTTGAGTTGGCTGGCATTAAAGATGTATTAGCCAAAACATATGGCTCAACCAACCCTATTAATGTTGTTAGAGCGACTGTGAAGGGATTAGCAAGCGTTGAATCTCCAGAACAGGTTGCAGAAAGGAGATCTTAAGAGGAAGAAATGTCTAACGAAATGATTAGAGTTAAATTAAAGAGAGGTTTAGCAGGCTCGATGAAAAATCAGAGGCTTTCCGTAAGAGGATTGGGATTAAAAAAAATTAATCAAGTAGTTGAGGTTCAAAACACGCCTGAAAATCTAGGTATGATCAAGAAAGCCCATCATCTGCTGGAGGTCTTAGATTAAATGCTAAAACTTAATAATCTTCAAAGAACAAACAAAAATAAAGTCTCTAAGCGTATTGGTAGAGGAACAGGATCTGGCTCAGGAAAAACATCAGGAAGAGGTCATAAAGGCCAAAAGGCAAGATCTGGAGCTTCAATCAGACCTGGATTTGAGGGAGGTCAAATGCCTATCCAACAAAGACTTCCAAAGTTTGGATTCACTTCTAGACAAAAACCATACAGTACACATATAAAACTCAGAGATATAGAAAAGCTTGCTGAAGATCATATTACTTTAGAGGTCTTGAAGAAAAATAAAATCATTTCAAACAAGATAAAAAAAGTGAAGATCATTAACGGCGGCGAATTGACAAAAACAGTGAAAATTGAGGGTTTATCCGTTTCTAAATCTGTTGAGGAATTAATTAATAAATTAGGTGGAGAAATTATAAGTGGCTAGAAATCCAGCCAAATCATCTGGATTGTCTGAACTTTGGGCAAGGCTTAGATTTGTTCTTTACGCAATAATTATTTATAGGATTGGAACCCATATTCCTGTTCCAGGTATTGATCCTATGAAACTTTCTTCTTTATTTGATCAAAATCAAGGAACTCTTCTAGGTTTATTTAATATGTTTTCTGGAGGTGCGCTAGAAAGAATGAGCATCATGGCTTTAAATGTTGTTCCTTACATCACTGCGGCTATTGTGATGAATCTCTTAGAGGCAACAACTCCAAGCCTAAAAAAAATGTTTAGACAGGAAGGGGAAGTTGGAAGAAGAAAAAGGACCAACTATGTTCGCCTTGGTACTTTAGGGCTTGCAATCATTCAATCGAGTGGTTTTGCGATAGCATTATCGAGTCAAGGGCTAGCTAGCACTCCTGGAAATATGTTTATTGTTACCGCAGTTATTTCTTTTGTTACTGGAACAATGTTTTTGGTATGGCTTGGGGAACAGGTAAATGAGAGAGGCATCGGAAATGGAATATCTCTTATTATTTTTGCCAGTATTGTTTCTGGATTGCCAAGAGCAATAGGACAATCATTTGAAGGAGCTAGACAAGGAGAAATTAACTTAATCGTACTTTTATCTGTAGCTCTTCTCGCAATATTGGCTATTGCTTTTATTGTTTGGGTAGAAAGGGCACAAAGAAGAGTTTCGGTTAATTATGCTAAGAGACAAATCGGTAACCAGATGGCTATGGGTCAATCATCTCATGTTCCATTGAAAGTAAATATGTCAGGAGTAATTCCTGCGATCTTTGCTTCATCGATAGTTCTTTTTCCAGCCTCAATTAGTACTTGGTTTGGACAATCTGAAGGATTTGAGTGGTTGCAGGAAATATCATTGGCTTTAAGTCCTGGGCAACCCTTGTATGTAATAGTTTTTGCGGTTTTGATAGCTTATTTCTGTTTCTTTTATACCGCCATTCAATTTCCGGCAAAAGATATTTCAGATAATCTTAAAAGATCTGGAGGATTCTTACCTGGAATAAGGCCTGGCGATCAAACAGAAGGCTATATTGACAGTGTTATGTCTAGATTAACAGTATGGGGATCAATATACATGATTGCAGTATGCTTACTTCCTCAATTCTTAATTGTTTCTGCAAATGTACCTTTTTATCTCGGGGGAACATCACTTTTAATTGCTGTGGTAGTAGTCATGGACTTCATGGCTCAGGTACAATCGCACCTTTTATCTAGTCAATATGAGTCTTTAATGAAAAAAGCTAATTTAAAAAATTATAGAAGGTAATTATGAAAGTAAGAGCTTCAGTAAAAAAAATGTGTAAGGATTGTAAAATAATCAAAAGACACGGCACCGTTTTTGTTATCTGCAGCAATGAACCAAGACACAAACAGAGGCAGGGGTAATAAATATGGCTAGGGTAGCAGGTGTAAATATTCCAGATAAAAAACAAGCTTGGGTTTCTTTAACTCATATTTTTGGTATCGGCAGAACGAGAGCTTTGTCTATTTGTGATCAACTTGGCATTGAAAAAACTTCTTTGATCGGAAGTTTAAGCGAGGAAGATCTAGAAAAACTTCGAAAAGCTGTAAATGAGTTTCTTGTAGAAGGAGATTTAAGAAGAGAAATAAGTACCAATATAAAAAGACTTATGGATTTAGGAACTTTGAGAGGAATGAGGCACAGGAAACATTTACCTGTTAGAGGACAAAGAACAAAAACTAACGCTAGAACCAGAAAAGGGCCTAGAAAACCTATTAGAAGATAAATATGGCAAAACAAGGAACAAAATCTAAAAAAAATAGCCGAACATACAACGATGCTGTTGCGCATATTTACGCTACATTTAATAACACCATCATAAATATTACGGACAAACAGGGAAATACTTTAACTTGGGCAAGTGCTGGTGGATCAGGTTTTAAAGGATCAAGGAAAAGTACTCCTTTTGCGGCTCAGGTAGCAGCTTCTAAAGCTGGAGATGCTGCTAAAAACTTCGGAATAAACAATTTGGAAATTGAAGTTTCCGGACCTGGAGCAGGTCGAGAATCAGCGGTAAGAGCTTTGAATGGTTGCGGTTTTAAGATTACAAAAATTTCGGATGTAACTCCTATTCCTCACAATGGGTGTCGTCCTCCAAAAAAGAGAAGGGTGTAAAGTGGCAAGATATAGAGGACCAAGAAATAAATTATCTCGTAGGGAAGGGACTGATCTGCTTTTAACAAGTGGGTATAGGTCATACGAATCCAAAATCAGATCTGAAAATCCTCCTGGACACCATGGAGCAAAAAGAATAAGAACTTCAGACTATGGTTTGCAGTTGAGAGAAAAGCAAAAAGTAAAAAGAATGTATGGAGTTTTAGAAAGACAATTTAGAAATTACTATAAGGCTGCAGCTAGTAGCAGAGGTGAGACTGGAACAAATCTCCTTCAATTTTTGGAAGCTAGATTGGATAACGTGGTCTATAGAATGGGATTTGCTTCTACTCGTGCCGAAGCAAGACAATTGGTTAATCATAAGTCAGTTTTGGTTAATGGAAAAAAAGTAAACATTCCTTCTTATCAAGTAGCGGAAGGCGATGAGATAAGTATCTCTGAGAAATCAAGAAATCAAAAAAGAATTTCTCAATCTTTTGAGATTTTTAAAACAAGAGAGCCTTGTGAATGGATTGAGGTTAACCACGATAACTTTTCAGGCATTTACAAAAATACTCCAGACAGAGATTTGCTTAGCAGTGAAATTAATGAAAGTTTTATTGTTGAGCTCTATTCAAGATAATTTTAAAGAGGATATTCTATGACAGATAATTTCGACATGATCAAAGACTTCTTAACTCCCAAAGAAATTTTGGTAGAAGAAGTTGATTCAAACAATTCAAAAATAGTATTAGAACCTCTTGAAAGAGGCTTTGGACATACCTTGGGAAATGCTCTTAGAAGGATAATTTTATCTTCAATCCCTGGTGCAGCGGTTTCAGAAGCAAAAATTAATGGGGTTCTTCACGAGTTTGGCTCTATTGATGGAGTTAAAGAGGATGTCATTAATATCCTTTTAAATTTAAAAGGTCTTTCTGTGAGACTTTCAGATCAAGAAGAAGTCGAAATATCAGTGAATAAGTCAGGATCGGGAGATATCAAAGGTAGTGATTTTGAACTTCCTGCTGGAGTTGAAATTGTAAATCCTGATCACGTAGTTGCTACTCTCGCTGACAAAGGCTCCCTCGAGATGACGGCAAAAGTTACCAAGGGAAGGGGTTATGTTCCTGTAGATATCATAGCTTTGGCCGAGAGCGAAGATACCGAGGTTGGTTCACTAAAGATTGATGCTTCATACAGTCCAATTAAAAAAGTTTCTTATTCAGTTGAAAATGCAAGGGTAGAAAATAGAACTGACCTAGACAAGCTTATTCTTGAGGTTGAAACCAATGGAACAATCGATCCTGAAGAGATTGTGAGGTTAGCAGCGACTATTTTACAAAGACAATTAATGGCTTTTGCTGAATTAGGGTTTGAAACTGAAGAACCAGAGGAAGATGAAACTCCTCCTGTTGATCCAATTATGCTGAGGCCTGTAGATGAACTTGAATTAACAGTGAGATCAGCCAATTGTTTAAAAGTTGAAAAGATCCATTATATTGGAGACTTAGTAACCCGAAAGGAATCTGATCTTTTAAGAACACCTAATCTAGGTAGAAAGTCACTTAATGAAATCAAAGAAGTTCTAGCAGCTAGAGGATTATCTTTAGGTTTAGAGCTCGAAAATTGGCCCCCGTCAAATGTTGAAGGTTAATAGATGAGACACCAAAAAACAGGAAGAAAATTTGGTCGCACAAGCGATCAGAGAAAAGCTATGTTTAAAAACATGGTTATTTCTTTGATTGAGACTGAATCTATAAAAACCACTTTTCCAAAGGCAAAAGAACTTAGAGGTGTCTTTGAGCCATTAGTTACACTGGCTAAAGTAGATTCTGTTGCCAACAGAAGAAGAGCCTTTTCAAAACTGAGAAATGATTCTGCGGTTGGAAAACTTTTTTCAGATCTAGGACCTAGATTTAAAGACAGACCTGGCGGATATCTCAGAATCATTAAGATGGGACCAAGACCCGGTGACGCAGCCCCAATGGCTTTTGTAGAGCTTACAGATAAGTCTGAGGATTCTTCTGAAGAGATATCTCAAGAAGATTAATTCAACATTTCCTTCAGAAATCTCCCAGTATGAGATTTTTTAATTTTTGAAATTTCTTCTGGAGTTCCTTCTCCAATAATTTCTCCGCCACCCGATCCGCCTTCTGGGCCAAGATCTATTATCCAATCAGAATTAACAATCACATCTAAGTTATGTTCGATAATGACAACAGTATTGCCTTGTTCATTCAATTTATTGATCACTTTTAATAGTAGGTTTACATCATGGAAATGAAGACCAGTTGTTGGTTCGTCTAATAGATAAAGAGTATCCCCTGTGGCTACCTTGCCAAGCTCTTTAGCAAGTTTAACTCTTTGGGCTTCTCCTCCAGATAACGTTGTAGCGGGCTGGCCAATTTTTATATAACTCAATCCCACATCATAAAGAGTTTGTAATTTTCTTTTGATAGTTGGAATCGAATCAAAAAATTTCAAGGATTCTTCAACGTTCATATCAAGAACCTCAAAGATGTTTTTCCCTTTGAATTTCACCTCAAGCGTTTCTTTGTTGTATCTTTTTCCATCACAAACATCACATTTAACATAGACGTCCGGCAGAAAATGCATTTCTACCTTAATTAAACCGTCTCCTTGACAAGTTTCACATCTGCCACCTTTAACATTGAAGCTGAACCTTCCTGGCTTATAGCCTCGAGCTCTTGCCTCTTCCGTTTCTGAAAACAACTCTCTGATAGGCGTGAATATTCCTGTGTAAGTAACAGGATTTGATCTTGGAGTCCTTCCTATTGGGGACTGACTAATCTCAATAATTTTATCTAATTTTTTTTCACCTGAAATATTTTCAAATTCTTGACAGTCATAGTTAGATTTTTGAATCTTATTTGCCAAAGCAGGATATAAAGTTTGATTAATCAGCGTAGATTTTCCAGAACCCGAAACTCCAGTAATGCTGATAATTTTTCCCAAAGGTAAATTTAAATTAACATTCTTGAGATTGTTTCCATTGCAACCCTTAATACAAAGAGAACCTTTTTCAGATTTCTCAAATTTATCAATCTTAATATCTTTTTTCCCGGATAAATATTGTCCGGTTAACGAGCTTTCTTGCTTAAGGATTTCTTTATAGTTACCTGCAAAACTGACAAACCCTCCATGGATACCTGCCCCTGGACCGATATCAATAATATGATCAGCACATTCTATTGTCTCTTTATCATGCTCAACGACGATAACCGTATTTCCTAAATCTTTTAATCTAAACAAAGTAGATAAAAGTCTCTTATTATCTCTTTGGTGAAGGCCAATTGATGGTTCATCAAGAATGTATGTAACTCCAACAAGCCCAGCACCTATTTGACTGGCAAGTCTTATTCTTTGTGCTTCTCCCCCGCTCAAAGTTTCGGCGCTTCTTGATAATGTTAGATAATTAAGCCCGACATCAGATAGAAATTTTAATCTTTCTTTCAGCTCTTTTACTACCTTCTCTGCAATTGCTCCCTTTTTGCCCTTTAAATTCAAGTTATTGAAAAAATCAAGGCAATCATCAATGGTCATGTTTGTTATATCCCAAAGCTCTTTACCATCAATCTTCACAGATCTTGCCTCTTTATTTAATCTTGAGCCTTCGCATGACATACAAACAGTATTGGTCATATATTTGGATAAATACTCTCTAGAAAAAGCTGATTCACTCTCTCTAAATCTTCTATCAATATTATTAAGCACACCTTCGAAAGGTTTAAATGATTCTCTGAGATTCCCTCTTTTAGAAACATAACTAAAATCTATAATTTCACCTGAACTACCATTCAGTATTTTTTCTTTTATATTTTCAGATAAATCCTCGAAGGGTTCGTCCAAGGAAATGCCATAGTGTTTTGCTACTCTGTTGAGAAGATAGTGATGATACATCTGACTTGAATCCCATCCCTCAATTGCTCCTTGATTTAAGCTTAATTCAGGTCTCACAATAACTTTTCTTCTATCAACTTGTGACTTCTGACCTAATCCATCGCAATCATCGCAAGCTCCAGAAGGGCTATTGAAAGAAAAAAGCCTAGGTTCCAATGAAGCAATGCTGAAACCACATTCGGTGCAGGCCATTTTTGTTGAAAATGTTATGTCTTTTTTAGATTCATCGAGGAAAGAAATAGTTACTATTCCATCTGACTCTCTCAACGCAGTTTCTATTGATTCAGATAATCTTGATTTATTTTTCTTCGAAATAGATAGCCTATCAATGACAATATCAATATCGTGTTTTTTATTTTTATTAAGTTGAGGGAGATTATCCAGATCAATGATTTCTCCATTAATTTTTGCCCTAATAAATCCTCGCACCTTAAGGTCGTTAAGTAGGATTAAGTGCTCACCTTTTTGTTGGCTTACTATAGGACATAAGATAATAGCTCTCTCATTTTCATCATCTTTAAAAAGTTTATCGACTATCTGATCAATACTTTGAGATTCAAGGGAGATTTCATGATCTGGACAAAAAGGCGTGCCGACCCTTGCATAAAGCAGCCTCAAATAGTCATAAATTTCAGTAACAGTCCCAACTGTAGATCTTGGATTATGAGATGTGGATTTTTGCTCTATTGAAATAGCGGGGGACAAACCATTTATATGATCGACATCGGGCTTATCCATAACTGACAAAAATTGTCTTGCATAAGAAGACAATGATTCAACATACCTTCTTTGACCTTCAGCATATAGAGTATCAAATGCTAAAGAAGACTTTCCAGATCCAGAAAGCCCTGTAATAACGGTAAGTTTATCTCGAGGAATTATTACATCGATGTTTTTAAGATTGTGCTGTTTAGCACCTTTGACTTCGATATTTTTCATTTATTTATAAATAGTTTTTCAGATGGATTATAATAAATTTACATTAAAAATAAGGTGCATTATGGCTCGAAGCGGAATAAATAAGGTTATATTAGTTGGTAATCTCGGGAAAGATCCTGACATGAGGTATACGGCGGGAGGAGATGCAGTTGCAAATTTGAGTATCGCTACATCTGAAAGCTGGAATGATAATCAAACTGGAGAAAAAAAGGAAAAAACTGAGTGGCATAGAGTTGTTTTTTTTAGAAGAATTGCAGAAGTTTGTGGGGAGTATTTAAAAAAAGGTTCTTCTGTTTATATTGAGGGATCATTAAGAACAAGAGATTGGGAAGACGATCAAGGAAATAAGAGATATACAACAGAGATTATTGGGAGAGAAATGCAAATGTTAGGAGGACGAAGATCTGAAGATAATCTGGATCAGAGCCCTCAGATGAATAGCTCTAGTCCTCAACCTGAGGAGGGGCTCATAGATGATGAAATTCCTTTTTAGGATTTTAACTTTTCAAAAACTAAACTAACGTTAGTTCCACCAAAGCCAAAGCTATTATTCATTACAGCATCCAAATCCTGATTTCTGACTTCTGAAACTAAGTCTAAACCTTCACCTTCATCAATCGAGCTAGAAAGATTAAGGGTTTTTGATATAAAACTGTTTTTTAGCATTAATAGTGAAAAAATACTTTCTAAAGCCCCAGCGGCACCAAGGGTATGTCCAGTTTGTGATTTTGTTGAGCTTATGGGAGGAATTTTATCTTTGAAAACCTTTTTTATAGATTCTAACTCGACAGGATCTCCAGCAGGTGTTGAAGTTCCGTGAGCATTAATATAATCAATATTATCTTTTCCATGCATTTCAACAGCCTTTAGCATGCAATTAGCTGCTCCTTCTCCGGATGGATGGACCATATCATCTCCATCAGAAGTTGCTCCATATCCAGTAATTTCAGCATAAATATCAGCATTTCTTTCTAGAGCATGATCTAATTCCTCAACGACGAGCATGCCCGCTCCTCCTGCTATAACAAAACCATCTCTGTCTTTATCAAAAGGCCTTGATGCTTTCTCAGGGCTCCCATTATATGAAGAAGACAGCGCTCCCATGGCATCGAACATACTAGACATTGTCCAATGCTCATCTTCAGCGCCACCAGCTAATATTATTTTTTGTTTTCCCAATTGAATTTGTTCCAGAGCTGATCCAATACAATGTGCACTTGTTGAGCATGCAGAGGAAATAGAGAAATTCACCCCTTTGATGCCAAAAAAAGTTGCAAGAGCTGCTGAAACGGTGTTTCCCATTGTTTGAGTAACTCTATAAGGTCCTATTCTTTTAACTCCTTTGCTCTTAACTATTTCTGCTGCTTCAACTTGGCTTCTAGAAGATGCTCCACCGGAACCTGCAATGACCCCAACGTCTTGTGAAGAAAACCTTGATAGATCCAAGCCTGAGTCTTTTATAGCCTCTGCAGTACTTAAATAGGCATAGCTTGCTGCTTCTCCCATAAATCTTAAATGTTTTCTATCAATGAGATCCTTTAGATTTAAATTAATGGAGCCAGAAATATGACTTCGCATACCTAGTTCTTTGTACGATTCATTGAAACGTATCCCAGATGTACCCAATTTAAGAGATTTCGTTATTTCAGAAATATTGTTACCTATGCAAGATATGGCACCAATTCCTGTTATTACTGCTCTTTTTAAAGTACTCATCAAAAATTACCAGGGTTCTCAAAAAGCCCAACTTTTAAGTTCTTCGCTGAATAAATTTCCTTCCCATCAACGTACATTAATCCGTCTGCAACTCCAAGAACAGTTTTTGTTGAGAGCATTCTTTTTACATGAATCTCATATTTAACTGTTTTAGCATGAGGAAGCACTTGACCATAAAATTTTACCTGCCCGGCACCAAGAGCTCTTCCTATTCCATGATTCCCAGACCAAAGTAAATAAAACCCTAAAATTTGCCACATTGCATCCAAACCTAAGCATCCGGGCATAACTGGATCATCTTTGAAATGACAATCAAAAAACCAAAGATTCTCATTGATATCAAGCTCTGCTTCTATTAGTCCATTTGAGTAATTACCCTGATCTCCTGATATTGAAGTAATTCTATCTAACATCAGCATATTGCTACTCGGAAGCTTTCCATCATTTTCATGAAATAGCTTTCCGTTAGAGCAAAGTTGAAGTTCTTCTTTGGTGAAAGAATTCTTTTCTGTAAATTTCATCAATCTCTCAAGTACAAATTATCATAGTTGATTTATCGAATCTATTGCGACAAAGAACTTATTTAGATATCATTCGACCTCAATTTTGATATATAAATGTACGCGGTAATCAAAACAGGTGGTAAACAGCATAAAGTTGCTGAAGGAGAAATCCTTAAAGTTGAAAAACTTAAAGCTTCTGAAGGAGAACCTGTTGATATTACTGATGTGCTATTAATTGAGAAAGATGGCGAAGTTACTCTTGGCTCACCTTTTATTGAAGGGGCGAAGGTAACTGCAAAAATCCTTCGACACGGAAAAGAAGATAAAGTAACTATTATCAAGATGAAAAGAAGGAAGGACTACAGGAAAAAGCAAGGTCATCGTCAAAATTATAGTGAAATTCAAATAGAGCAAATTTCGGTTTAAGTATGGCACATAAAAAAGCAGGTGGTAGTAGTAGAAACGGAAGAGATTCTGAATCTAAAAGACTAGGCGTTAAAAGGTACGGCGGCCAACTGGTATCTGCTGGCTCTATTCTAGTCAGGCAAAGGGGCACAAAGTTTCATCCTGGCACAAATGTTGGAATTGGAAAAGATCATACACTTTTTGCAAAAATTGACGGCACTGTATCTTTCAGCAAAAAAGGTAGAAATCTTAGACAATTCATAAATATCACTCCCGCAGATTAAATAATGAGCTTCATTGACGAAGCTGCTATTCAATTAATAGCTGGCTCTGGTGGAAACGGATGTTTGAGCTTCAGGAGAGAAAAATTTATTCCTAAGGGTGGCCCCGATGGTGGCGACGGAGGAAAGGGCGGAAGCATTTTTCTTAAAGCTGATGGCTCTTTAACAACGCTGCAAGATTTTAGATTACAAAAAAAATACCAAGCTAAAAATGGTTCTCCTGGTGAGGGTAAAAATAAACATGGCAAGGATGCCAGTGACATAATTTTAAAAGTTCCCGTTGGTACTGTTGTTTTTGAGGAATCAACTAAAGAAGAGATAGCAGACTTAAAAAAAGATGGCGATCTTTTTGAAGTTGTTTCTGGAGGAAAGGGAGGATTAGGGAATGCAAGGTTCAAATCATCTACCAATAGAGCTCCCAGAAAAACTACAGATGGAGAAAAGGGAGAAGAGCTATCGCTTCAGTTAGAGCTAAGATTAATAGCTGATGTTGGTCTCTTAGGATTTCCAAATGCAGGAAAATCTACCCTAATTTCGAGTATATCTGAGGCAAAACCCAAAATAGCCGACTATCCATTTACTACTCTAACCCCTAATCTTGGAGTGGTTGAGGCTAAATCCCTCAATCCATATGTAATTGCAGATATTCCAGGATTAATTCCGGGAGCTGCCAAGGGAGCAGGGCTTGGGATAAGATTTTTAAAACATTTATCTCGAGTGAAGTTATTGCTTCATCTAATTGATGTATCAGAAATCAAACCTGAAGATGTAGAGGTAAAAAAGAATTCTTTAGATAAAGAGCTTAAAGAATTTGACGAATCTTTATCTAAACTAGAGCAATGGATTGTACTAACTAAAGCAGACACAAAAACAGAATCGAAGGATGATTATTTATCTAAGGCAAAAAAGATTTACAGCAATGAGGTTTTTTTAATATCTTCTATAACTGGGGAAGGATTAAGCGAACTAGTCAAAAAGGTCAGCATAAAAATCATAGAGATTAACAGTAATGAGTAATTCAATAGTAGTAATGAAAGTAGGTTCCTCCTTAATTTCACAAGGAAGTCCAGAAAATTCAGCTTTTTTTAAAAGACTTGCTAAGTGCATTCAGAAATTCAGAGAAAATGATTTTGATGTAGTTTTAGTTTCATCTGGCGCAATTTCCTATGGAATGAAGAAAAGAGGAATAGAAAAAAAACCAAAGAATATCAAACAACTTCAATCATTATCAGCTGTTGGCCAAATAGGGCTTATTAATGCTTACCAGAAAAATTTTGATAAATTTAAAATAGAGGTTGCTCAAGTTCTCCTCAGTCACAGTGATTTTAAATCTGAAACAAAATCCAATAATATTAAATCAAGCATCAATAATCTCCTGAGATGGGGTATAACGCCAATAGTCAATGAAAATGATTCTGTATCAACAGAAGAAATTGAGAGAGGAGATAATGATCAATTAAGTGCAAAACTAGCGAATCTTATTAGTTCTAAAAAACTTATACTTTATACAGATCAAAAGGGTTTATATTCAAAAGATCCAAGAACAAATAAGGACGCAGTTCTTATTGACGAAGTCAGCCTTAAAGCACTTTCAAATCAAAAAATTATTTTTGGAGACTCTGGTAAGTTAGGAAGAGGAGGCATGAAAACTAAATTGTCAGCTATGAAAATTTTCTTAATTAATAATCAAAGGATTGGCTATATCCTAAGCGGTCATGAAAAAGATCTATTTGGTTCATTACAGAACCAAAAAAAGAGAACTAGATTGAAATTAAGCTGACTTAAGAGCTTTGAATTTTTTGTTGAGTCTTGATTTAGTTCTTGCAACGTGGTTTTTAGGAAGAACTTTTTTATTGGCAAGTTTGTCCATCAGTTTCTGAGTTTTCTTAAACTCACTCCCGGCAGCTTCAATATCCTTATCATCAAGTGCTTTTTCAAAAGCCTTAATACTTGTCCTCGCAGAAGCACGTTGAGAGCTTTTAAGGGCATTTCTTCTATTAGCTTGCCTAGCTCTTTTAATTGCTGATTTAATGTTTGCCATAGGTGCGGAATGATGAAGATAACAAACTAATTTGTCAATATAATACTTAATAAGTTTATTCATTCATGCGAAAACTAGCCATAATCCTTATTTTCATTAGTTTGTTATCGTGCGAGCAGTTAAGCGTGGTTGATAATAATAATTTGAAATCAATTTATCCCATGACTAAAAAAGTTAATATTTCTGATTTATATTTTTCAAAAGAAATTCAAGATCCATATAGATGGCTTGAGGATGATCTGGATAAAGAGACAAAGAGGTGGATAGAGGATCAAAATCTCTTTACTGATAAATACTTCAAAAGTTTAGGATTCAAAGAGCAAATAAAAGATGGATTAAAACAAATTTGGAACTATGAGAAATTTTCTTCGCCCTTCAGAGAAGGAAATTACATTTATTTTTTCAAGAATAGTGGCCTACAAAATCAATCAGTGCTTTACCGAAAAGACTCTCAAGGGGTTGAGGAAATCTTTTTAGATCCTAACTCATTCAGTGAAGATGGAACTATCTCTTTATCTGATATTAGTTTTAGTAAAGATGGAAGTGTTGCTGCTTATGCAATTTCTGAAGGTGGAAGTGATTGGAGGAAAGTATTTTTTTTAGATACAGAAACCAAATCATTGTTATCAGATTCTCTAATCAACGTTAAGTTTTCTTCATTAAGTTGGAAAAACAATGAGGGTATCTACTATTCTACTTACGATGCTCCTGAAGGAAGTGAACTAAGTTCTTTGAATAATAATCATAAACTTTACTTTCATAAATTAGGAAATACTCAAGAAAAAGATCAAGTTATCTTTGGAAACAAAGCTGAGCAAAAAAGAAGATATGTTTCATCCTCTGTAACAGAAGATCAAAATTACTTAATTATATCTGCCGCAAATTCCACATCTGGAAATGAGCTCTATTTAATAAATCACTCAGATGAGAATCTAGAAATTAAAACTATAAATGATGATCTTTCTATCGATGTTTATTTATTGGATAGTCTAGATGACGAACTTTTTTTAGTGACTAACAATAACGCTGATAATCAAAAAATTATTTCAGTTCAAGCCACAGACCCTTCTTTAAATAAATCCAAGGATTTAATCCCAGAACAGGATTCCGTAATGAGTCCAAGCTCTTCAGGAGGATATATATTTGTAGAGTTAATGCAGAATGCAATTTCAAAGACTTTACAATATGATTTTTCTGGAAAGCTCATTAGAGAAGTCGATCTACCGGGTATAGGTAGTGTT
The DNA here is from genome assembly GCA_902560275.1 of uncultured SAR86 cluster bacterium. Classification (GTDB taxonomy): domain Bacteria; phylum Pseudomonadota; class Gammaproteobacteria; order Magnimaribacterales; family AG-339-G14; genus CACNYO01. The sequence goes on along the minus strand of CACELJ010000002.1, from coordinate 1,607 downwards.
TCTCCAATCTCAGGGAAAAGAGAGGATGATGAACTTTTCTATTCTTTCTCCAATTATCATACACCTCCCACAATCTTCAGCATCAATCCTAAGAGCGGTAAATCAAAAATTTATTTCAAGCCAAAGATAAATTTTGATCCTGAAAAATATATATCAGAGCAGGTTTTTTACACTTCCAAAGATGGAACGAAAGTTCCAATGATCATCACATATAAAAAAGGTCTGATTAAAAATGGTAAAAATCCAACAATTCTTTATGGATATGGAGGTTTTAATATTTCTCTCACTCCAAATTTCAGCAGCATTATGGCTTATTGGTTAGAAAAAGGCGGAGTTTATGCGGTTCCAAATATCAGAGGGGGCGGAGAATATGGGAAGAAATGGCATCTATCTGGGACAAAAATGAACAAGCAAAATGTATTTGATGATTTTATCTATGCCGCAAGATTTCTTTTTTCAGAGGGCTATACAAAATCAGAAAACTTAATTTTGAGAGGAGGTTCAAACGGAGGTCTTTTAGTTGGTGCTGTTATGACCCAAGAGCCTCAGCTTGCTAGAGTTGCTCTCCCTGCGGTGGGTGTACTAGATATGCTCAGGTATCATAAATTTACTGCCGGTGCAGGCTGGGCTTATGATTACGGTACATCGGATGATAGCGAAGAGATGTTTAACTATCTTTTGTCTTATTCACCATTACACAATATTAAAGACGAAGTCTCTTATCCCGCCACATTGATAACAACAGGCGATCATGACGATAGGGTAGTCCCAGCACATTCATATAAGTTTGCCGCTTCATTACAGGAATTACAAAGTGGAGATAATCCTATCCTCATTAGAATTGAAACTGAAGCAGGACATGGTGCAGGCACTCCAACCGAGATAATCTTAGATTCTTATTCAGAAATCTTTTCATTCATCTTAGGAAATATAGAAAATAGATTATCAATAAAATAGATCAATTTAATTTCTAATTTTGGTGGAGGCGGCGGGTATCGAACCCGCGTCCAACTAACTCTAACCTTCAGATCTACATGCTTATTTCATCAATTTTCTTTTACTTCCATGGCCCGATGAAAAGGGATTAGAAGAGTAAGCTCAGAAAAGTCTTATCAAAATGGGTCTGAGCAACACATTTCAAGCATTCTACTAGTCGACTTCGCTTATCCCTTAGTAGAAGTCAGGGTAAGGAAGCTAGCTTAATTATGCAGCTAGTGCGTAGTTGTTTTTGCCAACTAATTGTTTTGAGAATTGTTTAACGAGAACTCCTCAATCTCGACATGCACTTAAGGTTCGAAAGAAAGATGTCTAATCCTGTTCGCCCCCAAAAAAGCAAGTAATTGTATCTAATCATCATCAGTTAGAAAAATTTTCTAATGAAGATTTTTCCTTTCTCCACTCCTTATTTTTCAATGAGTGTCTCTTATCGTATTTTGATTTTCCTCGAGCCACAGAAATTTTTACTTTAACTAAATTATTTTTCCAAAAAATTTTTATGGGGATGCAACTCAATCCTTTTTCATTTGTCTGTTTGAAAAGCTTAGATAACTCTGCCTTAGTAAGTAAAAGCTTTCTAGACCTTTCTGATGAAACTTCGTAAGTGATTT
>CACELJ010000001.1:0-140727 GCA_902560275.1 uncultured SAR86 cluster bacterium | reverse complement strand
CTCTCATGACTACAAATCAAATCGGCGATTTAAATTACTCTTATCAACCTACGTTTAATCCTGTTTTGATTCATGGAAACGAATGGTTTCCGGAAATAAAGAAAAAATGGGGATACGGCTTTTTGATCAATGAAGAGGATATACCTGAGAGAAGAAAAAAAGGATCTTTATCATGGTCAGGTATTTTCAATACTTATTTCTGGATTGATCCACAATCAAAAATTGCAGGCACTGTGATGATGCAATTGTCACCGCATTACGATGAAAAGTGCAAAGGTTTGCTGGAAGTAATGGAAAAAGCTGTTTATGAAGAGATGTGATTAGTCTTTGAATAACTGATCAGCAACATAAGGGTTAGTTTTCTTTTCTTGACCAAATGTAGATAAAGGACCATGCCCTGGTACAAAGGTAGTATCGTCATCTAATTTCCAAAGTTTATTTCTAATGGAGTCTATAAGGTTCTGAGTATTACCTCTTGGTAGATCAGTTCGTCCTATAGAACCTTGAAACAATACATCACCGACGATAGCAATTTTTGCATCAGCTTGGTGAAATACAACGTGGCCAGGAGTATGACCTGGACAGTGATATACATCAAAAGAAATTCCATCTAATTCAATTTTGTCCCCATCATCTAACCACCTATCGGGAAGGAAATTTTTTGTTCCAGGTACACCATACATTCTGCCTTGATCTTCTAAACCCATAATTAAGAATTCATCATCAGGATGAGGGCCTTCAATTTTTACATCGTGTTCTTGAGATAAATTAAAAGCACCCCCAGCATGATCTAAATGCCCATGAGTAAGAAAGATTTTTACTAGTTTTAAATTATTCTTTGATAAAAAATCATTGATTTTATCCAGATCACCACCGGGATCTGTGACTGCTGCATTTTTAGTATTTTCATTCCAAATAACACAACTGTTTTGCATCAGTGGAGTGACAGGGATAATTGCTACTTTTAGGTTTTCCATGATCTAATTATACATATGGAATATAAACATCTTAATGGAAATGGATTAAAAATTGGTGCAGCAATTGAAGGTGAGGGTCCTTTAATTGTTTTGGTTCACGGATGGCCTGAAAGTTGGTACAGCTGGAGACATCAAATACCTTTTCTAGCATCGCTAGGTTATAAAGTTGCCGCAATCGATGTCAGAGGATATGGTCAATCTGATAAGCCTTATGAAATTGCTGAATATTCGATGAAAAATTTAACTTCGGATATTATTTCAGTAATTGAAGATCTTGGATACTCTGATGCAATACTATTCGGACATGACTGGGGTGCGCCTATAGTCTGGAATACTGCGGCTCTTTTCCCAGAAAAAATTTCTGGTGTTGGCGCATTATCAGTTCCTTACACAGGTAGAGGACCAATGTCTTCCATAGATTTATGGAAAATGCTGTATAAAGGAAAATTCTTCTATCAACTATATTTTCAAGAAGAAGGCGTTGCCGAGGAAGAATTTGAAAAGGATTTAAAAAATGCTTTAGAGCTTACATATTTTTCAAGCGACGGAAGAGGAATGTCTTTTTTAGCTGAAAATGCTGATAATCCTAAATATCAAAAAAATGTTAATTCAAAATTTTTGGATTGTCTGCCTGTATTTGACGATTATCCAGATTGGATAAACAAAGAAGAATTAATGTTCTTTGTAAAAGAATTTGAAAACTCTGGAATGAGAGGCCCTCTCAATAGATATCGTGCTCAAACTATTGATTATGAAGAATTAGTTGAGCTAGAAACTGCAAAAATATCTCAACCTTCTTGTTTTATTTCTGGAACTTTAGATCCCGTTGCATTTTTCTTGAAAAATTCAATTCAAGATGGGGCAGGGAAAGGGGCATTTCATGGTCCAACAGCTGAATCAATGACCAAAGAAATGCTAGAGAAGAGAAGTGATTTATATGAAGATCTACGAATCGTTAAATTTATCGATGGTGTGGGGCATTGGACGCAACAAGAAGCACCTGACACAGTCAATGAAAACTTCGAAAAGTTCTTGAAGAGTTTATAAGTTTAAGCTGTTAGTTTTTTATCTATTTGGAGGCTAAGTCTATTTTTGTGATTTCGAGTCTCATCGTTAGACGATTGCCTTCTGAGCAGCTTTTTAATTTTTAATAGCTCACCAAATGCAGCAGATTGAGCAACTTCATCGTATTTTTTAAGGTTAGTGATGGATATGAGTTTACTAACATAAGTTGCTTGAAGATTCTGAGTAATAGTATCTATTTCTTTCATCTTTTCTCTTGGAAAGATTCCTTTTGTTAAGTCGCTCATCATCTCAGAAACGTTATAGTCATTTCCATAAAAAGAAGAATCCGTAATTCTTCTCAATACATCTTTATTGGTTAAATGATTAAGAATTCTTTTGTGACCGGAAAGAATGTAATCATGAAATTTAGGATCTTCGTTCTCATCATAAAAATCAAATCCTCTTCTTTCTCGTTGCATGTAAGCTGCGACTGACTCAAGAGGCTTTAATCCTTCACTGTTAAAAGCATATTTATTCAATGTATCCATAGCTTTTTTTTGTATTTTGTAAGGAACGGCTTCATAAGGTTTTTTTGCCGATTTTGTATTCGAAGGATGACGAGTGACATAGACACCCCCGATCTGCCTAGATACGACATCCATACTGGTAATAATTTGTCTCATCAATATAAAATAAGATTGATATACAGATTCCCAAGTATCTGATTTGGATTTAATTTTTTCTACTATTCCTGGCATTATTTCCTGAACAAGCTTGTATCTACCGATAGCATATTCAACTGGATCATCACTCATATCACCTATATTTACTCTTGGATCAATTCCTCTGCCAGGTGATCTCATATCGTCAGCATCATTGCCAAAAAAATGACCTTTCTCTTGCGACCTGTTTAATATGTTCTGTATTTCTTCTTCGGATAAATTTGGGGTATAAGCAAACTCGATTGCCCATTGGTCGTAAAGACCAGGTTTTATATCAGAAAACTGTCCTTGTTCGACGCCTGGAGGTGCAATGTTGATTGCATGATAATCCATAACTGAGGCAGATAGTCCTTCTTCATAAGTTATTTCTGGATTATGAACATCTTCATTGTTGTGCAGAGTCGTTGCTCCCATATTATGGTTAAGTCCGAGAGTATGGCCAACCTCATGAAGTATTAACATAGTTAATTCTTCTTCAAATAACTTATCGGTATCTTCAAGTGAGAAGTTCATTGAATTAGCAACCAAATTACCAAAAATTCTTTGTTCGTTTCTCATGGATGAGAAATTACATCGTTCAGATGAAATTTCAGAAGATATAAATATATCTTCGTATCTCATTCTATTGGTTAGAAAAATCCATTCCAACATAATATCCGCAGATAAAATTTCTCCAGTTCTAGGATTAGAAAAACTAGGCCCGTAACCCCCAAACGGTGGATTGGGAGATGAAGTCCACCTTAATACGTTATATCTGATATCACCTGCATCCCAATCAGCATCATCTGGTTGAATATCTACTTCGATTGCATCAATAAAACCAGCTTTTTCAAAAGCTATGTTCCACGCGAGTACAGCTTTTTTTATCAGAGGTCTTAATTCATTAGGAGTGGTATTTTCCAACCAAAATTTTATAGGTTTGATTGGTTTTGATTTAGCAGAATCAGGATTTTGTTTTTGAAGGTTCCATTTCTGAACCAAGTCTCTATAAGGAGTAATTTCTGTGGAACTTAAATCTGTTACTCTGTCTGTAAAATAACCTATTCTCGGATCCTCGAAACGTATTTCAAACCCATTATCTTGAGGCATTTCAAGAAATGTATATCTTAATTTCACCGATGTATTTCTCAGTGATTCATAGCTTGCAGGATTTGAAAAAACATAATCAACTTCAAAATCGGTATTTTTTGGATAATTGTAAATTTTGGAAATAGCGGTCTTAGATCTTGACAAGGATCCAACCTGAAAGCTATCTGAATCATAATCTCTTGGTTCAGATTTTAACTTGGTTAAATTATCACTTTTCAATAATTTAGTGATATCAATAAGATAAGTAGTTTCATCATCATTTTTGTGAGTAATCTCAAAATTTTCAATAACTGAATCGCTTATATTAGATTGAGATTGCCTACTAAGTTCTGAATTAGGATCAAAATAAAATCCCGTATTCACTCTTATAAGATTTAAGCTATTAAATTGCTTTTCAAATTTAATAACTGCTTGATCTATATGACTCCCTTTGAACAGTCCTGCTTCGACGGTCCCATTGATAATATGAGCAAAATAAATAAATTCTTTTGAGATATCTTCATCACTCAATTCTAAGTAAGTATTTCCATTTTCTGGGTCTTGATAGCTTTTTAGCAAGCCTTCATAAAAAATAAATTCTTCAACAAATTCTGAGATGAGTTCTCTGTCGTCTTTTTTTGACTCTTCTTTAGCTTCCTCTTCATTTGAACCATCTTCTGATTCATCTGCAATGATCTCAAAGGACAAAAGTAGACTCAAAAAAACTAGTAAAATTTTAATCTTCATAAACACCAACAGGGTGGCTATTATAGACTCACTAACTATAATTTTTAATTAAATCTTTATTCCATGAAAAATCTAAATCGATTACTTGATCTAGCTAAAATTGTATTGAATGAAATCTTTGATTATCTAGTTTCATATTTTGGTGTAAAAAAATTCAAGGTTGATACCGTTAAAGACCTTGTTTTAGTTAAAGATAATAAAAATAATCCGCAAGCTATTTTAGATACGATAGATCATTTTGGATGGAATAGAGCTTTTTTGATGAATATTGGTGATGAAAAGGGTCTTCTACTTGAAAATGCAATTAAAGAAAAAAAACCTAACAATTGTTTGGAACTGGGAGTCTACTTAGGATATTCGTCTATCAGGATTTTAAGAAATCTTAAAGAAAACTCGATGCTAACTTCGATAGAGGCTAGTAATAAATACTATGAAATATCTCAAGAAATTGTTTCTCATTCTGGCCTCAGCGATCAATGGAAACCATTAAAGGGCAAGGCAAAAAATGTTATTCCTCACTTAAAAGAAAAATACGATTTTGTATTTTTAGATCATTGGAAGGATGAATATTTATCCGACTTAAGAGCGTTACAATGCTTGGAATTGCTTAATGATGAGGCTGTAATATTTGCCGACAATGTTGTTTTATTCAATATGGAAGATTATTTATCTTATGTTAGAGATTCATCAGTTTTTAAGAGTAAATTTGTACCTACAAAGAGAGAATATTCAAAGACTCAGCCAGACGGAATAGAGATTTCAATATTTAAAAAAGATGACTAATCTAAAATTAGATCTGCATGGGTTTCGTCACCATGAAGTTCCTTTAAAGGTTGAAAATTTTTTATATCTTAACCAAGAGAATATGCCCATCCTAATAATCTGTGGTAACAGCCAAAAGATGATATCCATAGTAAAAGATGTTCTTGAAGATATAGATTGTACTTTTGAGGTAGGTTCTGGGATAAACTATGGTTGTATTATTGTTCGTAAAATCTAACCATGCCTAACTTTGACCTAGTCCTTAGAAACTGTAACTTAATTAATGAGAATTCAATATCACAAGTTGATATTGCTATTAAAGATAAAAGAATAGAAAAAATTTCTTCCTCGATTACCGAAAAAGCTAAAAAAGAAATTGATATTAATGGGAAAAATGTTGCGCCCGGAGTAATTGACGACCAAGTACATTTTAGAGAGCCAGGATTAACTCAAAAAGGTGAAATTAAAACTGAATCATTAGCAGCGCTTTACGGTGGTATCACTTCGACCATGGATATGCCAAATGTATCTCCAGCAAGCACTACTTTAGATTTATTAGAGGAAAGGTTTCAATTAGCTAAAGAAAAAAGTTGGACAAATTACTCTTTTTATCTAGGAGCTACACCGGATAACATTGATGAAATAAAAAAAGCTAACCCAAAAGATATTTGTGGACTAAAAATTTTTATGGGGTCATCAACAGGTGATTTATTAGTTAATGATGATGATGCGCTAGATTTAATTTTCAAAGAGTCACCTATATTGATTGTCACTCATTGTGAGGATAATAAAACGATAGAAAATAATCTAGAAAAAATATCAGCTCAGCGTAAGGGTAAATTATCTCCTCCAGATCATGCTCTTATCAGAGATGAGTTGGCTTGTTATATATCCTCTGAAAAAGCAACAAGTTTGGCTAAAAAATACTCAGCGGATTTACACGTCCTTCATCTGACTACTGAGAGAGAGATTGAACTCTTTGAAGCTAAACCAACCAAAGATAAAAAGATTACGACAGAAGCTTGTATTCATCATCTTATTTTTACTTCTGATGATTATGAAGAATGGGGAAATTTCATCAAATGTAATCCTTCAATTAAGGCTCCTAACAACAGAGAAGCATTGAGACAGGCATTAAAGAATAATCAAATTGATATTATTGCAACAGATCATGCACCACACACCAGAGATGAAAAATCTTTACCTTATTCAGAAGCTCCTGCTGGAATTCCCTTAATTCAACATAGTTTTCAACTAATGCTGGAATTAGCTAATAAAGGTATTTTTACAATTGAAGAGGTAATTAAATTTGCATCTCATAACACAGCCGATAGATTTAAAATTATCGATAGAGGGTATGTAAGGGAAGGATATTTTGCAGATTTGGTCGTTTTTGAAACTGGAATAAAACATACAGTTACAAATGAAGAACAAAAATCTAAATGCGGATGGACTCCTTTTGAAGGTTGGGAATTAAGTTCAAAAGTTAACTCAACTATAGTGAATGGTAATGTTTTGCTTGAAGATGGAGAGCTTCATCCAGAAAGAAGATCTAGCGAGAGGTTAGTTTTTAACAAATAATTATTTTTTATCTAAATTCTCTCGATATTCTGCTTCAACATTTTCCCTGAATTCAGAATTTTGAATATAGAGACCAAGTATCCCTGAAAGGATTCCCAAGATGGCAATTAAACCAAAGAAAACAACTAAATTTCTTACTATTTCAGAGTCTTTCATATTTTGTGACATACTAATTCTCGACAGATTTTTTGAAAGCCCATTTTATGTTGAGATACTTATTAAATAAAGAAAGATTTTCATGGGCATTATATGATTGGGCTAATAGCGCTTTCTGGACAACAGTTGTAGCAGGTTTCTTTCCGATTTTTTTTAAATCATATTGGGCATCAGAACTTGATGGACCTTCAAGCTCAGCAGTCCTAGGAAGTACGAATTCAATTGCAGGATTTTGTATCGTTTTGATGGCCCCAATTCTAGGAACAATTGCAGATAAGGCAGGGGCAAAAAAAAACTTTCTAGTTTTCTTTGCTCTCTTGGGAATAATTGCAACAGGTTCTTTCTTCTTCATACCAAGTGGTTATTGGATTGTTGCTTCAATTTTATTTGGAATTTCACTGCTAGGAGCATCAGGATCTAATATTTTTTATGATTCACTGATTGTTGACGTAAGCGACGAGAATAATAGAAACATTGTTTCAGGTTTTGGTTATGGCTTAGGTTACTTAGGCGGAGGAATACTCTTTGTATTTAATGTTTTATTTTATTTGTATCCTTCTTGGTTTGGATTTGAAAATGAAGTTCAAGCAATATTGGTAAGTTTCCTTACCGTATCTATATGGTGGTTTATTTTTACAATACCTCTTTTTACTAATGTTCAAGAACAAAAACCATCTATCAAACCGGATCATTTAATAACCTCTTCTTTTAAGGAACTCGTCAATACAATTTCCAATATTTCAAAGTATAAAAATATTACAATTTTTCTAATCGCTTACTGGTTGTATATTGACGGAGTAGATACGATTACTCGAATGTCTGTTGCTTACGGATCAGATATTGGTTTAGAAGCTTCAACAATGATTACTGCCCTAATAGTAGTTCAATTTATTGCTTTCCCTTCTGCAATAATTTATGGATATCTTGCAGAACGTTACGGACAATTTTTATTTCTGGCTGTTGGCATTGTTGCCTACATATTGATCACTATCAATTCTTACTTTATGGAAACAGCTAGAGATTTTTATACTTTAGCAGTCGCAATTGGTTTAGTTCAGGGCGGAGTTCAGTCTGTTAGTAGGGCAATATTCAGCAAAATGGTTCCACCTGATAAAGTTGCAGAGTTTTTTGGTTTTTACAATTTCGTAGGAAAAAGTGCTGTTGTTTTCGGACCTGCCTTGGTTGGATGGGTTGCTTACTTGACCGGAGACCCAAGAAATGGAATTTTCAGTCTTCTTGCTCTATTTATACCTGGACTGATTGTTTTATTGCTTGTACCGAAATCAAAATAAATTTGCTTTTGAGCATACTTTTTTAAGTAGTACAGCATCATCAGTCATTATTCCATCAACATTCATATTAATTAAAGACTCCATTGTTTCTTGAGAATTGATAGTCCAAACATGAACTTTAAGACCTTTTAAGTGAGCAGTTTTAATTAAATTATTATTTAGAACCTTAATCCCTTTCCAATGAAGAGGTATTTGGATACAGTCAACTGTACTAATTAGGTATTTAAATAATTTTAAAAAGATAACATCTAGAATCCCCATTGAAATGCATGCTTGATTTCTTATCTTTTTAAATGCTCTTAATCTTTTTGTGTCAAATGAAGCAATGCATATTCTGTCATAAGCATTATGACTATCAATGATTTTTGCGACTTTATTGACAAGACCGTTAATTTTTAGATCTACATTAAACTTAGTTTCAGGAAATTGCTCCATTACTTCACTTAATCTTGGAATATGACCGCCTTTTTTAAGAGGAATATTTTTTAACTCTTCATAAGTAAGATCGCTTATATTTTTATGTTCTCCTGAGACTCTATAAATGCTTTCATCATGAAATGTCACAACTTCTCCATCTTTGGTCATTCTTAAATCAGTTTCGATATGCTCATAGCCTAGACTAACGGCATCTTGAAAAGCTTCTAAGGTATTTTCAGTAAAGTTGACAGAATTACCTCTATGAACAAAAGGCTGAAATGATGTACTGAAAAAAGGGTGCATTTTTATATATAATTTAAAAATTAGCATTTTTTGCCTTGAATAAAAACAAAAGAAAAGTTGGTTTAACAGAGCTTGTTTTAAGAGATGGTCAGCAGTCGTTAATTGCAACTAGAATGAGACTCGATGATATGCTCGAGGTTGCAAAAAAAATGGATCAAGTTGGTTATTGGTCTATCGAAATGTGGGGTGGGGCGACATACGATTCTTGTTTGAGATATTTAAATGAAGACCCGTGGCATAGACTCAGGGAACTCAAGAAAATTTTCAAAAAAACAAAACTTCAAATGCTCATAAGAGGTAAAAATCTTGTTGGCTATAAACCGTATTCTAATGAAGTAGTTAAAGCATTCGTTGAGAAAGCTTCTTTGAATGGTATTGATGTTTTTAGAACATTTGATGCACTGAATGATTTTTCAAATATTGAATTAACCATTAAGGAAGTTAAAAAAAATGGTAAGCATGCTCAAGGAGCAATGGCCTATACGGTGTCGCCAGTGCATACGTTGAAAAGTTGGTTAGATTTAGCTAAACAAATTGAAGATGCTGGTGCGGATTCTGTGGCAATTAAGGATATGGCAGGGTTGTTAAAACCAAACGCTGCATTTGAGTTAGTTTCCAAACTAAAAGAAAATATATCTATCCCCATACATATGCAAACACATGCAACAACGGGATTTTCAACCGCAACAAATATGAAAGCCATAGAAGCCGGCATTGATAACATTGATACTTCTATTTCCTCTATGAGTATGACATATGGACATACAGCTACGGAAACTATTGTTTCCATGTTTGATGATACAAAGTTTTTCGCTGATATAGATAAAGATTTATTTCCTGAATTATCTTCGCATTTTAAAAAAATTAGAAAAAAATATGAATTATATGAAGGATCGTTGAAAGGCGTTGATGCGAGCATGTTAATCAATCAAGTCCCTGGAGGCATGCTCTCAAATTTAGAGTCACAATTAAGAGAGATGGATGCTGATGATAAATTTGAAGAGGTATTAAGCGAAATTCCAAGAGTTAGACAAGACCTAGGATTTGTACCTTTGGTTACCCCCAGTTCCCAAATAGTAGGAGCTCAAGCTTTATTTAATGTTCTCGATGAAGAAAGATATAAACATCTTAATATTGAAACAGTAAATTTAATTCTAGGAAAATATGGAAAGGTTCCTGGAAAAATTAATAAGAATCTTTCCGAACTTGCAAAAAAAATTAAGCCAGATGAATACATTCAAGAAGATTTAGATTCTGCTAAATCAAGATTAAAATCTTTTTGCAAAGAAAATAAAATAAAGGATTTTTCGCAAAGATTAGAAAATGTTTTAAGTTATATATTTTTTCCAAATGTCGTTGAAGACTTTTTTCTTAAGAAAGGTTCGATAAAAGAAACAGATTTAGAACAACTTCAGGAGGAGATTGGATTTGTTATTAGAGAATAAAAAAACCCTCTTGAAAAAGAGGGTTTTTTAAAAAAGATATTTTTGATTACGGCGCGTAACTGATTGTTAAAGTTACTCCACTGTCACCAGCTCCATCTTCCATTTCTAGATCATAGTAGTAAACACCGATACCAAAATCGCCGCCAACACCCCAGTCATATCCAATAAGGAAGTCGTTACTAGTGTCTTCGTAATCACCATAAGCAATTGAGAAACTACCTGGTCCAGCATCAATTCCATAACCTACTGATACATAATCAGCAGCACCATCAATACCAGCAGCGTAACTAATTCCAAAGCCATAGATATCAAAACCTATGTAAGCTTCATCAAAATTAGCATCTGTAGCACCAGGGTAAGTGTAAGTGATGTATCCAACATCTAAAGAGATGTTGTCAGCAATGTCTGTGCTGTATCCGAGGTAAACGTCCAATTCTAGTTCAGTTGTATCAACAGCTTCACCATCAGAAAATTGAACACTTGATCCCCAAGTTCCGATGTAAAATCCGCTATCAGTTGATAGATCAAATCCACCAGCTACAGCAGGACCGCCCGCGCTTTGAGTCATACCTCTCCAGATATAATCTGAAGTAAGTGCTATGTTTCCAGAAACAGAAACAGCACTTGCTAGTGATGAGACTATTAGCAAAGGAAGGGCTATAACAAACGTTTGTAAATTTTTCATATAAGCTCCTTTAAGAGAAAAAACCATTAAACACTATAAATATTCACTTGAGTGCACTATTTGTAAGCATTTATAAGGCGCATCATACACTTTTGAAACATTTTTGTATAAAAAATGCTCCAAATACATACATTTTTTACTAGTATGTCAACAACCTTAAATTTTATATTTTGTTCTCTTTAAAAAAATCATTTATTCATGTTTAATACTTCCTTCATGGAAGATATAAAGTACAAAGCTTTTTTTACTCAAGAGTCAGAATCTGGTTTTAGCAATTCAATAGAAAGTCTATCTATTGAGGATCTTGAGGAAAATGATTTGCTTGTTAAAGTATCTTATTCATCTTTAAATTATAAAGATGCTCTTTCCGCATCAGGCAACAAAGGTGTTACAAGAACCTATCCTCATACTCCAGGAATAGATGCCGTTGGTGAAGTTGTTAAAAGTAATTCATCTGATTTCAAAGACGGAGATAAGATTATTGTTACTGGTTATGACCTTGGCATGAATACATATGGCGGCTTTGGTCAATATATTTCAATTCCAGCTACTTGGGCTATATCTCTTCCCAATGAATTAAGCGAAGCTGAAGCAATGTCTATTGGAACAGCAGGTCTAACTGCAGGCTTATGTGTCAGAAAATTACTTCAGAATGACTTAACTCCAGATTCTGGAGATGTTCTGGTCACTGGAGCTTCTGGAGGGGTTGGTTCAGTTGCTGTCATGGTTTTATCAAAATTAGGTTTTAATGTTGTCGCACTAACTGGAAAACAAGATCAAGTTGATTATTTAGAGTCATTGGGTGCATCCTCGGTAATTATAAGAAGCCAAATGGAAGAACAAGGGAAACCACTTCAAAAAGGGATTTATCAAGGCGGGGTCGATACAGTAGGAGGAAACATTTTATCAAATTTCATTAGCCAAACCTCTCAAAGAGGAGCGATAACTTGCTGCGGTAATGTTGCAAGCGATAAACTGGAAACAAGTATTTTTCCTTTTATTCTTAGAGGAGTTACTTTGATAGGCATTGATTCAGCTGAATCTTTATTAGAAGTAAAAAAAGAAATTTGGAATAATTTTTCTAATGACTGGAAGATAGATTTAGAAAAAATCACAAAAGAGGTCTTTCTTGAATCTTTATCAGACGAAGTTGAAAAGATTTTAAAAGGTAATCAGGTTGGAAGAATTAGAGTTAATTTAGGGTAAATTATGAACGATGAATTTTATGAGAAGAAAACTGATAAAGAAGATAGCAAATTTGATGCAATCGTATCTGTAGTTGTCATTTTAGCTGTAACAGCAGCGATTGTTCTTTATGTTTCATCTCAATAAATCTAAAGGAGTAAGTTAATGGAAGTTAAAGAATTATTAAAAGATTTAAGAATACCAGTCATAGGAGCGCCTTTGTTTACGGTTTCTTATCCAGAACTTGTAATTGCGCAATGCAAAGCAGGTATTGTAGGAAGTTTTCCTGCTTTAAATGCTAGACCTGCTGAAGAATTAGAGAAATGGTTTCAGAGGATATCTGCAGAACTAGAACAACATACCAAAGATAACCCTGATTCACCAGCAGCTCCTTTTGCAGTAAATCAAATCTGCCATAAGTCTAATGACAGATTAGAACATGATGTTGAAGTCTGTGTTGAGTATAAAGTTCCAATGATAATTACAAGCTTAAGAGCACCAAAATTCGTTGTGGATGCCGTTCATAGTTACGGCGGAGTAGTTATGCATGATGTAATAAATATCAGACACGCTAAAAAGGCAATTGATGAGGGAGCTGATGGATTAATTTTAGTCTGTGCAGGTGCTGGAGGGCATGCTGGTACATTAAGTCCATTTGCTTTGGTAAGTGAAGTAAGAGAATTTTTTGATGGGCCCATTGCATTATCAGGATCAATATCTCAAGGATCCTCAGTATTATCAGCTCAAGCTATGGGTGCAGATTTTGCTTACGTTGGAACAAGATTTATTGCTACAGAGGAAGCAAATGCTTCAGAAGGCTATAAACAAATGATTGTTGAAAGTGCTGCTAACGATATTATGTACTCTTCAACCTTTACAGGAGTTCACGGTAATTACTTAAAGCCTAGTGTTGTCAAAGCTGGATTAGATCCAGACAATCTTCCAGTTTCTGGAAAAGATGATATGAATTTCGGTTCATCTGGCTCAGCTATGAAAGATAACTCTTCCAAAGCCTGGAAAGACATATGGGGTTCTGGCCAAGGTATTGGAACGATCAAAAATGCCCCTCCTGTTAAAGAGGTGGTTGATCAGATGGTAGAAGAATATCAAACCATGAAAACAAAATTAGCTGTCTGAATAATTTTGAGTCAATAAAAATTGATCGTAATCCATATGCATAATTGCAAGGGCATCATGGAAAGCGAGAACATTCATACTTTTTTTGATCATTTGAGAAGCTAATGGAGACCTTGATTTAAACTTCTTAACCCATTTATTAATAATTTTAATTTTGTCATCCTCATCAAACAGATCATCAAAAAAATTAAACTTACTTAAATCCTCCGTAGAATAATTTAGCCCAGAAATAACCATTTCTTTTGTTTTTGTGGATCCTACAATATTTTGAAGTAAAGGTAGTCCAAGCCAATTTAGATTCATCCCTAAGACAATTTCTGGATAACCAATAATTGTATCTTTGTTACCTATCCTGAAATCGCAAGCTGTTGCAATTACTGCAGCCCCCCCCTAAAGTATAGCCATTAGTGACACAGATAGTTATTTGAGGAGTAGACAGAATGGCTTCTATGCATTCTTTGCCATAATTCTTTTGCCATCTTTCTAAGTTATTTTTTATATTTGGTTTTTCTTTTATATCTGCCCCAGCAGAAAAATTATTTTCATTGGAATGAAGAACTATGATTTTAATTTTGCTGTTCTGTGAAGCTTCTAAAAAGACCTTTTTTAATTCATCAAGAGTTTTTGTGTTAAGAGCATTCATTGACTTCTTTCGAGTTAACTCAATATAAAAAACACCGCTTTTAAGTTTCGTTTCTAAATATTTATACTTATTCATAAAGTGAAGACTATAAGGAAGATTTAAATATTATTTTCCTCTATGAATTTTTGAGCATCTAAAGCTGCCATACATCCAAAACCTGCAGAAGTGATAGCTTGCCTATAAACTGAATCTGCAACGTCACCAGCCGCAAATACTCCTGGCACAGACGTTCCCGTTACATTTCCATTTAAGCCAGTATTAATGATTATGTATCCATCTTTCATATCTATTTGATCTTTAAAAATTTCAGTGTTCGGGTTATGGCCAATTGCTATGAAAACTCCTTTCACATTTATATCATCATGATTACTGAGATTTAAATGAGTAACTACATTATCATCCCCTTTAATTTCAATGAGTTCATTATTCCAAACTAAATTTATTTTTCCTTCGTCAGCTTTTTCGAAGATTCTATCTTGAAGAATTTTTTCTGCTCTCAAGGTATCCCTTCTGTGTATAAGGTGCACCTTTTTACATAAATTTGTTAAATATAACGCCTCTTCTGCAGCAGTATTTCCTCCTCCAACAACAGCTACTTCCTCATCCTTATAAAAAAAACCATCACAAGTTGCACATGCACTTACTCCCTTCCCTAAATATTTTTCTTCTGATGGAAGACCTAGATATTTTGCTGATGCTCCGGTACTAATAATTAAAGATTTACATGAATACTTATTCATTCCTTCCAAGATTTTAACCTCGCCACTCAAATCAACTTTTTCGATCTGGTCATTAATGATATTGACACCATATTTTTCAGCATGATTCTGCATTCTAATCATCAGGTCAGGACCTTGAAGATCTTCATAATCTCCCGGCCAGTTTTCTACATCGGTTGTGGTCGTAAGTTGCCCACCAACTTCAAATCCTGTAATTAATGTTGGATTTAAGCCAGCACGAGCTGCATAAATACTCGCACTGTAACCAGCGGGTCCCGAACCTAATATTATTAATTTCTGATTGTTATCCATAATGATTTTCTATCTTTAAAAATGTTAAAATACCTAAAAACTAGTGAACAAACGCAAATTAAATAAAAGATCTTTTAACGGATTCAATTCTATATCTTTAAGCCCATCAATAAAAACTTACTTAATTGATGCTTTTATACTTTTTTTACTCTTAATAGCTATTATAAGCACAATCTCACTGGCTTCGTTTACAAGAGAAGATGCAGCATGGACAACACAAAACATTGTCGGTGAAACTTCGTATCAGAATGCAATAGGATTGATTGGAGCATGGATCAGTGATCTTCTTTATTCTTTTTTTGGTGTTGTAGCTTGGATAGTTCCTTCATTATTTTATTTAGTTGCTTTTGCTTATTTGTTTAACAAAGAGACCAAAGAGATAGTGACTCAATCCTCTTGGATAAGATTCTTCATAGCCATGCCATTTGGTTTAGTGCTAATAGCTATTTCTTCGAGCGCTCTTGTAGCAATTCATTTCAATTTTGGACAAAATTATTTTCCTCAAGGCTCTGAAGGAATTTTAGGAAAAATTACTTCTTCTCCATTAATTTTGTATTTAAATAAAGTTGGCGCCACTATCTTTGTAATATTTTTATTTCTATTAGGGATCACAGCATTTTTTAAGATAAATTGGAAAAATTTTATATCAAATTTTTTAGACTTTATTGTTAACTCTTCTTTTTATATCAAACAATCTTCACTGTCTCTTAGAGTAAATATTCAAACTTTTTTAGATAAAAGAAAAGAAAAAAATAGTAGGCAAAAATTTCTGGATGAGCATAAAGCCAAGATAAACGAAATGCCAGAACCTAAAATTGTTCCTGCAGAGAAAAAAGTTGAAGAAGGGAAAAAAGTTCACAAAGAAAAACAGCAGGAATTATTTAAGGATCCTGCACCAGGTGATATGCCCAAAATTGGATTACTTGATGAAAAAGAGACTATTGGAAAAGAAATATCATCAAAGGAGAAGTATGAACTTGAAATCTTAAAAGAGGCATTAATTACCAAGTTGGCCGAATTCAAGATTACTGGTCCCGAAGGTGAATACGCAGTTGTTAAAGAGACTATGCGCGGACCGGTTGTAACAAGATTTGAAGTAGAGTTGCCCAAAGGTATTAAGGTTTCACAAGTTTCTAATTTGAATAAGGATTTAGCTAGATCTCTTGGCGTTGGAAGCATAAGAATTGTCGAAGTAATAGAAGGTAGGGAAACCATTGGTATTGAGGTTCCTAATTCAGAAAGAGAGAACGTTTTGCTGAGCGAGATAATTGCTTCAAAATTATTCGAAGATGCAAAAAGCTCTGTATCTTTGGCTTTCGGTAAAAACATTGAAGGCGTTCCAGTAGTTGAAGATCTTGCTGGACTTCCACATATGTTAGTTGCGGGAACAACGGGTTCCGGAAAGTCAGTTGCTTTAAATTCCATGTTGATGAGCATCCTCTATAAAGCAACTCCCGATCAAGTTAAATTCGTTCTTATTGATCCTAAAATGCTTGAATTATCTGTTTACGAGGATTTGCCTCATTTACTATGTCCAGTTATCACCGACATGTCTGAAGCAGCAAATGGTCTCAGATGGTGTGTAAATGAAATGGAAAAAAGATACCGACTAATGGCATCACTTTCTGTAAGGAATTTAAACGGTCTAAACTCAAAAATAAGAAAAGCTAGAGAGAATGGAGAGCCCTTAACGGATCCTCTATGGAAAAGAAATCCAGAAAAAGAAGATGACAATCCTCCTGAATTAGAAGAACTTCCTTTAATAGTGATCGCAGTCGATGAGTTGGCTGACCTAATGATGGTAGTTGGAAAAAAAGTAGAACATCTAATCGCACGCCTTGCTCAAAAAGCCAGAGCAGCAGGTATTCACATGCTTCTAGCAACACAAAGACCCTCTGTCGATGTAATTACCGGTTTAATTAAGGCAAATATTTCCGCAAGGATGGCTTTTAATGTTGCCTCTTCAATGGATTCAAGGGTTGTATTAGATCAAGTAGGTGCTGAACAACTGCTCGGAAAAGGAGATATGCTCTATATAGGTTCAGGAACATCTATTCCTTTAAGAGTTCATGGTGCGTATGTAGGCGAGGAAGAAATTATCAGAGTAGTGGAGGATTGGAAAAACAGACAAACTGTAAGTTATTTAGAAGAAGTCACTAAGTCTCCAGAATCCTCTGAAGGAGCAAATGGAGAATCCGATGAAGAGAAAGATGAGTTTTATGACCAAGCAGTTGCATTTGTTATAGATTCTAGAAGAGCATCTATATCAGCTGTCCAAAGAAAATTTAGAATAGGTTACAACAGAGCAGCAAGATTAATAGAAACGATGGAAAGTGCAGGAATCGTCAGTGAAATGAACTCCAATGGGAACAGAGAAGTTTTATCTCAAAAAGTTGAACTTGATTAAATCATCCATATTTTTATTTTTAATTTTGAATTCTTTCAGTTTAATAGCCTGCGATATTTCAAAAATACAATTTTTTTTGGATCAAAATATAACTTTCCAAGTAACGTATGAACAGAATTTTAATGATTCATCTGATCTTATTACAGGCAATATTTACAGAGATTATGCAAAGATAAAAGTCTCATCTTCAGTTCCTAAAGAGGAATTAATAATCAATAAAAATAAGATTTTTAGGCATGATCTTGAAATGGATCAATTAATAATAGAAGAGACAGGTGAATCTACAAATCAATCGCCAGCATTTTTATTGTTTAATAAGCCAAATTTAATTTGCGATTTTTTTTCTAAAGCAAATTGCTCTGATGGATCTTGTCTATATTCAGATCCGTTAGATAACTTTTACCTTAAAAATATAAAGATTGATTTTGAAAATAAAAAAATAAAAAAAATAATTTACGAAGATCTATTTGAAAGAATATCAACTGTAGATTTATTTAAATACGAACAATTAGATAAAAAGGTATCATTTGAACCAAAAGTTTCAGACGAAACAGAAAAAATATTTCTTAATTAAGCATGCTAGATAAAAAACTTTTAATCCAATCACCGGAAGTTGTTAAAAAAAATCTATCTTCAAGAGGTTACGTTCTAAATATTGATCAATGGAATAAGCTTGAGGAGGAAAGAAAAATAGCTCAGGTCAATCTGGAAACTAATCAGGAAAGTTTAAATAAATTATCAAAAGAAATTTCTTCGTCTAAGGACGATGACAATTTAAAAGATCAGGCTTCATCTTTATCCACACTTGTAAAACAAGACAAGGAAATACTTCAGACAATCAAACATAATATTGATGAGTTTCTTTTGGATATCCCTAACCTTTTGGATGACTCCGTTCCCATTGGAGAAGATGAAACTTCAAACCAGATTATTGAGGAAATTGGCAATATTCCTGAATTTTCTTTTGAGCCCAAGTCCCATTCTGATTTTATTGAAAAAACTGATCAGGGTAGGGGAGTAAAAATTGCCAAGAGTCGATTTACTGTTTTAAGTGGAAAATTAGCAAAATTACACAGGATAATTGGACAGTTTATGATTGATACTCACGTAAAAATTCATGGTTATGAGGAACTTTATGTTCCCTACATCGTAAATAAGTCATCTTTAATCGGTACAGGACAACTTCCTAAATTTGAAGAAGATTTATTTAAGCTGACTGAAACACCTGATCTCTATTTAGCTCCAACAGCAGAGGTTCCTGTTACTAATCTTCACAGAGATGAAAAACTTAAATTGGATCAATTACCTTTAAAATATGTCTGCCATTCACCTTGTTTTAGAAGCGAGGCAGGTAGTTACGGCAAAGATACGAAAGGTTTAATAAGGCAACACCAATTCGATAAAGTTGAACTTGTTAAAATCTGCCATCCAGATAAATCCGAAGTTGAACATAAAAAATTAATAGAGGACGCGAGTAAAATTCTTGAGTTACTTGAGTTGCCTTATAGAAAAGTCATTCTGTCATCAGGAGATACAGGATTTTCTGCCGCAAAAACGGTTGATCTTGAAGTTTGGTTTCCAAGTCAAAATACCTATAGAGAAATATCATCTTGTTCAAATTTTACTGATTTTCAATCGAGACGGGCTAATTTGAAATACAAAGCTGATAAAGGTAATGAGTTTTGCCATACATTAAATGGCTCTGGACTAGCAATAGGAAGAACTCTTGCTGCTATACTTGAAAATTATCAAACAGAAGATGGAAATTTTATATATCCTAAAGTTCTAAAAAAATATATTTAATATAATAAAAAAATTAACCTAATAAATTTTCTTAGTTGTAACATAGCTGTATAAATTTTTAATTAAAATTTATCATTATTTAAAGGAGCGAATAAACATGATCCCCAAAAATTTAATTAAATTATTTCTGATAGCTTTTTTAAGCAGTTTTCTTTTTTCTGTAGAAACTACATCCAATTTCAAAGGTATAGTGACTGACCTTTCAGGTAATGCCTTAGAAGACGCTGAAATAACTATTGTTAATAATTCAACAAATAAATCCAGTACGACTTCTAGTAATGAATCTGGTGCGTTCGTTTTAACAAACCTTGCAGTTGGAGGTCCTTATACTGTAACTGTAACTTCAAGTGTAGGCTCACAGATTTATCAAGATGTTTTCTTAAATCTGGGTCAAACTTTATCTTTAAACGTTGTATTGTCTGACTTCGAGTCTCTTGTAGTAACAGGAGAACAGTTAGCTCAGGCGCAAGTGGCTTTAGGTCCAAATAAAGTATTTAACGCTGAGGATCTTGATGCTGCAGTAGCATATGACAAAGATATCAAAGAAGTTCTTGCAGAAGATCCAAGACTCTACGTAGATATTACTTCTTCTTCGGCATACAGAGGTTTGCAATGTAACGGACAAAATCCTAGATACAATACTTTTTCAATAGATGGCATACCAATGAATGATGGTTTTGGGCTGAACAGTAATGGTTACCCAACCAATCGATTGCCTTTTTCTTTTGATTCAATAAAACAAGTATCTGCTGAATTCGCTCCATTTGACGTTAAGTATGGTGGTTTTTCAGCTTGTGTAATAAATGCAGTTACCAAATCTGGAACTAATGAGATTAGCGGAAGCGCTTACTATGAGTATGCGGGTGATGATTTAGTTGGAACTGAAATTGATGGTGTAAAAGGAAACATGGTGCCCTTTGAAGAGAATAAATACGGATTTACTCTTGGTGGTCCAATTGTTCAAGACAAAGCCTTCTTCTTTATTTCTGTCGAGAGATATGATGATGTTGATGTTGATCCTTTTGGACCTCAAGGTTCTGGCGCTCCTTCTGAGCTAGATTTTTTAAGTGCTGCAGATTTCGACAGAATTGTTGATATAGCAAAAAATAAATATGGTTTTGATCCTGGATCAATTGGTGGAGCCTTAGACAGTTATGATAATAAATTTCTTGCAAAATTTGATGTAGAAGCTGACGAAAATAATTCCTTATCAATCACATTTAATTACAACGACGGATTTAATAACCAAGCATCAGATTCATCACCAAGTGAATTTGAATTCAGCAAGCACTTTTATGAAAGAGGTCATGAAATGCTTGCGCTTAACTTAGAGCTTTACTCTCAAATTTCGAACAACCTCAGCAGCGAGTTAAGAGTAGGGTACAGAGACGTTGATAACAGACAAATAGGACTAGGTGGACCTTTTGGAGATTTTCAAATTGATGTAGTAAATCCAGCAAATAATTCTGAAGGTACTGTTTACCTTGGTGGAACAGATGATTCCAGACAGGCTAATAAGATGGACTACTCAACGACCATTCTTCAATTTTCTCTCGATCATTTAGTTGATAATCATCTCTTAACTTATGGAATTGAATTTGAAGATACAAATATTTTCAATTTATTTATGCAGCATTCCCTCAATGGTGAATGGGATTTCTATGGCGGTATTGATGATTTTGATGCAGGTCTCGCCAGAGTCTACTTTGGTAACACTCCTTCCCTGAATGAAAACGCAGCTGCTGCGGATTGGGGTTATGGTCTTGCAACAATATTTTTTCAGGATGAAATACAAACTGGTAACACCGAAATCGTAATAGGCCTTAGATATGATACTTATATGGTTGATGGTAAGCCTGCAGAGAATCCAACTTTTAAAGCTGCTTATGGCTACTCAAATACAATCACTCATGATGGTGCTGATGCTTTAATGCTCCGAATTGGTTTCAATACTCAAGTAACTGAATTCACAAATGTTTACGGTGGGTATGGAGGCTTTTCCGGAGGTAATCCTAACGTATGGTACTCAAATATGTTTTCTAATGATGGCGTGACTGCAATTCAAGTTAATCAAAGAAATATGGAAATCTTTACTGAGCCTATGTGTAACAGTGATACTGGAGCACCTACCGATGCAGGACCAGGATATGCCGTTCCGTGTTCTCTAGTTGCCAAAGTACAAAGTGGATCTGCAGATACAGATACAAATACCACAGATGCTAATTTCGAAGTCCCAATTGTCCACAAATTTGCATTAGGTCTAAATTCTAGTTTTGGAGTTGAAGATCTTTTATTCAATATGGATGTAATTGCAACTGAAGTTGAAAATCCAGCTATCATCAATGATATTAATGTTTCTAAGACAGGAGAAACAGATTTCACTGGAAGACCTTACTATAATTGCTCAGGTGGAAATGCTAGAGATTCATTTACTTGTTTTGGTCCATTTGACTTTCAACTTACCAATTCTAGTCAAAGTCCAGTTGGTCTAACATATTCATTATCATTGAGTAAGTTATGGCGAGAAAGTGACGTGAGATTTTCTATAGGTTATGCTAATACATCTCTTCAAGATGTGACTCCGATGACTTCAAATGTTGCTTACTCTAACTTTACAGGAGTTGCCACAATAGATAGAAACAATCCTACTGTTGCACAATCCAATCATGTTATCCCTGAGAGGATTACTGCAACGTTGAGATATCAACCCGTCACTATAGAAGGCGGTTATCGTTTTAAAGCTTCGTTATTTATTAATAGATTCCAAAGTAGATCTTACTCATACACTTACGATGGTGAGGAACATGGACAAACACCTGCTTTTACGGATCAGTCATTACTTTATGTACCAACTAATGCAGCTGATCCTAACGTAGTCTTTGATGGTATAAGTCCTGCAGCTTTCTTTGCTATAACTGATGCTGCTGGCTGTCCTAGGGGCCAATATTGTCCTAGAAATTCAATCGATGGTGCTTGGAATACTTCTATCAACCTTAAACTTGCTCAAGAATTTCCTGGATTTGCTCCAGATCATGAAGCAGAAATTTACATGGTTATCAAAAACCTAGGTAATTTAGTTAATTCTAAATATGGAATTTTTAGAGAACCTGGATTTCCTAGTATGCAAAAAGTAGCTAGATTAAGTGAGATTGATGATGAAGGAAGATATGTCTACGACAGACTTTATTCTCCAAGAGGTTCAAGCATTAGCCCTTACGCTAGTACTTATGAAGTTAAATTTGGATTCTATTACAGATTCTAATATTTAATCTAAGACGAAAACGCCGCTTTTGCGGCGTTTTTCGCTTTTAGTAGGTTTGGAAAATCTAAACAGGCTTCAAATCTCTGAATTGAGCAATGTGAGAAATAATTAGCTATATCTGCAGATTGCTGAATGTCTTTACTTTGAAAATAATTTCCTAAAAAAGCACCAAGAAATGTATCGCCTGCGCCATTTAAAGATGCAATTTCAGTTTCAATGGAATTAGAGATAAATGACTTACCATTGTGAATAACTTCAGAACCCAGATTCCCCTTTGTTATTAAATACACTTTATTTGTTTTATTGGAACTCTCTAAGAAGGATGAATTCATAGACTGCTGAAGATATTTCATCTCTTTTTCATTGCCAGCTATTAAGAAGGTTTGATCAGAGTATTTTTTTATAAAATCCATATGTTTTCTCATAACGCTAATATCCGAAAGACTGAGAATTAAATTTTTATTAGATGATAACAAGTAACTAATTGTTTTTTTATTCATATCAGAATTAAGCGAATATAAGTCAGTAAATATATAATCTATAGTTTCCAAATCATTAAAATTAGCAAGTGTTAATTGACTGCTTGCACCAGGACATGCTGCCATTGTTCTCTCTTTATCAGGAGTTAAAAAAATTAAACAGCATCCAGTTTGCTGAAGATCTACATTAAGATAAGTTTTAATAGGATATGAATTCATGGTGTCTATTAAGAATTTTGAATCACGATCTTTTCCAACAGAACCAAGAAAAGTGTTATCAACCTTAAAAACAGATGATGTAGCCGCAGTTGTAAATATTGATCCGCCAAGATATCTATTTGTTATTTGATCTCGATAAACATCTAAGTATTCACTCAATTGAATTGCATCAATTTCTATTGCTCCACTTTTTTTTATAGGTAATTTTGATAATTCATCGTCAGATATAGTTATTTCAATATCTACTAAAACATTACCAACATTCAAGATTGAAACATTTTTGTTGCTATAATCTCCGGACATTATGATTTCAGCTAAAGAAAGTATTCCTCGTCTAGATTTTGACTTATTTGATAAAGATAAAACATCTCTCGCAAAAGATACCATAAATGCATTTCATGATTATGGTTTTTGTGTCTTCTTCAATCACACCATTGATAAAGATTTAATTTCGAATTGTTTAGACATTTATCAGGAGTTTTTTAATTTTTCTGACAACGTAAAAGAATCATTTATAGTTCCAGATATTGGAGGAGCTAGAGGTTTTACTAAGTTCAAAACAGAAACTGCCAAAAATTACGATCGACCAGATTTGAAGGAATTTTGGCATGTTGGGAGAGATAGTTTAACTAATCCAAAAAATATATGGATCGATGAATTAAAAAATCATAAAAAACTTTCTCTGGATTTATATAATCAGTTTGATCTCCTAGGTCGAGATATTATGGAGCTTATAGGTATAGGCTTGGGTCTAGAAAGTAACTTCTTTGATGAGATTATTGATAAAGGTAACAGCATTATGAGAATAATCAATTACCCTAAAATTGAAAATTCCAATACAGATTCTTTAAGAGCATCTCCTCATGAAGACATAAACTTCATTACTCTTCTAATTGGTGGACATCAACCTGGACTTGAAGTTCTTTATGGAGATGAGTGGCTCAAAGCAGATTTTTCCAGGGATGAAATAGTAGTTAATGTAGGCGATATGTTGCAAAGATATACAAATAAATATCTTGTCTCAGCAACTCATAGAGTGACAAATGGAGAAAAGATGAATACTCAAAGAATATCTATTCCATTTTTTCTTCATCCTAGATCTGATTTTTTAATTAAGCCTCTTGAATCCTTACTAGGTAATCATAATCACTATCCTGATCCAATAACAGCAGACGATTATTTAAATCAAAGGCTAGCTGAAATTAAATTAAAATAGTAATGATTATCCAATCACTTATAGGAATTGTTGTATTAATTTTGATTGCTCTTCCTTTCAGTGAATCGATTCAGGAAATAAAAGTTAAATTCATAAGTTATGCTTTATTGATACAAATATCTTTAGCTTTTATCCTTTTAGAGATACCGTTTATATCGTCCTTTTTTGACGTAATGAGCATTGCTGTTGAGTCATTAAGATTATCAGCAATTGAAGGAAGCTCATTTGTTTTTGGCTATCTTGGTGGTGGGGAAGCACCCTTCGAAGTTTCGAATAATCAGAATTTACCGATATTTGCATTTACTTTCCTGCCAATGTTAATTTTTTTATCTGCTCTATCTGCTTTGTTGTGGCACTGGAAAATATTGCCTTTTCTTATAAAGCTTTTAGCGAAATTATTTGAAAAGCCCTTAGATGCAAAAGGACCTATTGGGTTAGCTGCAACAGCTAATATATTTTTAGGACAATTAGAAGCTCCTTTATTAATTAAGCCTTATTTAAACAAAATGAACCAGAGAGATTTGCTTATTATTATGACTGTCGGAATGTCGACCATTGCTGGTAGCGTTATGGTTTTATACATCACTTGGCTAGATGATAAATTTTCAGGTGTCATAGGTCATTTCTTAACAGCATCTATTTTATCCGTTCCCGCAGCAATAATGTTTTCAAATATATTGATACCCTCTGCTCAAACCGAATTAAATACTGCTAAAGAAGATTTAAAGATGTATGAGAGTTCAATGGATGCTATCAGCGTTGGTACAAAAGACGGATTGAACATGTTCTTGTCTGTAATAGCTTCGCTTATAGTTTTTTTAAGCTTGGTAGCTTTAGCCGATTTCATGTTAGGTATCATTCCAAATGTTTATGGTGAGCCTATATCTCTTCAGAGAATTGCAGCTTTTATTTTTGCTCCAATTGCTTGGTTAATGGGGATACCTTTTTCTGAAATTATTCCTGCTGGAAACCTTTTAGGGACAAAAACAATTTTCAATGAACTAATTGCCTTTAATGATTTAAGAGATTTAGATACCAATATCTTAAGCGAAAGAAGTCAGTTAATAATGCTTTATGGAATCTGTGGTTTTGCAAATATATCTAGTGTTGGCATCCTTCTGGGAGGTCTCTCGGCAATATGTCCAGATATTAGAGGCACGTTATTAAAAATTGCTTTTAGAGCACTTTTTGCTGCTACACTTGCCTCCTGCCTAACCGGAACAATAGTCAGTCTTTTTATTTAAATTATGGAAATCTTATTTGAGTATTTAATCTTCTTATTAAAAGCACTAACAGTAGCCGCAGCTATCGTTATCCCGATTCTAATAATCATTAGCTCTATAAAATCCAGTTCTGGTTCTTCTTCTGGAGGTTTGCGTATTAAAAATCTCTCAACTAAATATGCTAATACTGCTGATGATCTAAAACTTTCAGTTTTATCGGCAAAAGAGAGGAAAGTTTTAGAGAAAAACATAAAAAAAGAGAATAAAAACAAAAAAAAGGAAAAGGTATCCCGAAAGCATATTTTTGTTTTAAATTTTAATGGTGACATTGAGGCATCCCAAGTTGAGGAGCTAAGAGAAGAAATATCATCAATCCTTAATGCTGATACTAAGTGTCAGGAAGTTGTGTTGAATTTAGAAAGCGGAGGAGGGACAGTTATCGGGTACGGTCTTGCAGCTGCTCAATTATCTCGTCTTAAAGATTCAAAAATCAAACTAACTGTTTGTATCGATAAAGTTGCGGCATCTGGAGGCTATATGATGGCATGCATCGCAGATAAAATTATTGCTTCACCATTCGCGCTTATTGGGTCTATTGGAGTTATCGGAGCTGTTCCAAATTTCAATAAACTGCTTAAGAAAAATAATATTGAATATGAAATGCATACAGCAGGTGAATATAAAAGAACAATAACTATGTTTGGAGAAAATACAGACGAAGGTCGAGAAAAATTTAAAGATGACTTAGCAAATATTCATGAACTATTTAAAAAACATGTCGCTAAATATCGTCCATCTTTGGATGTTAATAAAGTTGCTACCGGAGAAGTCTGGCAGGGTATTGAGGCTATTGATGTTGGATTAGTTGATAAAATCCAGACAAGTGATTCTTATCTTATTGAACAAAATAAAAAATTTGATATTTTTGAAGTTTCCTTCAAACCTAAAAAAAATATGCAAGATAGGTTTTCTAGATTCCTAAGTTTTTCCATTTCCAGGACTATCAATAAAATTTTTGAAAATTTTTCAAAACAAAAATTTATGTAATTAGAGAAAATTGGTTTTCTAATTCACTTAAAGCTTTTTTTAATTCTGAAGTGGTTTTCGATCTAGAAAATAGGTATTTATCAGGTCTTATCAATAAGTAGTTAGCACCCTCAAAATAATTTTTAAGTTTAGGATGAGTGACTATTAGAACCTTAATATTCATTTGTTTTAAAATTAAATCTATTTCTTTTGTTAATTTTTTTTTGGTAATCAATCCAAAATTCCATCCAAAATATCCATCACTATCTTTTTTAGAACCATCTAAATCAAATCTACAAAATGGAGTTGCGATAAGTCCATCAGTTGGATCTCCATAATATCCATTTGTTAAATGAGGAAAAACTTCACCATAGCCAGTGTTAGAGGGAATATATTTTTCTCCTTTTTCTTTGTAAGAAAATTGCTCCATCATTTCACCAATTATTTTAGCTTGTTGAATAGTCCAATTAGCATGAGGTTCTCTTTCAAGTTGATAAGTTTCAAGAAGGTTTTCACCAGCCTTACCTTTTATTACTAAATAAATTTTCCAAGCTAAATTAAATACATCTCTTATACCTGTTCCCATTCCAGCACCAAGAAATGGTGGCATTTGATGTGCCGCATCACCTGCAATAAATATATTTTTATTACTCCATTTATCTGCGATACAGGCATGAAATTTATAAACCACTGCTCTTTCTATTTTGCTGTTATTTCTATTTATCCAAGGAGATAAAAGTTCCCATACTTTCTTTTTTGTGAAATCTTTTTGTGATTCTCCTTTAAGAAGCTTAAATTCAAATCTTTCATGATTTCTTCTGCCAGGAACATATGTCTTTAATCGATTAGGATCACATATTTGTTGCACTTCATTCTTGGGTATATTTAATTTTTTTGTTGTATGAGCATCGATAACAATCCAATCTTGATCAAAACCAAAATCAATTAACCTTGCTTTGATATGTTTTCTGACAAAACTATTTGCACCATCACAACCAACAAGATATTTACAATAAATTGATGAATTTTCTCTATTATTTCTAACATTTAATCTTATGGGGTTTGTGTTCTCAATATTTATCAATTCAGTATTTTCTAAAATTTCTAACTTTTTGTATTTTCTATTGTTTGTTCTAATTATGGTCTCGAGTTCTGGTTGATAAAAAAGAAGAGTAGGAGGCCACCCTAAAGTATCTTCTTTGGGAACATTTATCGTTGAATAAGGATTGAACTCTGAATCTGTAAAATGAACTCTGCAGACTGTTCTTGAATTTGAAATAACTTTAGATGCAATATTAAGAAAATTAAATGTTCTTAGTTGCTCAGAATCAGTGTTTATTGCTCTTGCGGTAGGACTAACTCCTTCATTTTTTTCTATAACAACTACACTGAGCCCAAGAGAGGATAGTAAGCCAGCTAGAGTTGCACCAACTGGACCGTAACCAATAATTCCAATATCAAAAATTTTGTCGGACATTTAAAATATTTTAGAATAAAAAGATGATTAAAGTTATAGATGTTGCATACCCTATTTTGCAAGTACCAAGTTTAAATAAGCAGGAAGCATTTCTTAAAGATTTTGGATTAGTTACTACAAAAAAGACTAATACTGAACTTTACATGCAAGGTTTGGGTCCACATAAATTTATACATAAGACAATAAAAGGAAAAAAGAAGTTTATTGGCTCTGCTTTTTATGCAAAATCGATAGACGACTTAAATAAATTATCTAAATCAAAAGATTTTAGCGAAGTAAAAAAATTAAAATCTCCTGGAGGCGGTTTTATGGTCGAAGCCCTCGATCCAGATGGCTTGAAAGTTGAAGTGATATTTGGCATGAAAACGAAAAAGTTTAATAAGAAAGATCTCATTGCAGAACCATTTAATTCTGGAGGAATTGGAAAAGAAACTAGCCTAAGAAAAAATCAACCTAGAAGAGTTGGCAAGCCTCGAAGTTCTAAAATAAAAAAGCTTGGGCATCTAGCAATCAACGTTAATGATCCATCCGTTTCTTTTGATTGGTATAACAAACATTTAGGTCTTATTCCTTCCGATAAAGTGGAACTAGGTAAAGGATCTGGTATTTATGTAGCTCTATTTTGTAGATGTGATCTTGGAAAAAAATTAACTGATCATCATTCATTTTTACTGCAGAGTAATCTTTCATCAGATCTTAAAAGTGGATTAAACCACTGCGCCTATGAAGTTGTTGAAGTGGATGACATTTTTTTAGGTCATGAAGTTCTTAAAGATAAAAATTATAAACATGAATGGGGTATAGGAAGACACTATGCAGGAAGTCAAATTTTCGACTATTGGCGTTCTCCCTACGGGCACGTTCATGAACATCAAACTGATGGAGATTTGTTTGATAATCAAGTAAAACCAGGAGTTATTGACATTTCAGAAGCTGCAGGAATGCAATGGGGACCAGATATTACTAAGACATTTGGTAATTCTGAGGGCGTTTAGTTGTATTTTAGGAATGAAATATTTAATTCTTCTTTTATTCACACCCTTTCTTTTTTCAATGGATATGAAATTAAATTGTGAGAATGTTCAAAGTGTCCATTACGAGAAAGGAAAAAAAACCATCGACCAGACTAGGATGGTATTAATTTACGAAATAGATTTTAAAAAAAATGAAATTCTAAAATACCCACAAAAATTTAAACTTACACCTTTGAAATACAAAATTACAGGAAAGAGTAAGAAATTTATTAAAGCTAATAAAAAAATTGCCAATTTAAATAATTCTTATGGCAATTGGAATTTGATGCTTGATATTGAAAAAGGTGAATTAAAAGAAATATTCGATTCAGGAAAACATAAAAGCCAAATTACTTACAGATGTCTGACTTATTGAATCTAATTAGTTCTTGCTGTTCCCCAATAATTAAAACCCGCAATTCTAGGCGTACCTGGAAGGAACATTGTCTCTAGATCTACAATCTCTAATTTTGAGTTAGAAATTATTTCAGGTATGTCCCTATTGATATTGCATCCACCCATTAACCTTTTCCAAATAGGATTTATCCTATTTTGCCAATTCTTTGTTTTTAGGTCGGGAGCAATTCCGTGTTCGCAAAAAAATAGTGTTCCATCATCCTTGATTACTCTTCTTATTTCCTTCATCGAATCGTCTAAGTTTTCAATAGAGCACAAGGTATAAGTAACAAGTATTGAATCAAAGGATTTTGATTCTAGTGGAATTTCTTCAGCTCCACAGTTTATTACATCAATATCGAGATCTAATTCAGAAATTCTTTTTTTTGCAATATCAGTTAATTCTTCTGCTGGATCTAAAGCAGTTATGTTGCTTATATTGGAAACATTGTAATGCGGAAGATTCAATCCAGAGCCAATTCCAATTTCAAGAACATTACCACTTACTTTAGGAACAATTTTTTTTCTCTGATAATTAATAGGAGATGATCCGCAAAGCAAATCAAGAACTTTGGGTAATATTTTTTTTTCGTAAAAACTCATTAATTCAATTATATTGTATTTTTAACCTTTTAGACTTGGCTAAATTATATTTTAATTATTCATCTATGAATGCTGGTAAATCAACAGCATTGCTTCAGGCAAGCCATAATTATCAAGAGCGAGGAATGGATACACTGATAATTACTTCTCAAAAGGATGATAGGGGTGGAAAAGGAAACATTACTTCAAGAATAGGTCTTTCTAAGAAAGCTGAAGTTTTTGATGAAAATACAAATTTATTTGAACTTTTTAAGACTGCATCAAAAATAAAAAAAATTGCCTGTGTCTTAATCGATGAAGCTCAATTTTTAAAAAAGAAGCAAATCAAACAAATATCTACAATAGTAGATGATTTTGATATTCCTGTTTTAACCTTTGGCATCAGGACGGATTTTCAGGGAAAATTATTTGAAGGAAGTAAATATCTCTTAGCTTGGGCAGACAATATAAAAGAAATTAAGACGATTTGCTGGTGCGGAAGAAAAGCTACAATGATTGTTAGAGTTTCTGAAGATGGAAAAATTGTTGAAGAGGGTGATCAGATTCTAATTGGTGGAAATGAAACCTATATTTCTTTATGCCGGAAACACTTTTTTTCAAAATCCCTCGGATAAAATATTAATGTCAAAGATCAGAATATTCTCATATTTACCAAATCCCAGAGTCTGGAAAGCAGTTATTGCTGGGAAATTATGCAATGTTGAAGTTGAGGTCATTGGTGATAAACCAAAAAACCTTCCAAACTGGCTCTGGGATTATGACGCAAGAATTTTAGAAGAAGAGGAAAAACAAAGCAGTCCTCATAGGTTAGAAGGCAAAAGGGGCTTCACCGGAGATCTTTTTAAAACATCAGAATTCCTCATTCAACATCCATTTGGAACAGTGCCCGCAGCCTTCGTAGGAGAGAATAAAATAGGCGTTTTTGAATCCAACAGTATTATGAGAGCAGTAAATAGAATTAGCTCTTCAACTGAACTTTACGGCGGAAAAGATTCTTCACTTAGTTCCAGAATTGATAGTTTCTTAGATGCAAATCTAGTTTTTTCAAGAGAACATCAAGTTTATATTTTATCGATAGAAAATTTGAATTCTTACACTTATGAGAGAATGACATCTGCATATGAATTTTATTTAGACGGAATTGAACTTTCCTTGTCTACCAATAAATATATTGCTGGAAATAAGCTATCTCTTGCAGATATTTCATTTGTTTGTGATTTTTCTCAATTCTTGCGAGAAGGTCATTACGAGGAATCACTGGCTAATCAAGGTTTTGAGATAATTTCAAAAAATGTAAAAATTTCATATCCTAAAACTATTAATCATTTGATAGAGCTTTCTGAAAGAGAAGAATTCTCTGCTGTTATGGGATCTTACCTAGATTGGTTTAAAAAATAAGCTACTCAAAACCAGGCGGGATTCTAAAGCCACCTCTAATATCTCTAATCATTTTTGAGACTTCAATACAGGTTAAATCATGAAGATGAGGACCTATCACTTGTAGATTTACTGGTAAACCTTCTTTTGTCAATCCAATTGGTACGCTTGTGCTTGGAAGGTTAGCCATCACAACAGGCCCGGCCCATATAGTAGTATGCCAATATTGTTTTTCTTTTCCGTTTACAGTAATTGTTCTGTCAATTAATGGTCCATGATTGTGTTTAATCGCTGGAACAGCGCACACTGGAGATAGCATGACATGGTATTCATCAAAAAATTTTTGCCATTTTTGTTTAATGAAATGCCTTCTGGCATTATTAACTACATAATCACGAGCTCTCAATGAAGTACCTCTCGCAATTTTAGCTAGTTCAGAAAAATCATCATCCTTGAGATCTAAGGCAAGCGCGTCTGCGGAGGCAAGTGTGTCTTTATCAGCTCCTGCTGACATGATTGGATGGACGAGTTTGCTGTAAATATCGTCAACTTGATTAAACGTAAAAGGTGGAGAAACCTCTTCAACTTGAGCGCCAGCTGATCTCAGATCCTCGGCGGTTTCGTCAATGAGACTTCTTATTTGTTCATCAATTTCTGCTGATTCCTCTTCTGGCCATACAGCAACTTTCAATTTCTTGACATCATTAATTTTTGGTTTAGGCAATTTTATGCTCCAAGCAATACTGTCTTGAGATTGAGGGGCAGCTAAAACTTTCATTGCAATTTCAAGATCTTCTGGACTTCTTGCAAGAGGTCCTGCAACTGACAAGCCATTTCCGGTGAGAATAAATCCTGGTGGTGGGGGTAAATGCCCAACTTCTGAGACAATATTATATGTAGGCTTATGTCCATAAACTCCACAAAAATGAGCAGGAGTTCTAATTGATCCACCTATATCAGAACCTAACTCTAAAGGGGACATTCCAGCTGCAAGAGAAGCAGCAGATCCTCCAGAGGAACCTCCTGGAGTTCGTTCAAAATCCCATGGGTTGTTAGATACCCCATATATTTCATTGTAACTTTGTATATCTGCGGAGTGATAAGGAACATTTGTCTTTCCAAAAATGATAGCTCCCGCATTAACTAAATGCTGGACTGCTTCTGCATTCTTGCTTGGAATATTATTCTTCCAATTCGGATCGCCTCCAGTAGAGACTAAACCTTTGACTTCATAAGCATCTTTTATAGTCATTGGAATTCCATGCAAAGGACCTATTTTTTTTCCTTGCATGGTAAGTTCATCAGCCTTTCTAGCCTTTTCCATAGCTCTATCAGCATCAAGAGCTACTACTGCATTTATCTGAGGATTTTTATCTTTAATTCTCTTTAGTAAACTATCTAATATTTCTACTGAAGAAACCTCTTTCTTTTGAATTAATTTTACTAACTCAGTAACAGTTTTATATATCATTGAATCTCCCAATATTCATTGAAATGAATTTTTATCATATTGATTATTCATTTTCTTTATGTCAATTTATCTTTGAGGTTTTTTATGGAAGAAAGGATTAGAGCAGCTTGGCAAGGAAGAATTTCAGGATGTCTTTTAGGCAAACCATTGGAAATGTTATCCATGAGAGAGGGTTTTGATTCACTTCAAAAATATTTACAAGACGCAAATTCTTTACCTTTAAGAGATTACGTAAACTATATAGAAAACCCTAACATAAGAGGCGTCGCCCTCAATTGCTGTAAAAATCAAATATCTAAAGCTGAAATTGATGACGACATTACTTACACAGTTTTAGCACTGATGATGCTTGAACAATATGGTCTTGATTTAACAACTGATGATGTAGCCCGATCATGGATAAACATGCTACCCGCTGGTGCAACTTTTACTGCTGAAAGAGAGGCGTATATAAAAATTCTTGAAAATATGAATTTTAGTTATCAATTTGGAGGTGAAAGAGATTTTGATCTAAACATAGCAAGCGATAATAAATTTAATGATTGGATTGGAGCTCAAATAAGAATAGATATGTATGGGTGGACTCTTCCAGGAAAACCAGAGAAAGCTGCTCAGCTTGCTAGAACTGATGCAAAGTTATCTCATAGGGGATGCGCAGTTGAATGTTCAGCATTTATTGCAGCTCTAGCAGCAGCTATTCCTTCGACTGATGGGAGAAAAAAAGCTGTAGAAGAAGCCCTTAAATTAATTGATCAAGACTCTTCTGCATTTGATGCAGTACAGATAGGTATTAAAAATTCTAATAGGAATATTAATGAAATTTTAAAAAAATATAAAAGCATGTCACCTGTTCATAGTTTAAATAATTTAGCTGTTGTTGTTTGGGCATTTCTTAGTTTTTCTGAATCTTTTGATCAAGCTGTTGGAGAAGCTGTTGCCGCAGGATGGGATACAGATTGTAATGGGGCTACTGTAGGAGGCTTGGTTGGTCTTGCTGATTGTAATGTTCCAGAAAAATGGCACCTACCATGGAATGGCAAAGTTAATACATCCATCGCAGGATTAGGAGAGCTTAGACTTGAAGATTTGATACAGAGAACGATAACAATCACAGAAAAACTTAATAATTAGGTATGGCGAAAGTGATTGTGTTTGGCGGTATAAACATGGATTTATTTGCATACATTCCTAGGTCCGCACGTGAAGGAGAAACTATCACTGCATCATCTATAGAATTTTATTTGGGAGGCAAGGGAGCAAATCAAGCTGTAGCAGCATCAAGATTAGGAGCAGAAGTTGCTTTTGCAGGAACTGTCGGTAAAGATGAATTTGGAGAGAAATTAATAAGAATGATTTCATCTGAAAATATCGATACTTCTCTTATAAATTCAAAAGCAGGACAGTCAGGTACTGCTTTAATAAATGTTCTAGAAAACTCAAACAATGAAGTAATTTCATATCCCGGAACAAATCAATTGACTCAGCATACGTATATAGATGAAGGTTCTTTATCTGAAGCCGAAATAATCATTTGTCAAATGGAAGTAAATGAAAAAGAAACGTTTAATTTATTTAAAAGAGCAAAACAAAATAATTGCAAAACTATTCTAAATCTTGCACCTTACAAAAAAATCAGATCCGAGATACTGACATTGACAGATGTTTTAATTGTAAATGAAATAGAATTTTTAGAGCTATCGGGGATTGAACTTAATTTGATTAACCAAGATTTAAATATAGACGATATTAACTTTCCTGAGTTATTAAGATCTATTGACTTGATTGTTACTTTAGGAAAAAAGGGTGTTTTGATATTTTCAAAAGGAAAAAAAACTTTTATAGCTGGAGAAAAGGTTAAGGCTATCGATACTGTTGGAGCAGGGGATTGTTTTGTAGGCGCAATGAGTTATGGGATCTTGAATGGTAAAGATTTATTGGCTGCTAGTAAATTTGCAAACAAAGTTGCTAGCATTTCAGTATCCAAAAAAGGAGCCGCCGCTTCTATGCCGTTCTTAAAAGATATACCTGATTTAAATTATTGAGAGGAAAAAATATGTTTAGTCATATCATGGTAGGTGCAAACGATATAGAGAAATCAAAATTGTTTTACGATAAAGTTCTTGGTGTATTGGGCGCTGATGAAGGAAGGTTATTTCCAAATTTAACAGGGCAAAAAAGATATTTCTATTTTTTGGATGGAATGACCTTTTGCATATCTGAACCTATAAATAATAGGCCTGCTACTTCAGCCAATGGGTCCACTATTGGTTTTAATATAATAGACGAATCAATGGGAGATGAATGGCATAAAGCCGGAATAGAGAATGGTGGAGAATCAATTGAAGACCCACCTGGAATCAGACAATACGATGAGATTAAAATTTATTTAGCATATCTGAGAGATCCTTCGGGTAACAAACTATGTGCACTTAAAAGATTATGAGAGACTAAGTTATGAAAGCAGTTTCTTATGCCGACGGAAAGGTTCGCTTCAACGCTAACGCTCCAACTCCCAAAGGTGAAGGTGTTCTAGTTGATATTGTTTCAGCTGGAATTTGTGGCAGTGATCTTCATTTATTGAATTCCGGTGCACATTCTCCTCATGTTGCAGGACATGAGATAGCTGGCATAACTTCTAACGGAAAACATGTAGCAATTGAACCTATCATTCCGTGTTGGGATTGCACATTATGCCATAAGGGTGACTACCATATTTGCAAAAACAATTCTCAAGGTCTAGGCATATCATCTAACGGGGGGATGGCAGAAAAAATACTTGTACCTGAACATTGTTTGTTTGAGCTGGATAAGAAAGTTCCATTGCAGGACGGATGTCTCGTTGAACCATTGGCAGTCTCCCTGCATGGTTTGATAAAAACTAATACAAATGAATCACATAGAGTAGCTGTTATTGGTGGCGGAACAATTGGTTTATGCACAGTTCTTGCAGCTAAACATTTAGGCTGTGATGTTGATTTGTATGCAAAATATGATCATCAGAAGGAAGCAGGATTAAAATTAGGTGCAGGTGATTTGTCTGGATATTATGATCGGGTTGTTGATTGTGTTGCTAATGATCAAACACTTGAGTTATCTGCAAAGACTGCCAAACCTGGCTCATGGCTTATTCTTTTAGGTATTCCTCTAAACGGAATAAATTTACCTGGAGTGAGAATGATCATGAATGAAATTCAAGTGTTTCCTTCTATTATGTATAGCTCAACAGACGGAGTGAGGGATTTTTCTGTTGCTGCAAAATTAATATCTCAAAATATTGAAATAGGGAAAACTATCATTTCGCATAGATTTCATCTGGAAGATGCACAACAAGCATTTCAAGTGGCTGATGATAAAAATTCTGGATCCATAAAAGTTGTTTTTAATAATTAGGAATTACCAGTATTTTCTTTATGAATAAATTTTTATTTAATCTAATTTTTCTGTTTCTATTTATAAGTTGTTCTGGTGACACAATTTTAGAAGATGACAAACAACTTAATTTAAATCAACTTAAATCGATTGATAATGTTTTTGAAGCAGGCTTAAAACTTATGGCGATGCCTAACGGTCTTCATGAATTAGAGCTTATTGATAATAAGCAGAAAACTTTAGTTATCTCGGTTCATGGGAATAATAGTAGGGGATATGAATGGATTTATCCTCTGCAAGTTATTAATTCAGAGACAAACTTAATCACATTTTTTAGATGGGATGATAATTCTTGTGTTAATCCATCCATAAATATACTTAATGAATTGATACAGGAAAAATTGAAGGAGAATAAGAATATCCAAAACGTAATTTTATTTGGTCACAGTTATGGTGGATTATTAGTAGCGTCTTTTATGGAAGAATGGACAGGTGAATTACCTATAGAGATTCATACTATTGCAGCACCGCTTAAAGGCTTAGGAAGTCTCTCTCTCATATGCAACTATAAAACACCTGTTCAAGTGCCTAAAAAATCCTCTTTATTCGAATGGAGAACAATCAAAAAACTGGATGGTGCTTTTCAAAATTTAAATTATGATCCACAAAATGTTGAAATCATAGGAAGCAAGGTTACTAGACTTCCTGACACATATAACAATAATAAATTGGGACATAATTGGTCCATAAGCTGGGTGGCTGATAATTTAAATAAGGGTATTCATAGATGAATTTGTTAGCCGGATCGACAGGATTCTTAGGAAGCAAAATTCTTAATGAACTAAGCCTTTCTCAAAATAAGACTTTGGCTTTAAGTCGAAGGATGATTAATAACTTGCCCAAGAACACAGAACAACTGATTATAGATTTTAAAAAACTTTCGGAATTAGAACTTCCACAAATAGATCATGTCTTTCTTTCACTGGGTTACTCACTCTTGTTTCATAATGTAATGGGGATTATGAATAACAATCTTAAGAAAAATTTATTTTTGGTAGATTTTACTTATCAACTTGAAATAGCAAAAAAAGCAAAAAATGCAGGAGCAAAAAATATATCGATTATTTCAGCAGTTGGTGCCGATCCTCATTCTTGGAATTATTATTTGAATACTAAAGGAAAGATAGAGAAAGAAATAATTAACATTGGATTTGATTCTACAAATATAATCCAACCTGGACATTTAAGAGGGAATATACATCGATTTGATATTCTTTTGGCCGATATGGCTTCAATATTTGTAGATCCTTTTTTATACGGACCTTTAAAAAAATTCAGAAGCATCTCAGCTAAGGCAGTTGCAAAGCAAGTGGTTAACAATTCTTTCAATGTTAAATCTGGAATCAATTATTTTGATTTCAAAGATTTTGATCACTGGAGATGATATGCAAAAAAATATTTTTAATGAAGATATAGAAGAGTGCTGCACAAATCCAATAACAGGTTTTTATAGAGATGGTTTTTGTAATACTGATCAATTAGATTTAGGAACGCATACTGTTTGTACGTTAATAACTAATGATTTTTTAGAATTTTCAAAAAGTATGGGAAATGATTTATCTACGCCTAGACCAGAATTTGATTTTCCAGGATTAAAAGAAGGCGATAAGTGGTGTGTTTGTGCAAATAGGTGGCTTGAAGCATACGAAAATGGAAAGGCGCCTATGGTTTACTTAAGAAAAAGCCATCAAAAATCTACATCAATAATTGATATTGAGATTTTAAAAAAATATGCATTAGATTTAGAGTAGTAGTCTATGCGAGCCTTACAAGATATTTTTCAAAAAAACAGCATTAATTATGGTTGGATTATGGTCGTTGTTGTTTTTACTTTAAGTGGGCTTGCTTTTGGGTCTATGGCTTCAATTTCTGTGTTTTTAAAACCAGTGTCTCATGAATTTGATTGGTCTAGAGGACAAACCTCTTTTGCTTACACAGTGGCATCTTTTTCATCAGCAGCTTTCGGAGTTTTTTGGGGTTACGTGGCAGATAAATATGGAACTAAATGGTTTGGTCTAGCAGGCGCTGTAAGCATGGGCTTTATCCTATTCTCATTAAGTTCGCTCGATTCAATTTATAAGTTTTACCTTTTATATTTTTTGTTTGGAGCTTTTGGATCAGCTCTGTTGTTTTCACCTTTGTATGCAAACGTTGGATTCTGGTTCAGAGAGAATCCTGGTCTTGCACTGGGTATTGCTGCATCCGGTGGTGCTGTTGGACAGGCTTTTATTCCTCACATCAGTGGTATTTTGATCGAAGCATCAGGGTGGCGAGATGCCTATATTTATTTAGCTTTAATATACTTAGCAATATCTTTACCTATTGCTTTATTAATTCAGGAATCATCTTGGAGGGAAGGAGCGAGACAAGATGAAGAAATAGAAGAGAGGGATTTTCCTTTATCTGAAAAAGCAGTAGTCGCATGGATAAGTGTTGCTGTAATTTTTTGTTGTGTATGCATGTCGGTACCAATAATGCATCTAGTGCCGTTACTCACGGATAAAGGTTTCTCATTAGAATTTTCTACATTTGTATTAATGCTTTTAATGATTTGTGGAGCTTTTGGAAGAATTTTTGGGGGCATGCTTGGAGATTATATTGGAGCATTGCCCGGCTATATATTAATGTCATTAGGGCAAACTATTTTTGTAGTTTGGTTCCCGCATTTAGTCTCACCTTTAGGTATCTATTTAATTGCCGCTTTGTTTGGATTTACTTATTCTGGCGTCATGTCTAGCATTTTAGTGTGCACAAGAATGATGGTATCAGCAAAGTTTGGAGCCAGAGCAATGAGTATTACATCTTTTTTTGGCTGGATAGGAATGGGCATAGGAGGTTTTCTTGGAGGTTATTTATTTGATATTAATGGAGACTACACTTTAGCATTCACTATCGCAGGTATATCTGGATTTATAAATCTGATTATTCTTACAATTTTCTTTTTGCAAATCAGAAGAAACAGTAATCCATCTTTTGAATTTCAATCTTAGCAGGAAAAATTATAATTGCTTCCTTTAAAATCTTTCTTCGTTCTGAAACTCATATAGAATAAGCAAACCAAAAAGGAGGGGTGGCAGAGTCTGGTTGAATGCACTGGTCTTGAAAACCAGCAGGTCAGAAATGGCCTCGTGGGTTCGAATCCCACCCCCTCCGCCATAACAAAAATGAATATTTGTGTCTTTCTAGGTTCATCAATTGGTAAGGATCCTCTCTATGCCGAAACAGCTTTTGAATTAGGTAAACAAATTGCTATCTCAAATCATAAACTTGTTTATGGTGGAGGAGGGTTAGGATTGATGAATGAACTTGCAAATGGCTGTCTTTCTGCAGGAGGTGACGTTTATGGAGTTATTACTGAAAGATTACTTGATATGGAAGCTGGTCATGAAGGTATTCAAGAATTAGAAATTGTTCAAACCATGCATGAAAGAAAAACACTCATGTGTGATGCTGCTGATTGTTTCATTTTGTTACCGGGAGGAGTTGGATCATATGAAGAGATCTTTGAAATCATGGCATGGAATCAACTCAAAATTATAAAAAAACCAATTTTTATTTTAAATACGAACGGTTTTTATGATTCCCTTAAAATATTTCTTGAGCATGCAAAAGATGAAGGTTTTTTTAATGAAAAAACATTCAATATGTTCAACTTATACGACTCAATTGAAGAGATCTTATCTATAATTGATTAAAATCTAACCAATTTGCCTTTTTATTTTATAAATAAATATAAAAAATTTTTTTAATAATCAATTAATCTTAAAAAGTGCATTTTGGGTATTGAATCAAACTAAAAAATCATTAGTATAGATATCAGTCTTTTAACAAAATTTAATTAACTCGAGACGATTAAACGGAAGTAAAAGATGAGAAGAAGAAGGGTGAGAAGAACTGAGGAAACTCAGCCACCTGCAGGGAGAAGGGTCAATCGCCTGCATCAGTAGAACCCACTGAACCCCTTCAACTTCGATAAAACACCACTTTTGTGGTGTTTTTTTTTATACTTACACTATGAATTCCTCTCTTACAGGTATTACAACTACTGGTACTCCTCATTTAGGCAATTATGTTGGAGCTATAAAACCTGCTTTAGAACTAAGCAAGAAATTTAAATCCTATCTCTTTCTAGCCGATTATCATTCTTTGATAAAAGTTAATGATCCTGTAGCCGTAAAAGAATCTTCCATGAAAATAGCTGCGTCATGGTTAGCGTGCGGACTTGATAGTAAAAATTCTCTTTTCTACAGACAATCGAAAGTTCCTCAAATACTTGAATTAAACTGGATCTTGTCTTGTATGGCTCCTAAGGGGCTTCTTAATAGAGCTCATGCATACAAAGCTGCAGTCGATCTAAACAAAGAAAATAAAAACGATGATGACTATGGCATTTCTCATGGTTTATTTAGTTATCCAGTGTTGATGTCAGCAGATATTTTGATCTTCAATCCTAAGTATGTTCCTGTGGGTAAAGATCAAAAACAACATTTAGAAATTACTCGCGACATAGCAGATAAATTTAATAAAACTTATAAAAATTTTTTTCAATTACCTGAACCCATTATTGATGAATCTCTTGATTTATTGATTGGTACAGATGGGAGAAAGATGAGTAAAAGTTACAATAACTCAATTGATTTATTTTCTTCTGAAAAAATTTTGCAAAAATCTATCAATAAAATTAAAACCGATTCGAAAGAACCTGGTGAAAAAAAAGAAACAAAAGATTCAATTATTTTTCAGTACTTTAATCACTTTTCTAATGAAAAAGAAATAGATGAGATAAAAAAGGAATTTGAAGACGGAATTGGTTGGGGAGATGCCAAGAAAAAGTTATTTGCAAAAATAAATCAAGAAATATCACCACTTAGAGATAAATATTTCGAATTAATAGATAATCCTAAATTGATAGAAGATACATTAGAGGCTGGTGAAACTTTGGCTAGAGAAGAGGCTAATAAAAATTTAGAGCAAATTAAGGAAAAAATTGGAATCTGAAAAAAGTAAAAAAAGTCTTTCGCATAAAAGTGAAGATTTACTTTTAAATGGTACTGACTATCTGAGATTGGGTACAAATTTCCAATGTTTAATTTCTTTCTTTTCGATAAATAACAATAAATCTTATTCATCAAAAAAATTATTAGAAATATACAAGGCTAGTCCTTTTTTTAATTTCCAATTAACTGGGAATATCTTTAATTATCTTCCTAAATATCATGGACCTTTTCTATCTAAAAATATTCAATTAGAAAATTATCTTGAAATACCACCCAACAATTCTTTCTTAAAATCGCTTGATTCAGTAGTTAATGCAAAGACTAAATATAAGAATGTCATCAATAATGAGGCAATCGGAAAATTTAATGAAAGAGTAAATAAAATTTATTCTGACTGTTATAAATTTGTATTTTTAGAAAATTCTGAATCTTTTAAAGAAATCAAGCCAAGTAAATACGAACATGAGTGGTCTCATGCACTAGTTTCTTATGATGAATTTAT
This sequence comes from uncultured SAR86 cluster bacterium, assembly GCA_902560275.1. Lineage (GTDB taxonomy): Bacteria > Pseudomonadota > Gammaproteobacteria > Magnimaribacterales > AG-339-G14 > CACNYO01. The sequence goes on along the minus strand of CACELJ010000001.1, from coordinate 98,671 downwards.
TTGCTTTACCCACAGCAAAAATTCTTTTTTCCTTATCTCTCTAGCTAGAGATTAATAATTTTATGCAATCGAATAATAGTGCTCCTCGATCAATATGGTTGTTAGCAATAGCTTTGGCGTTTGTAGGAGCAGGTCAATCAACGATGTTTATTTTAATTCCTCCGGAAGTCAGAAATTTAGGCTTTAATGAGTTCCAAGTAGGTTTAATTTTCTCTATTTCTGCTGTTGCCTGGATGATTTCCAGTCCATTTTGGGGTGATTTAAGTGATAAATTTGGCAGACACTGGATTTTTTTAATAGGAATGATTGGATTCGCAATCTCTCTTATTTTGATAACGACATTAATTGAATCTGCAAGACAATTAATAATCCCCCTCTATCTTGTACTTCCCTTATTAATTTTAACAAGATTAATAAATGGACTTTTTGGTAGCGCCGTTCGTCCAGCAGCAGGGGGCAGGATTGCAGATATTACAACACCTGAATTACGGACAACTGGATTTGCCCGTTTTGATGCAGGCTGGCAATTTGGTGTGATTGTTGGTCCAATTTTTGTTGGATTAGTTCTGTGGCTTAGTGATGGAGATTTCTCTCTTCCGTTCTTAATCATTGGTCTTGCTGGCTTGATTGCTGGATATATGAATTTTAGATTAATGAAAAACTCACACGTTGATACAGAAGTCGATAAAACAGTAAAAAAAATAAATTATCTAGATGAAAGAATTTGGCCGTCGATGTTCGTTGCCGCTTTTATGGGTATGTCGAATGCAACCATGGTACTTACAGCATCTCTTTATTTTCAAGATTTAAGTCCTGAAATTGAGAATATATATCCTTACGTAGCATTTGGTTTTTCGTTGATTGCAATATCAGGTCTTTTAACTCAATTGTTTTTAGTTGATAGGTTAAGACTTTCTCCTTATTTATTACTAAGAGTAGGACCTTTGATAATGCTATTTTCTTTTTTAGGAATTGCGTTTGCGCCGAGTATTTACATATTGTTTGTGTATCTCACTTTACACGGAGTGGGCTCAGCTCTCACACGTTCTGGAAATGTAGCTCAACTGTCTTTATCGGTAAATAAAAATGAGCAGGGTTTGATAAACGGATTGTTGGGAGGTGTAATGCCATTGGGTCATCTTCTGACGCCTATCATAACCATGCCTTTGTATATGATTGCGCCAAATTATCCTTTTATATTTATTGCCATTCTATCTGTACTCATTATTATGTTTATTAACTTGTCTAAAAAGTTTACTAACAAGCTTCATACGGGAGAAATTAATGTTTGATAAAAATGTATTAAAAGGAAAAAGAATCTTAGTAACCGGAGGTGGATCGGGTCTAGGTAAGGAAATGACTAGGCACTTCGTCAAGCACGGAGCGGAAGTTTACATTTGTGGTAGAAGGGAAAACGTTCTTAAGGATGCTGCTGATGAAATTATGTCCGAGCATGGTGGAAAAGTTAATTATTTTCCTCTTGATATTAGAGACGCAATGTCAATTGAAGAAAATATTGAAAATGTTTTTAATGAAGGACCGCTTGATGGGTTAGTAAACAACGCCGCAGGAAACTTTATTTCAAGAACTAAAGATTTATCTCCAAATGGTTTTAATGCAATTGCATCAATTGTTTTTCATGGTACTTTCTATATTACTAATGCTGTTGGTAAAAGATGGTTAGAACTTGGGCATAAAGGAAGTATTGTCTCTATTCTGGCAACATGGGTCTGGACTGGATCGCCATTTGTTGTTCCATCTGCAATGTCAAAGTCAGGTATTAATGCCATGACAAAGTCATTGGCAGTTGAGTGGGGACCTCACGGTATAAGATTAAACTCTATCGCCCCAGGTCCATTTCCAACAGAAGGAGCTTGGGCAAGGTTGATGCCTCAAACAGGAGATAAAAAATCTGATATTTCTGAGGATGCTGAAAGAAGTAATGTTCCGTTAGGAAGAGTAGGAAAAATGGATGAGCTTGGGAATTTAGCAACTTTCTTAATGGCAGATGGCTGTGAATACCTTACAGGTCAAACGATTGCTATTGATGGAGCACAATACATCACTGGCGGGGGTACTTTTTCGATGATGAGCTCTTTTAAGGATGAAGATTGGGAAGCCATCAAAAGCACAATAAAAGGCTCTAACGAGAAAGACAAAAAACAAAGAACTGTTTAGAATTGTAATGTACAGGAGGAAATATGACTGATTCTGTTTTTGATGAAATGAAGGAAGTTTTAGCTTTGCAAAAAAAAGCTCATATCGATGAAGGACCTGCAAGTTATGAATTACGTTTAGATAGATTAAATAGACTCTCTCAGATGTTAAAAAAATATTCTGATGAGATAGTAGATACTATTAGTGAAGATTACGGAACTAGAGATAAAAACAGTACTTTTTTATCAGAAGTTATGTCTAGCTTAGGAAGTGTTGATTATTCAATCAAAAATCTTAAAAAATGGATGAAGTCAGAAACCAGACAATCAAATTCAAGTCAGCCTTTTGTAGCTAGATTAATGATGCGTTTATTGGGCGCTAAGACGGAAATTCAATATCAACCTCTTGGAACCATTGGAATGATTAAACCATGGAATTTTCCGATAAATTTAATTATTTCTCCGATAGCGCAAGCATTTGCTGCCGGAAATAGAGTAATGATTAAACCCTCTGAAATAACTCCGAAAACATCAGATCTAACTAAAAAGATGTTTAATGAATTTTATGACAAAGCAGAAGTTGAAGTTTTTCTAGGAGGTCCTGATGTGGCAGAGGCCTTTGGAAATCTTGACTTTGATCACCTACTTTTTACTGGATCGACCAACAACGGTAGAAAAGTTATGCAATCTGCCGCGGGAAACCTCGTTCCAGTTACACTGGAGCTAGGCGGCAAATCTCCAGTAATTATGGATGAAACAGCCGATGTTTCTTTATCGGCTACAAGATTGATGCGTGGTAAAACAATGAATGCTGGTCAAATCTGCATTGCTCCTGATTATATGATGATGCCTAAAGGTAAAGTTGACGAATTTATAGATGAAAGCACTAAAGCTGTTTCCGAAATGTATCCAGATATGAAATACAACGAACACTACACTTCTATTGTTAATCAAAGACATTTTGAAAGGATTAACAGTCTTATCGAAGATGCAAAAGAAAAGGGTGCTGAAATTAAAACAATTAATCCTGCAAATGAAGATTTTGAGCAACAAGAAGGACATAAAATTCCTCCAACTTTTGTTCTAAATCCTACTGATGATATGAAAATCATGCAGGAAGAGATCTTTGGGCCTGTTATGCCTATTAAAGAATATGAGGATATTGATGAAACCATAAGCTACGTCAATTCAAAACCTAGACCTTTAGCTCTGTATTATTTTGGTAAAAATAAAGATACCCAAAATAAAATTCTTAATAGGACCACATCTGGGGGAGCAACTATTAATGATGTTGTGTGGCACTACGGTCAGGAAGATATGCCTTTTGGTGGAGTTGGAGACAGTGGTATCGGTTCTTATCACGGTCATGAAGGTTTTAAGAGATTCAGTCATCAAAAATCAGTTCTAACTCAATTTAGTTCTGACTTATTGAAAAACATGATGCCTCCTTACAAAGGCAAAATGTTTGAATCAGCCAAAAAGAACGCTCTTAAATAAAATCTATTGAGACAAAACCTTCCTTTTTTTATTGCTTTAAGATATTTCAATTCTAAAAAGGAAGGATTCTTATCTTTTGTTTCTAAACTATCCTTGGGTTCAGTATCTCTTGGAGTAGCTGTTCTTATTATTGTTTCCTCGGTATTTAATGGATTTGAAAAAGAACTAAAGGAGAAAATATTAAACTCAATTCCTCACGGAAATATTTACGGTTACTCATCAATTTCTAATCCAATCGAACTTATTGATTCGTTATCTGATATGGACAGACTTAAAGGAGCAGCACCATATGTAGAAACTCAGTCACTTATTGGCTCTAAATCAAAATTAAAGGGAACTCTTATATATGGAGTTGATCCATCATATGAATCAAATGTATCTAATGTTCCAAACAATATGTTTGTTGGATCATTTGATGATTTAAGCGAAGGAAGTTTTAACTTAATCTTAGGTGATTTATTAGCAAGGCAGCTATCTGTCTCCATTGGAGATAAAGTAACTTTATTGTTACCAAATCCTAAAATTTCTTTAACCGGAATTTATCCAAAAATGAAAGTTTTTTCTATTTCCGGAATTTATAGCATGGGATCTAATGATCTAGATTCAAATTATGCTTTCATAAACATTAATGATGCCTCGAAACTTCTTTCGCTATCAGGAAATGTGACAGGCATAAGACTGAAATTTGATGATCTTTTTGACGCTCCAGATTTAACTTACAATGCTTTAATAAAAGCTCAGAATTATTCTAAACAACCTCTAAGAGTTAATGATTGGAGTTCTCAGTTTGGGACTCTCTGGAGAGCTGTTGGCATGGAAAGAAGTTTAGTTTTTTTGCTAACAAGTTTAATCATAGTTATTGCAGCCTTTAATGTAGTTGCAATGTTAATGATGATGCTTAATGAAAAAAAAGAACAAATTGCAATCCTAAAAACAGTGGGCATGAGTGATATGAAAATTATTCAAATATTTTTATATCTTGGTTTGATAATCTCTTTTTGGGGAATATCTATTGGAACCTTATTAGGTCTGTTTATGTCATTTTTTATAGCCTCATCATATTTTGATGTAATTATTTCTGGTTATTTGCAGTGGTATTTCATAAGTTATCTTCCTACAGACTTAAGAATTGAGTGGATTATTTCAATTATATTAGGATCATTATTGATAACATCATTTGCAAGTATCTATCCCGCAAGATCAGCTTCAAAAATTATCCCAGCCAAGATATTAAGATAATGTGCTTAGTTAAATTACAAGACATTGGTAAAGATTATCAAACTGGAGACAACGTAATTTCTCCTCTTATTAACCTTAATCTTGAAATAAATGATAATGACAGATTAATTATTTATGGAAAGTCAGGTTCTGGAAAAACTACTCTCTTAAACATCTTAAGTACTCTAGAGATTCCTTCTAATGGTTCAATGATTTTTGCAGACAAACTTATAGATTCTTTATCGGATAAAGAGCTCTCAAATTTAAGGCTAAATGATATTGGTGTAGTTTTTCAATCTCATCATCTCTTAGAAGAATTTTCTCTTCATGAAAACATCATTCTCCCAGGATCTATAACTCATAATCTCGATAAAGATTTTGCAAATTTTCTTATAGAGAAATTAAAAATTTCTAACAGAAAAGATCATTTACCTGATCAACTGTCTGGTGGAGAAAGACAGAGATGCGCAATTGCACGAGCATTAATTAATAAACCTAAATTATTAGTAATGGATGAGCCGACAGGAGATTTAGATAGAAATACTTCTGATGAAGTCATGGAATTGATAGACGATATATTTAATGAAATTGACATTTCAGTGGTTATTGCAACTCACGATGAAAATTTGAAATTTAAGCCAAATTCAAAATATTTACTTGAACAAGGTAAGCTCAATTTAATACAAGGCTAAGAGATAAAATTCGTCTAAAGAGGTAAAATATCCCTTTTTTAGGCATGAAAAGCAATACTTCATATCTTGCACGTCTTTTTGGCTATGTTTCTTCAAGCATTCCTTATTTCTTGATCAGTTTTTTTGGATTTGTATTATTTGCAGCAGCTCAAGTAGGGGCAGCGGAATGGTTAAGAAGAATAGTTGATTTTATAGAAAATCCAAATCAAACAGTCCAAACAATCTTACCCCTTGCACTAATAGCCATAGCACTAATAAGAGGAATCGGTTTTTATCTTTCAAATTTTTTTATGGCCTTTATTTCGAATAAATTGATTCATAATTTAAGAGTAGATTTATTCAAATCATTGATTTCGATGCCAGTGAGTTTTTATGATAAATCCTCCAGTGGACATTTATTATCCAGAATTACTTTTAATGTTATGCAGGTAAGTAGTGCGGTTACTGATGCAGTCAAAATTATTATAAGAGAAGGCTTGATAGTAATAGGACTATTAGGTTACTTGATTTACTTAAATTGGAAATTAACCCTAGTGTTAATTATTGCAGCACCCTTAATTGGCTTCATTGTCTCTATTGCTGGGAAAAGATTAAGACGTCTTAGTAAAAAAATCCAATCTGCCATGGGTGATGTTACTCACGTTAGTTCTGAATCTATAAACGCACATAAAGAATTAAAAATTTTCGGTAATGAAAATCTTGAAATTGATAAATTCAATGAAGCAAGTGATGCAAATCGAATTCAAAATTTGAAATTAGAATCTACAAACTCAATTGCTTCTCCGCTTATTCAATTAATAATATCTCTGGCATTAGCTTTAATCACTTGGTTTGCCTTGGATCCCTCTGTAATTACATCAATGTCATCAGGAACATTTATAGCTTTTTTTGGTAGTGCGGGAATGCTAGCAAAACCTATCAGACAATTATCCTCTACTAATGTTATGTTCCAGAAAGGTATTGCAGCAGCCGAGGACATCTTTAAGCAAATTGATGAAACTCCAGAAATAGATGATGGCTCAAAAATAATTAAGAATTCTGAAGGAAAAATAAAATTTGATAATGTCTCCCTTAAATATCCTAGTTCAGAAGAATATTCTCTTAAGAATATAAATTTTGAATTAGAAAAAGGTTCTAATTTAGCTATTGTTGGAAGCTCAGGTGCAGGAAAAAGCAGCATAATTAATCTGATCCCTAGATTTTACGATGCCACAGAGGGTGGAATTTCTATAGATGGAACAAGGATTGAAGAGCTCTCTCTAGAATCTTTAAGAGATCAAATCTCCTACGTAGGACAAGAGATAACTTTATTCAATGACACAATTTTTAATAATATTTTTTATGGAGATATCGATACCAGTGAAGAAGACGTCTATGAAGCAGCAAAAAAAGCGAATGCTCACCAATTCATAGAATCTTTTCCTGATGGTTATAAAACCGTTATTGGTGATAATGGAACACTATTATCTGGAGGACAGAAGCAGAGAATTGCAATTGCAAGAGCCATCTTAAAAAATTCTCCTTTTTTAATATTGGACGAAGCTACTTCTGCATTAGATTCTGAATCTGAAAGATTGATAACAGATGCGATTGCTAACTTAAAAGAAGGTAAAACTACAATTACTATTGCTCATAGACTTTCAACGGTAGAGCAAGCAGATGAAATTTTAGTTCTTCAAAGTGGAGAAATAGTTGAAAGAGGTAAGCATAGCCAATTAATATTATCTGAAGGACCTTATTTTCAACTCTATAGAAATCAATTTGATTTTGATGACGATGCAGTAAATATTGATACTGAATCAACTCCTAATCTCCTAGTAAATATTGATGCTTCAAAATCCTATGTTTCAAACTTAGAAAAAGCATGGTACGAAAATAGCCTCTGGCCCAAACTTCTTATTCCATTTTCATGGATATACCAATTTCTTTTTAACAGACAAAAAAGACATCAAATTTCAAATTCATGGAAACCTAATCTTCTTACAATAGTTGTTGGTAACCTGACAGTTGGCGGCACAGGAAAAACTCCAATTATTATTTACCTTGCTAAATTACTTAAAAAAGAAGGTCTTAAACCAGGAATAATTTCAAGAGGTTATTTGAGTAAATCAAAGACCTATCCACTGCTACTTGACTCAGATACCCCAATTGAAGAATCTGGAGATGAGCCGGCTATAATGTTTAAGAATTCTCAATGCCCAGTGGTTATCGGTCCCAATAGGATACAAGCAGCAAAACATCTTATGAAAAATACAGATAGTAACGTTATTCTAAGCGATGACGGTTTGCAGCATTTTTCTCTTGGAAGAGATATAGAAATACTAATGATTGATGGAAATAGGAAGTTTGGAAACGAGTTACTGCTTCCAGCAGGACCACTTAGAGAGCCAAAATCTAGAATTAAAACGGTTGATTTTACAATCAGCTCAAATAGAAAATGGCCCTCAGTTGCAAAATATGAAATGAAATATCGTCCTTTTAAATGGGTTCATATGAAAAGCCAAAAGGAATACGATATTTTCGACTGGCCTTTAAAAAAAGAAGTGAATGCGGTTGCAGGAATTGGAAATCCATCTAATTTTTTCAATTTATTAAAACAACTGGGATTTGAAATATCAGAATACGCTTTCCCTGATCATCATGATTTTCATAGTGTAGATTTTGAAATTATGGAGAATCAACCTACTGTAATGACAGAAAAAGATGCAATAAAATGCTCATTTCTAGACCATACGAATTATTGGTATTTAAAGATAGAAGCTGAAGTTTCAGATAACTTTGAACAAGATTTCTTAGCCGAAATAAAATCTAAATGAATTATGTAGTGATCCCAGCTAGATGGTCCTCGTCTAGGTTACCCGGTAAACCGTTAAAGAAAATTGGTAGTAAGCCAATGATTCAATGGGTGTATGAATCATGTATGAAATCTAATGCTGACTTTATATTTATTGCTACAGATTCCGAGAAGATAAGAGATCAAGTTCTAAAATTTAATGGACAAGTGATTATGACTTCAATAGATCATAAAACAGGCACAGATAGAATTCATGAAGCAATAACAAAAATAAAATGTCATGAAGAAGATTTAATAATTAACGTTCAAGGAGATGAACCATTTATATCTCATGATGACATCAATACTTTGATAGACAATTACAATGATGATTTCGAAATGGCAACCTTATATAAAGAACTTAAAAAAGAAGATACAGATGATACTAGTGTAGTGAAAATTAGTGTGACTGATAATATTGCTACTTCATTTTCAAGAGGCTTCAAATCATCAAATTCGATTTATCATCATCTTGGAATTTATGCTTATAGATGTGAATTTTTAAAAAAATTCGTTAAATATGAACAATCTGAAAATGAAATTCGAGAAAGCTTAGAACAATTGAGAGCTCTAGATAATGGGCATCAGATTAAAGCATATAAATCATCTTCTACAAGCAGCTTTGGAATAGATACTGAAGAAGATTTAATTAGAGCAAATGAAATTATCAAATAAAATTAAAAAATCGTTTAGCTTAAAAGAAAATAATCTTTTAAAAATTGATTCTACTGCCAAGTTTTTTATAGAAATCTTTGATCTTGAAGACTTAAAAAATATTCAAAATTTTATCTCAACAAAAAAAATTAATTTTTGTATTCTTGGGGAAGGATCAAATGTTGTTCTACCTAATTTGCTTAACAAGGCTGTAATTAAAATTTCATTTAATAAAATATCAATTGAGGATAATTTAATTACAGTTGGAGGGGGAAAAAATTGGGATGATTTTGTGCTCTGGTCCTTAGAAAACGGTTATTCTGGGTTAGAGAATTTATCTGGTATACCTGGAAGCATTGGAGCGGCACCTATTCAGAATATTGGAGCTTATGGGAGCGAAGTATCTGAATTTATTGAAGAAGTCATTTGTTTTGATGTGGAATCAAACAGCTTTGTTGGCTTTACCAACAATGATTGTAAATTTTCATACAGAAAAAGCATATTTCAAGATAAAGATTCTCTGATTGTCGTAAAAGTTAAATTCAAGTTAACCAAAGATTTTCAACCAAACTTAGAATATGAGGATTTAAACTTTTTAAAAGAAGAAGAGATTTCTCCATTTATCATTAGAAAACATGTCCTAAAAATTAGAAAAGCTAAAATATCAGATCCTCAAGAACATCCAAATGTTGGCAGCTTTTTTAAAAATCCTATTATCTCATTGGATGAATTAGAAAAAATAAAACTAATTCTTCCAAGTATTAAATTTTATTCATACATTGATAATAAAGTAAAAATATCTGCAGCTTTTTTAATTGAGTCACTGAACTTAAAAGGTTTTGCATTGAATGATGCAAGAGTGTCTGAAAAACACTCGTTAGTGCTAGAGAATAAGTCTGAGAAATCGGAGGATATTCTTGATCTTGCCTCACATATTCAGGCATCTGTCTTGGAGAATTACAAGATTAATTTAGAATTTGAACCTCAGATATTTTGACTGAATTTTTTTTAATTGCTTCCATTCATCTTGTAGCGGTTATAAGTCCAGGACCTGATTTTGCTGTTGTACTGAGACAATCTCTATCATCTACAAGGAGAGCATCTATTTTTACTGCTTTAGGTATTGCCACCAGTGAATTTTTTCATTGTCTGTATTCTATTTTTGGAATGGAATTAATTATGAGATACCTAGAAAATATATTTCTTGCCCTTAAACCTATAGCTATTTTATATTTAATGTATTTGGGAATTTCTTCCTTTTTTAGTAAGCGACCATTAGAAACAGTATCACATTCAAGTACTAAAAATTTCACCCTTGGATTTTTGACAAATCTTCTTAATCTTCAGGCAAGTACATTTACTGTTACCTTATTTTTTGCAATTGTGAGTATCGAAACTCCTTTAAATATCCTAATTCTTTATGCTGTGTTTATAGCAATTAGCACTTTTGTGTGGTTTGCATTTTTGTCTTTATTGCTCACAGATAAAGGATTTTTATATAAATTTAATAATTTTATTCCATGGATATACAAATTTACTGGTATCGTTTTTATAATTAGTTCTTTTTATTTATTAACTTTGTAATGAAATCTGGCCCAAAAACATCTGCTCAATTATTTAGTGATATTTTGAAGCTTCAAAATAAAGGTTCACTTCCTCCAGTAGATGATTGGAACCCTCCTTTATGTGAAAACGTTCAGATGAAAATATCCAGAGATGGAAAATGGTATTTTATGGATTCCCCTATAGGCCGTGAAAAAATGGTTAGTTTATTTAGTACAGTTCTTAGATTCGATGAGGATGGAAATTACTACCTTGTTACCCCGGTAGAAAAAATTAAGATTGAAGTTGAAGATAAGCCATTCGTTATCGTTACCTACCAAAAAGAAATTAAAAACGATAAAGAAGTATTTTTGTTCAAGACCAATGTTGGCGATATCGTACTTTTAGATACATTAGATAAGTTAAGAGTTGAAATTGATAAAAATACACAAGAACCTTCACCATATCTAAAGGTAAGAAAAAACTTAGAAGGGCTGATCAGTAGGAATGTTTTTTATCAATTAGTGGACGAATCCTATGAGAGGGATAAAGAATTATTTATTAAAAGTAACGATAAGGAATTTTCGCTTGGAAGATTGGACTGACTACATATTTGGATAGTTTGGACCACCCATACCTTCCGGGGTTATCCAAACTATATTTTGGCTTGGATCTTTGATGTCACAAGTTTTACAATGAACACAATTCTGAGCATTAATTTGAAATTTGTGTTCTCCATCTTTCTCTACAACCTCATAGACACCAGCAGGACAATATCTTTGAGCTGGCTCATCATAAGTCGGTAGATTTACATTTATCGGAATAGAAGAATCTTTAAGAGTTAAGTGACAAGGTTGATCTTCTTCATGATTGGTATTTGAAAGAAAAACAGAAGATAGTTTATCAAAGCTAATTTTTCCATCGGGTTTTGGATAATCAATTTTTTCACACTCACTTGCTTTTTTCATACATGCATAGTCAGGTGTTTTATGAGTCAATGTGAATGGATAACGACCTCTAAATAAGAATTGCTCGATAGCCATTAAAATTCCTCCAATCCACGTTCCATATTTATGGAAAAGAGGCGTCATATTTCTTGATTTATACAAATCAGTTTGTATCCAAGATGAATCAAATTTTTCTTCATAGGACTCTAAATCAGCATCTAGATTATTATTTTGAACTGCATCAAATACTGTTTCTGCAGCAAGCATTCCAGACTTCATTGCCGTGTGAGTTCCTTTAATCTTGGTGAAAACTAGTGTTCCAGCATTATCTCCGACAATAAGTCCGCCAGGAAAAGTCATTTTTGGTCTAGATTGATAACCTCCTTTGATGAGTGCTCTAGCTCCATAAGCTACTCTTGTTCCATTTTCCAGGATCTTTTTTATATCTTTATGTTGTTTCCATTGCTGGAATTCATCAAATGGACTTAAATGTGGATTTGAATAATCTAGTGGAACAACCAGACCTATATAGACCTGATTATTTTCTCCATGGTAAAAATATGAACCAGCTTTTGATTTACTCGGCCAACCAAAAGTATGCATCACGGTACCTTCTGAATGTACTTCAGCTGGGACATCCCATACTTCTTTGAATCCAATACCGTAATGCTGAGGATCTTTATCTTTATCTAGCTCATATTTTGCAATAAGTTTTTTTCCTAAGTGACCTCTACATCCTTCTGCAAATATTGTGTACTTAGCTCTTAATTCCATAGAGGGTTGGTAAGAAGCTTTTTTCTCACCGTTTTTAGATATTCCCATTTCACCGGTAAGAATTCCTTTAACAACATCGTTTTCTAAGATCACATCCGCAGCTGTAAATCCTGGAAATATCTCTACTCCTAAATTTTCTGCCTGAGTACCAAGCCATCTACATAAGTTAGCCAGACTCATCACATAGTTGCCATGATTATTGAAATTAGGCATTAAAAAAGAGGGAAAAGGAATGTTGAATGATAAATTTTCGTTAATCAGGAATTTCACAACATCTTTTGTTGCTGGAGAATTCAAAGGAGCTCCTTTTTCTTTCCAATCAGGAATAAGCTCATCAAGAGCTCTTGGCTCAAAACAGTTCCCAGACAATATGTGTGCTCCTATTTCAGAGCCTTTTTCAATAAGACATACGCTTAATTCTGCATTTTTTTCAGCAGCTAATTGTTTTAACTTAATTGCAGTGGATAGGCCTGATGGACCTCCACCTACGACAACGACATCATATTCCATGACGTCTCTTTCAACTTGATTTTCTTCCATACCTACTAATCTATGAGAGTATTCTAAAGACTTACTTTCAAGTAGCAAATCCTTTAGAATATGTAGTTCTTGTAATATTCCGCCTTAACACTATATAAAAATTATGAAAATTTTAGTTCCAATAAAGAGAGTTGTTGATTACAACGTTAAAGTTAGGCCAAAAGCTGATGAATCGGGCGTTGACTTAAATAACGTAAAAATGGCTATTAATCCTTTTTGCGAGATTGCTGTAGAAGAAGCTGTCAGATTAAAAGAGGGAGGTACTGCTACTGAGATAATTGCTGTGACAGTAGGGTCTTCAGCTTCTCAAGAACAATTAAGAACTGCCTTAGCCCTCGGTGCCGACAGAGCTATTTTGGTAGAAACTGACATTGAGGTTGAACCTTTGGCTATTGCAAAACTTTTAAAAGGAGTTGTTGAAAAAGAGTCTCCAGACTTAGTAATACTGGGTAAGCAAGCTATAGATGGTGATAATAACCAAACCTCTCAAATGTTGGCAGCTCTTACTGGGTATGCTCAAGCAACATTTGCCTCTGAATTAAAAATTGAAGGAGAAAAGGCTCTTGTAACGAGAGAAGTTGATGGTGGTTTGCAAACAATTTCTGTCAATCTTCCTTGTATAGTATCTACAGACTTAAGGTTGAACGAACCAAGATATGCTTCTTTACCGAATATTATGAAGGCAAAGCAAAAACCTCTCGATGTAATAGAGGCTGGATCTTTAGGAGTAGATATTGAGCCAAGGAATAAAACTTTAAAAGTTTCTCCTCCTCCAGTTAGAGAAGCTGGAATAATTGTAGAAACTGTAGATGATTTAGTAGATAAACTTAAAAATGAAGCAAAGGTAATAACATGAGCATACTTGTAATAGCTGAACACGATAACGAAGAAATTAAAGCATCAACTAATAATGTTGTAACTGCTGCAACTAATCTGGAAGGCGATATTCACGTTCTTGTTGCCGGATCAAATTGTTCTGGAGCAAAAGATCAAGCTGCAAAGATATCCGGAGTAGCAAAAGTATTAGTAGCAGATTCTCCAGAATACGAGCATTGTCTCGCTGAGAATATTGCAGACCTAATTGTTGCAATTTCTGCTGACTACAGTCATATCCTTTCCCCAGCAACAACTAATGGTAAAAATTACATGCCAAGAGTTTCCGCTCTTTTAGATGTCGCTCAAATTTCTGATATCACCGCAATTGAGTCTAGCGATACCTTTGAGAGACCAATTTATGCTGGAAATTGTATTGCAACCGTTCAAAACAGCGACTCAAAAAAAGTCATCACTGTTAGAACGACTGCTTTTGATGCTGCGCAAAATGATGGAAGTGCTGAGGTTGTTGATCTTCAAGAAAGCCATAACCTTGGAATATCAGAGTTCATAAAAGAAGAAATTGCTGAGTCAGATAGACCTGAATTAACTTCTGCAGATGTAATTATTTCTGGTGGCAGAGGCATGCAAAATGGAGATAATTTTAAAATTCTGGAATCTGTAGCTGATAAATTAGGTGCTGCTATAGGTGCTTCAAGAGCAGCAGTAGATTCTGGTTTTGTTCCGAATGATTACCAAGTTGGACAAACAGGAAAAATTGTTGCACCAAACCTATACATAGCCGTTGGAATATCAGGAGCTATTCAACATTTAGCAGGAATGAAGGATAGTAAAGTTATCGTAGCGATTAATAAAGATGAAGACGCACCTATATTTCAAGTAGCAGATTATGGGCTGGTTGCTGACTTATTTACAGCTGTCCCTGAACTTGATGCAAAACTTTAATGTCAAATATTGTTGAAATCACAGAGGGCGCAGAAGAATATTTAGGTAATCTTTTAAAAGATTCTGAAGAAAAAGACACGAACATAAGAATCTTTGTTTCCGATCCTGGTTCAAATAGGGCAGAAACTTGCATAGTTTATTGCAAACCAGGCGAACAAGACCCAACTGATTTTTCTCAAACCTATAAATCATTTAATGTTTTTCTAGACGAGAAAAGTCTTCCATACCTAGAGGATGCTAAAGTTGATTTCCATCCAGATAAATTTGGAGGTCAACTGACAATTAGAGCACCGAAATCAAAAACTCCATTTTTATCGGATGAAAGCTCCATTGAAGACAAGATTAATTTTTATTTACATAGTGAAATTAATCCTGCATTAGCATCGCACGGAGGAGAGGTTAGTCTGGTTGAAGTTCTTGATGACAATAAAGCGGTTCTTCAATTCGGTGGCGGTTGTCAGGGTTGCAGCATGATTGACGTCACGTTAAAAGATGGCGTTGAAAAAACTCTTATAGAAAATGTACCTGAAATTACCGGAATCATAGATTCAACTGATCATTCACATACAGAAAACGCTTATTTTAAATAATCATGCCTGAAAAGAATGTCTCATATGTTTTCAATGACACTGAGACAACGGGTTTAAACATCAATTTTTCTCAAATTATCCAAATTGGGTCAATTTTAACGTCTGAAAATTTTGATCAAATTGATACTATTGATGATGAATGTCAAATTTTGCCATGGATAGTTCCAGATCCGGGAGCTTATTTCACTCATAAAAAGATTTCTACTCTTAATTCAAATTGCAACAAGACTCATTACGATCTGATAAAAGAGATCCACTCAACTTGGATGCAATGGTCAGATTCTTCGAATTTGGTTCACATAACCTATAACGGTCACAAGTTTGATGAGGAATTGCTTAGACGACAATTCTATTGGTATTTATTGGATCCATATATAACTAATACAAATAATAATGGTAGAGCAGATATGTATGTATTGTTTCAGTTATTAGCAAACTTTTATTCTGATGAAATTAAAACAGGTAAAAATGAAAATGGTGATTTAAGCCTCAAACTGAGTGATTTAGCAGAAGCAAATGGTATTTCTGCTGAAGGAGCACATGATGCTTTAGAGGACTGTATCTTGATGGTTGAACTTGGAAAAATTATTAAGGACAAGGCTCCCGAAGCATGGAAAATTTTCATTCAAGGTTCATCTAAGAAAGGAAACTTAGATATATTAAGATCTGAAAAATTTTGCCTATTAGGTGAGGTGTTACGCAGAAATAAATACGTTTATCCTATCTACCCATGCGGACAAAATAATTCGAATCAAAATCAAATAATTGTTTGTGATTTATATTTCAATCCAGAAGAATTATTTAAACTTAAGGATCATGAACTTTTAGAACAATTAGGAACTCAAGGCGGAGCTTTCAAATTAGTTTCAATAAATAAAAGCATGCCAGTAACTCCGATAAGCAGTATCTCTAAACCTTCATCATATCTTGATTTATCAATCAAAGAATTAACGAGAAGGGCAAACTTATTAAAAGAAAATTTCGAGTTTTCAGAAAGACTCTCCGAACTTTTAATAAAAAAACAAAAAATTTATCCGCCTCCAAAATATGTAGATCAAGCAATATATGAAAGATTTCCTAGTGATTCAGATAGGCTTTGGATGGAAAAATTTCATATTTCAACTTGGCAAGATAAAACAAAATTAAAGGAAGGATTTGAAGACAGCAGATACAGAGAATTAGCATCTAGAATTATAGCTTTAGAGAAACCCGATTTATTATCTGACGATGAAAATGAAGATTTTTCTCAATTTATTAACGAACGATTATTCACAAAAGGACCTTGGCTAAATTTAAGTCAAGCTATACAAAAATTAGAAAAATACGATTCGGATGACTCAGATCATTTAAAGATCAAAAGCGCACTTAAAGAACATCTTCAGAACTTAGAAAAAACTAACTCGGCTTAGTTATTAAAAGAAGTAATCCAAATTTTGGATGATCAAAATAATTAATTTCTCCTGATCTAAGTCTTCTAGATTCTTTTAATTGGAAAATAGGCATTAGCTCTTCTTCTTGTAAATTTGGCAGACTTTTCTTTTGTAATTCTAGGCCTGTATTATTGAATAAATAACCTTCTATATTTGGATTAGTATTATCTAATTCTTCGATACTTAAGATTTCATCTTCTTGGATTTTTTCTGCTAAAAAAATCTCGATATCAGTGTGCAAATATCTTCCTTTGTAAGGTCTTAAAAAACCATAAATCCTTGAACCTCTTTCAATATTTGAATCAATAAAGATTTCAAATGAATTATCTTTTGTTGGTATAGGTTGATACCAAGATTGTTCCCCAATGAATCTAAAGTATCTACTTCTCCTAATGAGATCCTTAAATTCTTTCATTAAATTATCATCTCTTTTGTCTATCTGAAATATTTCTCTAGGAAACTCTCTTTTTCGAGTGATTATATTTTTTTCTATAGTCTTTTTTTTTGTTTCTTTCTTAATAAAAGGAATATCAATGGATTGGTTTTCTTTAGGAATTTCAAAATTTGTAGGGACGATATCTAAATTTGGATATTGGAATTCATTAAGAGCAACAAAAAATCTTTCAAAATTTACTTCTGGATTCTGAAAGTTTTCTTTTAAGTCCTCATCTTTTAAATACTTAATAAAAATTAAGTCAATTCTATACTCATCATCGCTAAGAAAATCAACATCCAATTGATCTCGCTCAACCGAAATCAGATTAAAAGATAACAAAAGAATAAAAAAATTAGCTAGCTTCATCTAATTTTAGGTTAGATATTATGGTCGAGAATGTATCTTGTAAAAATAAAATTGAATTATCTTCTTGAGGATTAAAAACTAATACGTTACTAGTTTTATTATCAGCTAGGATTGGAGATTCAGAATCAAATGTACATTCAATTCTTTTATTTGTTCCTATTATTCTCTTAATCATTAGCGGCATAGAAATAATCTTTAGTTTGGTTAGTTCTATGAGGTTTTGGAAAGTTTTTGAAAATGGACCGAATCTGTCAACAATTTCATCTTTTAAAATTTCCAATTCATCTAGTGTTTTACATTCTGCTAATCTTTTATACATTTCTAATCTAAGCTCAGCTTGAGGAAGATAATCGTTCTCTATATAAGCTGGAACGTTTAAATTAATTGATGTATCTATGATTTTATCCTCAGGCATACCTTTCAATAAATGTTTAGCTTTTTTTATCATTTCACTAAAAAGATTTAAACCAACATCATGAACTAAACCGCTTTGCTTTTCTCCTAAGATTTCTCCTGCACCTCTTATTTCAAGATCCCTCATTGCTAAGGCTAGCCCAGCATTAAAGGAATCCGTTGATTGCAAAGCTGTGATTCTATCTTTTGCTTTACCTTTTATATCCTTGAATTCATTAGTAAAAAAATATGCATACGCCTGTGTCGGAGATCTACCAACTCTTCCTCTTAATTGATGAAGTTGGGATAAGCCAAAATTATCTGCATCTTTCACTATAAGTGTATTTGCGTTGGGAATATCTATTCCGCTTTCTATAATAGTTGTGCAGACAAGGACATCAATATTTCCTTCTTTAAAATTATCTAATATTTCCTTTATCTTGATTGGGTCCATTTGACCATGAACAATATCAATATTTTTTTCAGGAAATATTTGAGTTAATTTATATTTTTCTTCTTCTAACTTATGGATTCTATTGCATACATAAAATGTTTGCCCACCTCTTAATGTTTCACGGCGTATTGCTTCTTTAATGAAAGACTTTGATTCTCTTGAAACAATTGTTTCAACCGGTTTTCTTCCATGAGGGGGAGATGCAATGATAGAAAAATCTTTCAAGTCAGTTAAGGCTAGATTTAATGTTCGTGGAATAGGCGTAGCTGATAAATACATGACATCTATTTGTGCCTTTAATGATTTAATTTTTTCCTTTTGTTTAACTCCAAATTTATGTTCCTCATCAATTATCAAAAGACCAACATTATTAAAATCTAATTTATTGTTCATTAATGCATGAGTGCCAATCACAATTAGGTTAGGCTGATTTAAGATCTTTAAGTAAACATCTTTTTTTTCTTGAGTGGATAGATTTCTAGTTAATAAAACCACATCAACCTCGTATTCAGAAAATCTTTTTGTAAAAGTTTCGTAGTGTTGCTCTGCAAGAATTGTAGTTGGGACCATCAAACAAACTTGAAAACCATTCATGTAAGAAATATAAGAAGCTCTTAATGCCATCTCTGTCTTACCGAAACCAACTTCACCGCAAATTAATCGATCCATCATTTTAGGAGAATTGAAATCTTTTATCAGAGAATGAGAACATTTAACCTGATCAGGTGTAAGTTCATATGGAAAATTTTCGATAAATTTTTGAAAACCCTCTTTATTTATCTCCAATGGAGATCTTTTATAATTTGATCTTTTAGCTTCTGATTCTATTAATTCAGCAGCAAAATCATATGCTTTTTCAAATGTCTTTTGTTTTTTTTGATTCCATTTACTCTTTCTTATTGAGTCTAATTTTATTTCGTCCATTCCAATGTAAGCCGAAAGCAAATTCATTGAGTGAACAGGCAAATATATTAAATCTCCTTGATCAAATTCAATGATCAAACATTCCGTGTTGTTTAATTTTTTTAACCCTCTATAAATTCCAATTCCATGATCTAAATGAACTACTTTAGAATCAATTTCAAAAGCAATATTTTCTGTTATCGAGAATCTTTCATAGGAGTAATCGTCTTTTGTATCTATTTCATCTTTATTTTTCTGGATATTTAAAATTAAATTCTCAGAACTTAATGAAGAAATTTCATCCAATGAATTAAATAAAATTTCAGGAGGGAGGGGAGGCCTGTCTAAGTCTAATTTAAAGTCTTCATATCTTTCGTTTATTAGGTCCCAATATTCAGAGAGATATTTTTTTGCCTCATTGATGAAGGTAATTTTGTAATTTTTAAAGTAATCTTTAAAAAAGGTTCTTTCATAAAAAAATAAAGGCAAATAATGTTCTAATCCTTCTAAATTTTTACCTTTCAAAATACTATCGAATACTGGCCCGTCTGATTGAAAGGTATTCCTCCAATTTTTTTTAAAGATCTCAATCGATTCGTCTGTTAATTCATAACCTTTAGCAGCAATACACTTATAAGAATCAATTTCTTTAAATGTAATCTGATCTTCATTTTTGAAATACTTCAAAGAAATAACCTCATCATCAAAAAGATCAATTCTTATTGGCAATCTTGAATTACTTGGGAAGATGTCTATTACAGATCCTCTGATAGCATATTGTCCATTCTTTACAACTAGATCTGCTCTTTCGTAACCTGCGTTAATTAAAAATTTAGTTAGTTTATTTGGGTCAATTTGTTGATTTTTTGATATTTCAAATGTTTTTTCAAAAATATACTTCTTATCAAACAAAGGTTGAATAATTGATGATGCAGTGCAGGCAAAACTAACTTCTTCTTCTATTAACGATCTAAGAGTTTCTATACGCTTACCTAGAAGCGATGGATCAGGGGAAAAATTATCATATGGAAGAATTTCAAGATCTGGTAAAACATCTAAATCTTCAAAAAAAGACGGATCAGATGCTTTATACCTATCCAATTGGTATTTACTTTCAAAAATTATTATATTTTTTTGATCTAATTTCATTAGTTTCTGCTTATTAAGATCCGACTACATTGTGTATAATGACGTCGTCTATTTTGCCCTAAACTACAGAGGTGTTTTAATGAATTTATCATTTTCTAAAGAAGATCAAGAATTTCAACAAGAGGTTAGAACTTTTATTGAGCAGAATTATCCTTCTGAAATTAAAGAGAAGCAAGATCAAGGTATTCCTTTGAGTAAAGAAGATACTGTCAAATGGCACAAAATCTTAAACGATAAAGGTTGGCTTGCAGTTAATTGGCCAGAGGAACTTGGTGGTACTGGATGGACAATTACTCAAAAACATATATTCCAGAATGAATTAGCTGCTGCTAACACACCTACTTTGATGCCTTTTGGTGTGAACATGTGTGGACCTGTTATTTATACTTTTGGTTCCGATGAGCAAAAGGAATTTCATCTTCCAAAAATCTTAAATGGAGACATATGGTGGTGTCAGGGTTATTCAGAGCCTGGATCTGGATCTGATTTAGCTTCACTTAAAACAAAAGCAGAGAAAAAAGGTGACGTTTACGTGGTCAATGGTGCCAAAACTTGGACTACATTAGCCCAACATGCAGATTGGATTTTTTGTTTAGTAAGAACAGATGGTAGTGGTAAGAAACAAGAGGGCATCAGTTTCTTGCTTATAGATATGAAAACTCCTGGAGTAGAAGTCAAACCTATCATAACAATCGATGGAACTCATGAAGTAAATATGGTTTATTTTGATAATGTTGAAGTTCCTGTTACCAATTTAGTTGGTGAAGAAGGCTTTGGCTGGAGCATTGCTAAATTTCTTTTAGCCCATGAAAGAACTGGTATTGCTGGGATACCTTCATTGAAAAGAGAACTAGACAGGTTGAGAGACATTTCTACTCAAATCCAAGTGGGTGAGGGATCTTTAAAAGATGATGCAATGTTTATGTCTAAGCTTGATAGATTAGAAATCAAATTAACTGCTGCAGAATACACCGAATTAAGAACTCTTGCTGCGATGTCAGCTGGTGGTCATCCTGGTCCAGAATCATCGATCCTAAAAATTCTAGGAACCGATCTTCAGCAAGAATTATCTGATTTATTCGTTGAAGCAGTTGGCTACTATGCTCATCCTTTTATGACCGAAGAAGATTTAGCTTCAAATGAATCAAGAATTGGACCTGACTTTGCTGCACCAGTAATGCCTCATTACCTGAACTATAGAAAGGTATCTATATATGGCGGCAGTAATGAAATTCAAAGGAATGTAATTGCTAAAGCAGTTTTAGGTTTATAAGTAAATCAGGAAAGAGATATGGATTTTTCATTAACAGAAGAACAACAGCTTCTTCAAGATAGTATCAATCAATTTATTGAAAGAGAATATACTTTTGACGACAGAAAAAAATTCTTAGATTCTGAAAAAGGTTTCAATGAAGAAAATTGGAAAACTTTTGGAAGTTTAGGCTGGTTAGGAATGCCATTCTCTGAAGATGACGGAGGTTATAACGGTGGTCCAGTTGACGTGATGGTAATCATGGAGAATTTAGGTAAAGGTCTCATTGTAGAGCCATATGTTCCTTCAATTCTATTGTCAGGAAAAATTCTTGCAGATTTAGGTTCCGATGATCAAAAATCAAATTATTTACATCCAATGATAAGTGGTGAAAAAATAATTTCTTTTGCTTACATAGAACCTCAAAGTCGATTTAATTTATCCGATTGTTTGACCAAAGCTTTGGTATCCGATGATGGCTATATCTTAGATGGTTATAAAGCATTGGTTCATAATGCATCTGCTTCAGATACTTTGATCGTTTCTGCTAGGACTTCGGGCAATCAATGCGATGAAAATGGTATTTCTCTTTTTCTGGTAGATGCAAATGCTAAAGGAGTTTCCCTTAGAAATTACTCAACCATTGATGGCGGTAAAGCATCTGAATTGACTCTTGAGAATGTGACAGTTTCTAAGGACTCATTGCTAGGAGAAATAGATGAAGGTTTTTCTACAATTGATAATGCTATAGATCTTGCTACTTTAGGTATATGTGCTGAGGCAGTTGGTATCATGGGTAAAATGAATGAAATGACTCTTGAATATACCAAAACCAGAGAGCAATTCGAACAAAAACTCAGTCAGTTTCAGGCCCTTCAGCATCGAATGGTTGATAATTTTATGCATTACGAGCAATCTAAATCTTTGTTAGTAATGTGTGCTGCAAAAATGAATGACAATACTGAGGATAAAAAGAAAGCATTAGCCTCATTAAAATATCAAATTGGACTTTCTGGAAAACACATTGGTGAAGAATCAATTCAACTTCATGGGGGAATGGGAGTGACAGATGAGATGCATATTGGTCATTATTTTAAAAGATTAACCACAATAAGAACTTTATACGGAAATTCTGATTACCATTTAAGCAACTACGCATCTTTATAGATTCAATATAGATGGCATCTACAAAATCTGATCAAAATCCAGATAAGAGAGATAGATCCAAACCAGAAGATTATCTTTCCGATTGGATTAAAAGACAATCTCTAGTAGAGAAGATGATTCCTATGATTGGAAATCTCCATAGGGAACAAAACGTTAGAATTTTACTTTACGGCAATCCTTTAATTACCCTATCTGTGTCTCAAATTATGCAAGAACATAGATTGGTTAGAGAAACAGAAAAAAATGAACTCAGTGAATTTGAAACCTTTGAAGTTATAAACATACTTAAGGATCTTGACCTGGGTCCATGCGAAATTGATGTAGGGATTATCGCAGCAGGTCACATGTTCGATTCTAAATCTTTATCTCTTGAAGAATTTGTTAAAGAACAAGTTGCTGATGCAATTGGTAATAAAAATCCGGTTCTTCAGAAACCTCAAGACTTAGTTCTTTTTGGATTTGGAAGAATTGGGAGACTAATTACTAGACTTTTACTTGAGGATACTGGATCAGGAGAAACTTTATCGCTTAGAGCTGTCGTTGTCAGAAATAAAAGTGATGACGACCTCTTTAAAAGAGCCGAATTAATGAGAAGGGACTCTGTTCATGGAAATTTCAAAGGAACTATTAGGGTAGATTTAGACGAATATGGATTAGTTATTAACGGAAATCTTATTAAATTTATTGATGGAGATCCATCTAGCATTGATTATAAAAAGTATGGAATAGATAACGCTGTAATCATAGATAATTCAGGAGTCTGGAGAGACGAGAAAGGTTTATCTGCTCATTTAAAGTCTAAAGGAGCAAATAAGGTTTTGTTAACTGCTCCTACCAAATCTCCACTCAAAAATATTGTTTATGGTGTAAATGAAAATGACCTAGATGATAAGGATAAGATTGTCGGTGCTGCCTCATGTACAACGAATGCAATAGTTCCTCTTTTAAAAGCTCTCGATGATGATTATGGAATCACAAACGGACATGTTGAAACAATTCATTCATACACTAACGATCAAAACCTAATTGATAATTATCATTCAAAATCCAGAAGAGGAAGAAGTGCTGCTTTGAATATGGTAATTACTGAAACCGGAGCTGCCTCAGCTGTAAGTCAGATTCTTCCAAATTTAAAAGGTAAATTAACAGCAAACGCAATAAGAGTTCCCACTCCAAATGTTTCATTGGCAATTCTTAAACTTTCCTTAAATAAATCTTTGAGCGACAAGGAAACAGCTAATGAATATTTCAGACAATTAGCATTTCACTCAATATACAAAGACCAAATAGATTTTACTAATTCTTCAGAAATCGTATCTTCTGATTTAGTTGGAAGTAGGTACGCTTGTGTTATTGATTCTGAAGCAACTATTTGCGACGACAAACAAGTAGTAATTTACGCCTGGTATGATAACGAACTAGGTTACTGCGTCCAACTCCTGAGAGTTATTAAAAGTCTTGCAGGAATTAAATATAATCGCCTCCCTTACTTTTTGTAATGAGAAATATCACCATATCCAAAGGTTTAGATATTCCTATTTCCGGAGAAGTTACTGATTCAGAAATTATTAAACATGTCACTAAGAAGGTCGCGGTATTAGGAAAGGACTATCATGACTTGAAGCCGACAATGTTAGTGAAGGTTGGTGACCAAGTAAAAAAAGGACAAAAATTATTAGAGGATAAAAAAATCCCAGGTTTATTTTTAGTTGCCCCCATCTCAGGTGAGGTCATAGAGATAAATAGAGGAGAAAGAAGAGCCTTTGAATCGTTAGTAATTGAAAATAATAATAACGATGATGAGATATTATTTATAGAAAACCTTCCTGGTTTTGAAGCGAATAAAGAAAATATAAGAGACATTTTGATTGAAAGTGGTTTGTGGGCTAATTTAAAGAAAAGACCTTTCTCTAAAGTTCCTAAAATAGACGAAGACGTTGATGAGATATTCATATCTTGCCTGGATACGAATCCTCTATCATTTGATCCAGAAATATATATCGAACAAAATCTTGAAGACTTTAATAAAGGTATAGAAATCCTATCTCTAATAACATCTAAATATGTGCATATTTCTTCAAAAATAGGGTCTAATTTGTTCGTCGAAAGCGAGAAAGTAAGGCTTTATCAACTAAATAACTTACATCCCGCTGGAAACGTGGGTACTCAGATTCATTACATTTCACCTTTAGGAAGAAATAAATCTGTTTGGACAATAAATTATCAACATGTTTGTCAAATAGGGCATATGTTTAATTTTGGTAGGTTATCATTCAAGAAGCTTGTAAGCGTTGCAGGTCCTCAAGTGAAGACTCCTTTTCTCCTTGAAACTATAAGTGGCGTTGATTTAGTTGAAGTTTTGAAAGATAAACTTCTCGAAGGGACTAATAGAATAGTTTCTGGTTCAGTTTTGTCCGGTCGAAATGCTGCTCAAAACGAATCTTTTTTGGGTCATTTTCATAACCAAATATCAGTTTTAAAGGAAGTAGAAGATGTTGATAGAGAATTATTTAATTGGTTTAGGCCTGATTTAAAGAAACATTCTTTCTTGCCAGTTTTTTTTACAAAGTTTTTTGAAAAAATTAATCCTCTCAACTTCACAACCTCTATGAATGGAGCAGATAGGGCCATCGTTCCAATAGGAGTTTACGAAGATGTATTGCCCTTTAATATTATGGCAACGCAATTGCTTAAAAGTATTGTTTTGAGAGATACAGAAGAAGCGCAAGATTTAGGTATTCTGGAACTGGATGAAGAGGATTTAAGTCTTGCTACTTATGTGTGTCCTAGTAAATATGATTATGGATCTATTCTGAGAGAAAATTTAAAACTAATTGAGGACGAAGGTTAAATAAATGGCTGATCCATTAAGAAATTTTTTAGATAAAACCAAGCCAAATTTCCAAAAAGATGGTGCATGGTCAAAATATTTTCCTTTGTTTGATGTCTTGGAAAATCTATTTTATTCATCCTCAAGAAAAACCTCTGGAATGACCCACGTAAGAGATGGTTCTGATATTCAAAGAGTTATGGCAATTGTTTGGATGGCAACCTTTCCAACGATGTTTTTTGGAATGTATAACCTGGGTTATCAATCATTGATTGCTATAGAGGCTTTAAATGCTGCTGGTCAAGAATTTGCAAAAGATTGGCATTGGCCAATCATTGAACTAGTTTCCGGTTTAAATCCAAATAACATTTTTGATTGTATCGCCTATGGTGCGGTCTTTTTCATGCCTATTTATATTGTTACCTTCATTGTTGGAATCTTTTGGGAAGCTGTTTTTGCAGTTGTTAGAGGTCATGAAATTAGTGAAGGTGCTTTCGTAACAACAGTATTATTTGCTTTATCATGCCCTCCAGATGCACCTCTTTGGCAAGTTGCCTTAGGTATATCGGTTGGTTTGGTAATAGGAAAAGAAATTTTTGGTGGTACAGGTAAGAATTTTCTGAATCCAGCCTTAACAGGGAGAGCTTTCTTGTATTTTGCATATCCAGCATCTTGGTCTGGTGATCTATCATGGGTAGCTGTAGATGGTTATTCTGCTGCAACAATCTTAGGTCTTTCTGCTGAATCTGGTTACCAATTTCTTCCAGAATCCTATAGTTGGTCAAATGCATTTCTAGGTTTTATTCCAGGGTCAATTGGCGAAACTTCTACTCTTGCTATATTAATTGGATTAGCAATACTCCTTTTCACTAGAGTTGCATCATGGAGAATAATCGCTGGAGTTTTATTAGGAACCATAGCTACTTCCTATCTTTTCAATATTATTGGAAGTGAAACTAACCCAATGTTTTCTATGCCATTTTGGTGGCACATGGTAGTGGGCGGGTATGCTTTTGGCATGGTGTTTATGGCTACAGAGCCCGTGTCCGGATCGCATACAAATAAAGGACGTTGGATTTATGGAATTGTAATTGGAGTTTTGGTTGTTCTAATTCGTGTTGTTAATCCAGCTTTTCCAGAGGGAATGATGTTAGCAATTTTATTTGCGAATTTAACCTCACCATTAATTGACTATTTCGTTGTTAAGCAAAATATAAATCGAAGAAATAAGGTAATTTATGCAGAAAGATAGCATTCTCAATATCATTCTGGTTGGAGTTGGTTTATGTATCGTCTGTGGAGCTGTTATATCCACTGTTGCTGTATCCTTGAGAGATCAACAAGAACAAAATGTAATTTTTGATCAGCAAAGCAAAATTATTGATGCAGCAAGATTACTTGAAGTTTATCCTTCATCTCAAGAAGCATTAGCTTCGATTGAGGAAGTGGTTGTTAATCTTAACGATGGACAACCCTCAAGCTTTCCTCCAGAACAGTATGATCTGGATTCTATATTGAGAGACTCTTCTCAACACACAGTTCTCAATGGTTCCGAAGATATTGCCATGATAAGCGTTAGAGAAAATCTTTCAAAGGTCTATATTGAATATAGAAATAATGAATTGAAAACCTTAATTCTCCCAGTTAGAGGATATGGATTATGGGGTACTTTGTATGGCTATCTTGCCCTTGATTCTGACTTAAATACGATAGTTGGCTTGGAGTTTTATAAACATAAAGAAACTCCTGGATTAGGAGCTGAAGTAGACAATCCTAATTGGAAAAAACTTTGGAATGGAAAAAAAGTCTTTGATGAAAATGGTTTAGTTCAGATTTCGGTTATTAAGGGTTTTTCTAATCCACAAAGTACAGATTATTCTTATGAAGTTGATGGTTTATCTGGAGCAACCATTACCAGTAAGGGAGTCTCTAATCTTCTTGCATTTTGGTTAGGTAATGAGGGATTTGGACCTTTCATCAATAATCTAAAGAATAAAGAAATTAAATTAAGTGATGTCTAAGTTCAAAGAAATATTATTGACACCTATCTTTAAGGATAATCCAATTGCCTTACAAATATTAGGCATTTGTTCAGCATTAGCGGTTACAAGTAAGCTTTATCCAACACTTATAATGTGTGTCGCTTTAACTATCACTGTTAGCCTGTCAAATTTCTTTATTTCTCTAATAAGAAACATAATCCCAACAAATATAAGAATTATTGTCCAAATGACAATTATTTCTTCTTTGGTTATCTTAGTGGATCAATTCTTAAAAGCTTACGATTATGAAACAAGCAAAACATTATCTGTCTTTGTTGGATTAATTATTACTAACTGTATTGTAATGGGAAGAGCAGAAGCATTTGCTATGCAAAATACTCCTGGAGTTAGTTTTTTAGATGGTTTAGGAAATGGTCTAGGATACAGTCTTATACTAATTGTTGTTGGAGCTATAAGAGAGTTACTGGGTTCTGGTCAACTACTTGGAATTGATATTTTAACTACTACCCAAAACGGTGGATGGTATGTTGGTAATAACTTCTTTCTGCTGGCACCGAGTTCATTCCTGATAATTGGATTATTCATATGGGCGCTTAGATCATGGAAGACCGAACAAGTTGAAGAAAAAGAATTCCTGATGAGTAAAAATGCTCCTAAAGAGGTGGAAACACATCATGCTTGAGCATTACTTATCTATTTTTATATCTTCAATTTTCATTGAGAACCTAGCATTATCTGTTTTTCTTGGTATGTGTACATTTTTAGCCATTTCCAAAAAAATTGAAGCTGCAATTGGTCTTGGAATTGCTGTAATCGTTGTATTAGCCATAACTGTTCCTTTAAATAATATTATTTATAACTTTTTACTTAGAGATGGAGCTTTAACTTGGCTCGGTTACCCAGATGTATCTCTGGAATTTGTCGGTTTAATCAGTTACATAGGGGTTATTGCTGCATGCGTACAAATTCTTGAGATGTTTTTAGATAAATACGTTCCCAAACTTTATACTGCCCTTGGAATATTTCTTCCTCTTATAACAGTAAATTGCGCAATTCTTGGCGCATCACTATTCATGGTAGAAAAGAATTTAGACTTTGGTGAGAGTGTTGTTTATGGCCTTGGAGGCGGAGTAGGCTGGGCTCTAGCTATTGTTCTTTTAGCAGGTATCAGAGAAAAATTAAAATACAGCGATATTCCAGATGGACTCGAAGGATTAGGTATTACCTTTATAACTGTTGGTTTGATGACCTTTGGTTTTATGTCATTTGGAGGAATAATACTTTAGATGTTTAATTTAGATCTTATATTTGGAATCGCTACTTTTGCATTAATAGTAAACCTGATGATATTCGTAATCTTGTTTGCTAGATCAAGATTGGTATCTACCGGTGACGTTACTATCGAAATCAATGGAGATCAGGATAAAGCAATAAAAGTCCCTGCAGGAGGAAAATTATTACAGACCTTAGCTTCAGAGAATTTATTTCTTTCCTCGGCATGCGGAGGAGGGGGCACTTGCTCTCAGTGCCGTTGCCAAGTGTTTGAAGGCGGCGGCTCAATACTTTCTACTGAGGAAGCTCACTTCAATAATAAAGAAAAAAGAGAAGGCTGGAGGCTTTCTTGTCAGGTGCCTGTAAAGGCAGACATGAAAATTACAGTGCCGGATGAAGTTTTTGGCGTTAAAAAATGGGAAACAACCGTTATCTCAAATGATAATGTGGCAACTTTTATTAAAGAATTAGTTTTGAAATTACCTGAAGGAGAGAATGTTGGTTTCGAAGCTGGGGGCTATGTTCAAATGGAAATACCTCCTTATGAAGCAGATTATAAATCTTTTGATATTAAAGATATTTACAAAGGAGATTGGGAAAAATTTAAAGTTTTCGAAAATGTAGCTACAGTTGGTGTTCCTGTTATAAGAGCATATTCAATGGCTAATTATCCTGAAGAAAAGGGGATAATGAAATTTAACATTAGAATTGCAAGTCCACCTCCTGGAACAAATTTTCCACCAGGTGAAGCTTCGTCTTATTTATTTAATTTAAAACCAGGTGATAATTTAACCATCTTCGGTCCATTTGGAGAATTCATGGCTAAAGATACCCCAAATGAAATGGTATTCATTGGTGGTGGTGCGGGTATGGCACCTATGCGATCTCATATATTTGATCAACTTTTGAGATTGGATTCTTCCCGAAAAATTACGTTTTGGTACGGAGCTAGGAGTTTAAAAGAAATGTTTTATATTGATGATTTCAATAAATTGGAAGAAAAATACGAGAACTTTACCTGGCATGCAGCTCTATCAGACCCTTTACCTGAAGATGAATGGGACGGTATGACTGGATTCATTCATCAAGTTTTACTTGATAATTATCTCAAAGATCATCCTGCTCCAGAGGATTGTGAATATTATATGTGCGGTCCTCCTCCAATGATGGATGCTTGTTTTACAATGCTTGATAGCCTTGGAGTAGAACCTGAGAACATCATGTTTGATGACTTTGGTAGTTAGATATCTCTTTATATCCTTACTTCTTTTAACTGGTTGCGTTTCCAATGAAAATCAATACCAAGGATATATATTTGGAACCTACTACAATATAAAAATTTCAGATTCTCCAAATTTGAAAACTATCCAATCATCTATTGATTTAAAACTTCGTGAAATTGATATGCTTTTTTCAAATTATAAAAGTGAGTCTTACTTAATGAGATTTAATAGAAAAGAGAAACAAGCTGCCAATGATGATTTTACTAATTTACTAAATCATTCGATTGAGATATGTAAGTTTGTAAATCAAAACTTCAACATTTTTGCAGGCAGCCTGGTAAATCTTTGGGGTTTTGGACCTGTAAAAAGAATGTCTGTACCAGAGGAGGATGATATTGAGAATATTATTCCCAGGGGATGCAACTTTAGCGACAATGATCATTTAGAAATTGATTTTTCTGCAATCGCCAAAGGTTATGCAGTTGATGAGATTGCTAGATTATTGGATGATCAAAATCTAAATAATTATTTTATTGATATCGGTGGAGAAATACTTGTTAAAGGAAATAAAATAAAATCTCCTTGGATTATCTGCATTGAAAATCCTGATACTCAAAGCAGCAAACCAATTGAGTGTTTATCGAAAAAAGACAACGAAAAGTATATGGCTGTGGCAACTTCAGGTGATTACAGAAATTTTTTTACTTTAGATAATAAGCGCTATTCTCATACAATTGATCCTAAGACAGGTTTTCCTATTTCAAATAATTTAACATCCGTCTCTGTAGCCTTGCCTGGACAGTTTCGACATGCTGGTGATGCAGATGCTTTGGCAACTGCATTGAATGTCATGGGTTTAAAAGAAGGTTTTGAATTTGCAGTTAATAATTCAATTGCAGCCTTATTTATTTTTAGGTCAGAAGGTGAATTTTCTATTAGAATGACTCCATCTTTTGAAGATATAATTCACTAAATATGGCTACTTTTTTCTTTGCATCTATTGTTGTGATCTTATCAATCTTAGGATTGAGTCTTGGATTAATCTTGAACAACAAGCCTTTAGAAGGATCTTGTGGAGGTATGAGCAATCTCGATAGTGATTTGGAATGTACTATATGTGGCGGTAATCCAAAAAAATGTCCTAAGTAATTAGAACTGATTCATCGTATTGTCTTTTCCACCTGCTTTGAGTGCTTTATCGCCTGAAAAATATTCTTTGTGAGTATCGCCAATTGTTGACCCAGCAAGATCTTGGTGTTTTACAGATGACATATCTCTTCTTATTTCTTGTCTTTGAATACCTTTAACATAAGCTAGCATTCCTTCATCACCAAAATAACCTTCAGTTAATGTTGCAGTTCCCAAAGCTGTTTCGTGATAAGTGGGAAGAGTAATTAAATGATGAAAAATTCCTGCTTCTCTTGAAGCATCTTTCTGGAAAGTTTGTATGAGATTATCTGCTTCTAAGGCCAGCTCAGAATCGTCAAACTTAACATCCATTAAACCTTTAGGATTCGAGGAAGGATCAGGATATGCCGAAACATCTTTACCCGAATCAACCCATTCTTTGTAAACCTGTTCTCTAAATGACAAAGTCCAATTAAAAGATGGAGAATTGTTGTAGACTAACTTAGCCTTGGGTTCCACTTTTCTGATTGCATTAACCATGTCAGCAATTTGCTGAACGTTTGGTTTTTCTGTCTCAATCCATAAGAGATCAGCTCCATTTTGTAAGCTTGTAATACAATCAAGGACGACTCTGTCAAAACCTGTGCCTTCTTTAAATCTGTAAAGGCCATTAGGTAGACGAACTGGTTTTACTAAGAGGCCGTTTTGATGGATGGTTATATCGTTTTCATCTAATTCTTCAAGGTTAGTAATTTCTTCAGTTTCAAGAAAAGAATTATATTGATCTGCCAAGTCGCCTTGTTCCTGCATTACAGGGACTTTCTGAGTAAGTCCGGCTCCTAAAGAATCTGTTCTGGCAACTATTAAACCATTTTCAACACCGAGTTCTAAAAAGGAATATCTAACCGCATTGATTTTATGTAAAAAGTCTTCGTGAGGGACTGTAACCTTTCCATCTTGGTGCCCACATTGTTTTTCATCAGAAACCTGATTCTCAATCTGAATGCAACACGCTCCAGCTTGAATCATTTTCTTTGCTAATAAATATGTTGCTTCCTCATTACCGAAGCCAGCATCTATATCTGCAATTATTGGCACAACATGAGTCTCAAAATTATCTATTTTGGATATCACTTCTGATTCATCTCCACCATTTTCTCTTACTTCATCCAATTCATTGAATAGATGTTGTAACTCAACAGCATCGGCTCTTTTCAAAAATGTATATATCTCTTTAATTAAGTTTGGAACAGCTAGTTTCTCATGCATGCTTTGATCTGGAAGAGGGCCAAAGTCAGATCTCAGAGCAGCGACCATCCATCCGCTCAAATAAACATATCTCTTGTTAGTAGTTTCTCTGGATTTTTTTATCTCCATCATCATTTGTTGAGCGGTAAAACCATGCCAACAACCTAAAGATTGAGTATAAACAGATGAATCTCCATCATATTCAGACATATCTTTGTGCATGATGTCTGCTGTGTATTTAGCTATATCCAAGCCTGTTTTGAATCTATTTTGTAAATCCATTCGAGCTGCGTTTTCAGCAGAAATATTTTTGTATAAATCTCCACCTTTAGCTATTAATTGCTCAAAATGTTCTACAGTCTTTTTATAATCAAGCATTTACAGTCCTCTTCTAAATGAATACTTATTTTAATTTTGCTAGATAGCTAGCTAAGCCGGTGTATTGTATAGGAGTTAGCTTAAGAAGTTTAGTTTTATCTACCTCATTAATAGGGAGATTTTCTATTAAGTTACGATAACTTTCCTCGCTTAATTCTTTCCCTCTAGTTAATTTTTTTATGATGTCATAACTATTAGAAATCTTATTTTTTCTCATGACAGTCTGTATTGCTTCTGCTAAAACTTCCCAACTTTCCTCTAATTCCTCATTAATTTTTTTCTTATTTGGTTCGAGTTTATTGAGCCCTTTATTCAGTGACTTAAGTGAAATTTCTAAATATGCAAAACATAGACCAATATTTCTGCTCACTGTTGAATCAGATAAGTCTCTTTGTAATCTAGAAATTTGTAATTTATTTTTGAGAGCAGGAATTAAGCTGTTTGATAAAGTTAAATTTCCTTCAGCATTTTCGAAATCAATTGGATTGACTTTGTGCGGCATAGTTGATGAACCCACCTCGGACGAAGAAATTTTTTGTTTCAGGTAATCTTTAGATACATAAAGCCAAATATCTTTTGATAGATCTATTAATACATTATTTAAATTTTCTATATTAGATAGTAAGAAAACAAGATTGTCTTTAAATTCAATTTGAGATGAAATTAGAGAATATCCTAGATTAAATGAAGATATAAATTTCTTAGTTATATTTGGCCAATTGATATCAGAGTCTAGTGCATGATGGGCATTAAAATTACCTACAGCTCCATTAAATTTTGCAGATTGTTTCGATTCATTAATTTTATTTTGATGAAAGGAAATTCTATGAAAAAAATTATTAAATTCTTTTCCTAAAGAAGTAGGGCTAGCTTTTTGACCGTGTGTGAAAGAAAGCATAGAAATATTTGCCCATTTAATAGCCATTTTATTAATTTCTTTATTGAGAGATTTTAGATTTGGCAATAAATGTTCAGTTCTGTATCTTTCAACCATTAATGCATAAGACAGATTGTTGATATCTTCAGAAGTGCAACAGATATGCACAAATTCACTCAGTTTGGATAATCCCACTGAATCAAGCTCCTTTACTATGTAAACTTCTACAGCTTTTACATCATGATTAGTAATTTTTTCTATAGACTTAACTTTTGACGCTTCTTTCAAATTAAAATTTACAAAGATACTTTCAATTTTTTTCTTTTGGTTTTTATTAATTAGAGGTAAAAAATTTAAACTTTTTATGTTTAATAAAAATAATAGCCATCTTATTTCTACTTCAACTCTTGTTTTGATCAGAGCAAATTCAGAAAAATAATTTTCAAGATCTTTAACTTTATTTTTATATCTTCCATCAATAGGAGATATTGATAAAAGTGATTCTTTAGTCATGACTTATAAATTTCTCCACCGCCTAAACAAACATTATCTTGATAAAAGACAATTGATTGACCTGGAGTAATGGCTCTCTGAGGCTTTTTAAATTCTACACTAAACGTTTTACCCTTTTTCGATAAGATGCATTCCTGATCATCTTGTCTGTATCTAATTTTGGCTTGCAGTTTTATAGGTTCGGTCAGATCTGGTTCACAGATCCAATTAATAGAATCAACAGATAATTTATTATTAAATAATTGTTGATTATCGTTTCCTTGAACTACTACAAGAATATTTTCTGATAATTTTTTTTCTACTACATACCAAGGTCTTTCGTCGTAATCCTTCAATCCACCGATTCCTAACCCTTGTCTTTGACCTAAGGTATAAAAAGAGAGGCCCCTGTGCAAACCAACCTCATTGCCCTTGTCACAAATAATTTTTCCAGGTTTATCGTTAATATAGTTCTCCAAAAAACTAGGGAAGGGCCTTTCTCCAATAAAACATATTCCAGTACTATCTTTTTTTTCAAAGGTAGATAAATTCATTGATTTTGCAATATCCCTAACTTCTTTCTTTGTAAGTTCAGAAAGTGGAAAGATAGTTTTATCTAAAACCTTTTGATTTATATTGCAAAGAAAATAGGTTTGATCTTTGTTTTTATCTTTTGCTTTTACTAAGTAATTAAGTCCAGAAATCTCTTTTATTCCTGCGTAATGACCCGTGGCAATACAATCAAAATTATTTTCGATAGCATATTTATAAAATTCATTAAATTTAATATATTGATTGCATAAAACATCAGGATTGGGAGTTTTACCTTTTTCTAGATCTATTAGAAATTTATCAAAAACCTTACTTTTGTATTCTTTTGAAAAATTTACATGATGTAATTTAATATTTAATTGATCTGCAACCTTGGCAGCGTCCATAAAATCTTCTTTTGCAGTACAAAGTGGGGTTCCATCATCATCTTCCCAATTCTTCATAAAAGCACCTTCTACATCATATTCCTCTTGCAGTAGAAGTGCTGCAGAAACCGAAGAATCTACACCACCAGACATGCCAACTAGTACTCTCATCAAGGTATTTTATTAAAAAAATGCAAAAGTCTTAAACCTTTATTTTAATGGTACAATCTCCCCCTAAATTATCCCTACCTATAGATAAAGAAAAGTTATGAGTTTTGAAAAAATAGTAATTCCGTCTGGTGGAGAACCTATCACAATTAATGAAGCAGGTAAGCTGAATGTACCTGATAATCCCATAATTCCCTTCATAGAGGGCGATGGTATTGGTACAGATATTACTCCTGCAATGATTAAAGTCATCGATAATGCTGTGGAAACTGCTTATGGTGATGAAAAAAGGATCTCTTGGATGGAAATTTATTGTGGTGAAAAATCAGTAGAAACCTATGGGAATGATACTTGGCTTCCTGATGAAACGATTGATGCAATTAAAGAATATATTGTTGCAATAAAAGGCCCACTTACTACTCCTATTGGTGGAGGTATTAGGTCTTTAAATGTTGCCCTTAGACAAAAATTAGATCTTTATTCTTGTGAAAGGCCGATTACTTATTTTGAAGGAGTCCCTAGCCCAGTAATCTATCCTGAATCTACTGATATGGTTGTTTTTAGGGAAAATTCTGAAGATATCTATGCCGGTATAGAATTCAAGGCTGATTCTGACGAAGCAAAAAAGGTTATTAAATTTTTTCAGGAAGAAATGGGGGTTGGAAATATTAGGTTTGAAGAATTTTGCGGTATTGGTGTTAAACCTATCTCCAAGTCTGGAACTGAGAGATTGGTTCGAAAAGCAATTCAATATGCTGTTGATAATGACAGATCCTCTGTCACTTTGGTGCATAAAGGCAACATAATGAAATTTACTGAAGGAGCATTTAAGGAATGGGGTTACGGAGTTGCTAAAACAGAATACGGTGCGGTTTCTCTAGATGGTGGTGAATGGATGAGTTTTATAAATCCTAAAACTGGAAGGACTATTGTTATCAAAGACGTAATAGCCGATTCTTTTTTACAACAAATCCTGACTAGGCCCGCTGATTACGATGTTATAGCTACAATGAATTTAAACGGAGACTATATTTCTGATGCTTTAGCAGCCAAAGTAGGTGGGTTAGGCTTAGCTCCAGGAGCTAACGTTGGAGATCATATCGCTTTATTTGAAGCTACTCATGGAACAGCTCCAAAGTATGCTGGTGAAGACAAAGTAAACCCATCATCTTTAATTCTTTCAGCCGGAATGATGCTTAATCATATTGGATGGAAAGAAGCTTCAGATAACGTCATCAAAGGAATTAGCTGGGCTATTAAAAATAAGCTTGTTACTTACGACTTAGCTAGATTAATGAAGAATGCTACAAAACTTAAGTGTTCAGAATTTGCAGATGAGGTTTGCAAAGGCATGAAGATGGGGTATCTCAAATAGCAAAGATTTAATGTTTTTTGATTTCAAATTAGAGAGCAAGAATCCAGAAGAAGAATTTGAGGGCGACTTATCAGTCGCTATTAGACCTTCTGATCCAATAGTAAAAAAACCTTCTTTATATAGAATTCTTTTGTTGAATGACGACTATACGCCCATGGAATTTGTAGTATATGTACTACAAAAGTTTTTTAATTATGATCAGGAAAGAGCAACGCAAATTATGTTAGCAGTGCACACTCATGGAAAAGGAGTTTGTGGTATCTTTACAAAAGAAATAGCTGAAACAAAATCATCACAAATCAATGATTTTGCTCAGCAAAATGAACATCCTTTATTAAGTGAAATTGAACCAGTGGATGACGAAGATTGATGTTAGAAAAGAATTTAGAAAATTGTCTCAATAACGCATTTAAGAAAGCACATAGCTCTAACCATGAATTTGTTACAACAGAGCATTTATTATTTTGTCTTTTAGATAATAACGAAGCTCTTAAGTTACTGTCTGCTTGTAATGTTGATATTGAAAAATTAACTTTAGAGTTAGATAAATTTTTAAAGGACTCTATCCCAGAAAATAGAGATTCAAATAAAGATGTTCAAGCTACTCTGAGCTTTCAAAGAGTAATTCAAAGAGCAGTCTTTCACGTTCAAAGCACAAAAGGGGCAGAAGTAACCGGAGCTAACATAATTGTTGCTTTATTCAGTGAAAAAGAGTCTTACAGCGTTTATTTGTTAAAACAACAAGGCATGACAAGATTAGATGCCGTTTCCTACCTTAGTCACGGGGAGGAAGAGGAATCTGAAGATTTAGAAATAGACTATCAAAATGAAGATGGCGACGAATCTGAGCAAAATGCATTAATTAAATACGCTACTAATTTAAATCAAGAAGCAGCTGAAGGAAACATAGATCCGCTTATTGGCAGATCTAATGAATTAGAGAGAATCACTCAAATAATCTCAAGACGAAGTAAAAACAATCCGCTGTTAGTTGGAGAATCCGGTGTTGGAAAGACAGCTGTTGTAGAAGGTCTTGCAAAAAATATAGTAGAAGGAAATGTCCCTGATGTCTTAAAAAATCGTCAAATTTTTTCTTTAGATATGGGAACTCTTCTTGCTGGAACAAAATACAGAGGAGACTTTGAAAAAAGATTAAAGTCAATTCTCAAAGAACTAAAAAAAATTGAAGGATCTATACTTTTCATAGATGAGATTCATACCGTAATTGGTGCAGGTGCAACGTCTGGAGGAGTAATGGATGCCTCAAATTTATTAAAACCTACCTTGGGAAAAGGTAGTTTCACTTTGGTTGGTTCTACAACTTATACTGAATACAGAAATATTTTTGAAAAGGATAGGGCATTATCAAGAAGATTTCAGAAAGTAGACATTGAGGAGCCATCTCAGGAAGAAACTTTAAAAATTCTTGAAGGTTTAAAATCAAAATTTGAAGAGCACCATGAACTTAAATATTCAAAAGAGGCATTAAAATCAGCTGTAGAACTTTCATCAAAGCACATAAATGACAAATTTCTTCCAGATAAAGCCATTGATGTTGTTGATGAAGCTGGTGCAAGGTTAAGACTTCTAAAAAATAATAGAAGAAAAACTGTTTCTGAACTAGACATCCAAAAGGTTATTTCTTTGATGGCTAGAATACCTGAAAAAAGTGTCTCTAAAGATGACAAGGTTTCTTTAGGTAAACTCGAAGAAAACTTAAAAAGAGTCATTTTTGGTCAAGATGACGCTATTGAAAAATTAGTCAGCTCTATTGTTATGTCTAGAGCAGGCCTTGGTAACGAAGAAAAGCCAATTGGAAGTTTTCTATTTGCCGGACCAACTGGTGTCGGAAAAACAGAATTATCAAGACAATTATCATTGTCTATGGGCGTAGAACTAATCAGATTTGATATGTCTGAATATATGGAGAGACATACTGTTTCTAGATTAATTGGAGCACCTCCTGGTTATGTTGGTTATGATCAAGGTGGATTATTGACAGAAGCAGCTGTAAAAAATCCTCACTCAGTGATTTTATTAGATGAAATTGAGAAGGCTCATCCCGAAGTTTTTAATGTCTTACTTCAAGTAATGGATCACGGTACATTGACCGATAATAATGGCAGAGTAGCTAGTTTTAAAAACGTTGTCTTAATCATGACAACTAATTCAGGCGCACAAGAGATGGCTAGGAATTCTATGGGATTCCAAAAACAAGATAATTCATCGGATGGTGCTGAAGTTATAAAAAAAGCTTTCTCTCCAGAATTTAGAAATAGACTTGATGCAATAGTTCAATTTGATTCTTTACCTGAAGAAGTTATTCTTACAATAGTTGATAAATTTTTAACAGAAGTGCAAGCTCAACTTGATGAAAAGCAAGTTACTTTAGAAGTTGATGACGATGCAAGATCTTGGCTGTCAAAAGAAGGATACGATGAAAAAATGGGTGCAAGACCTATGTACAGGATAATTCAAGATAAAATCAAGAAACCGTTAGCTGAGGAATTAATTTTCGGTGAACTTTCAAAAAATGGCGGTAGCGTTATGGTTTCAGTTGAAGATGATGAATTAAAAATCGATCTTAAATCTAGTCCAAGAAAAGAAGAGAAGAAAAAAGAAAAGGTTTAATTATTTACCCCTGTAAGTAATCCTACCTTTAGATAAATCATAAGGTGTCATTTCAACTTTAACCTTATCTCCAGTGAGAATTCTGATGTAGTTTTTTCTCATTTTTCCCGAAATATGAGCCGTTATCACATGATCATTTTCAAGCTTAACTTTGAATGTAGTGTTGGGCATGGTGTCGATAACTTCACCTTCCATTTCTATTAGATCTTCTTTTGCCATAAAATATGTTTGTATATGACTATTATGCCAGATGAAAAAGGAAGATAAAAAGTTTCATCTTTGGACGTTACTTTCTTCGCTAGGTGTGATTATTATTCTCCTAGCTATAGTTAGTTACTATATTGATCTAATTTACTGAAATGAAAAATCTTAGTGACTCAGATATTTCACGGGTTATTGAAATGGCCTGGGAGGATAGAACACCTTTTGATGCTATCGAAGCTCAGTTTTCTTTAAAAGAACAGGAAGTAATAGAGATTATGAGGCGAGAAATGAAAGAAAGTAGTTTCAAGATGTGGAGAAAAAGAGTCAACGGTAAAAATACGAAGCATTTATCAAAACGTTCTTTTTCTGTTGGAAGGCATAGAGCAAAAGTCCAAGGCAAGCTAAGGTAGTTAAAAATAAGTTTTTAAATTTTTATATAAAATACCCTTAATTTCTTTATTTGTGCGTTTGGAAATTCCAACAAGTCTTTGCCAAAATGGAAACGAGAGAGTGTTCAAAATAAATTCTTTTTCTTCCCATTTTTGGTCTTTTATTTCGGGAAGAAATTCAAAAATATAGTTGCTGCTTCTTTTATTCCACTCAACGATATTCATCCTTACATCTTTTGAATACCATAAATTTTTTACTGTCCAATGATATACATACTGATATTTTTCATATGTATTGCATGTGAACTCAATGAGTAATTTCAACCTTGAATTTACATCAACATTCAAATCGATTTTTGGTTTAGATGATTCAAAGTCATTCAAAAGCTTATTATGCATACCGATAATTAAAGAATTCTTATCTTTAAAATGACGGAATATAGTACGAGTTCCGATTTTTGCTTCCTTGGCAATTAATTCATGAGTGATGTTTAAAATGCCTTCATTAAGAAGGGAAAATGCGGTGTCTATAATTAATTCAGAAGTATCTTCGCTTCTTTTTTTTCTACCGTCTATAGATGTAATTTCCATATAATTATCTTTTGACATGTTTTATGTCATATTATATATTTTTGAAAAGATTAACTCAAATGAACCAAACACCCATTAAATTAATAGGTAATCCAGCATCACCTTATACAAGGAAGATGATTGCATATTTGCGATATAAAAGAATTCCACATCATGTTATCTGGGGAGATGTATCTGATGTCCTAAAACCAATGAATATTGATCCACCGAAACCAATTTTATTACCAGTTTTTCTTCTTCCCAGAGATGGAAAATTAACTGCGGTAACTGATTCAACGCCATTAATTGAAGAATTTGAAAATTCTTATCCATATAGATCTGTTTATCCTGAAGATCAATCTTTAAGATTTATTAATTATGTTCTAGAAGACTTTGGTGATGAATGGTGCACAAAATATATGTTTCATTATCGTTGGCATTTTACTGAAGATGCTGATAATGCCGGAACTCTTTTACCATTAGGAATTATGAATAATATTTCTGATGATGAGCTAGCTTTTTTTAAAGACCACTTTGCAAAAAGACAAATAGATAGATTATGGGTTGTTGGATCTAACGATGAAACTGCCCCCTTTATTGATCATAGTTATAAATCGTTTCTTGAGATTTTAGAAAATCATTTAAAAATCCAACCGTATTTACTTGGATCATCTCCATCCTCGTGTGATTTTGCTGTGTACGGTCAGCTTACTCAACTTATAGGATTTGATCCTACTCCTCGTAAAATTACTCATGAATTAGCTCCAAGGGTAATTGGATGGGTTAGATCTCTTGAGGATAGAAGCGGACTTGAATTTCAAGAAAATAATCTAACGCTCTCGGATCTTCCTCAAACAATTCATGATTTATTTAAAGAAATGAGCACTTCCTATGTACCAACCATGATTGCAAATAAAAAAGCAATTGATGAAGGTAGCGATGAGTGGGAAATTGACTTAGATAAAGGTAAATGGAAACAAAAATCTTTTCCGTATCAAGCAAAATGTTTAGCATGGATTAAAGAAGAATATGAGAAACTAGATACTGATAAAAAAGATGAAGTTTTCTCTTTTTTACAATTAAATCATTGTGAATCATTGGTGACAACAAATGAATAGAATTACTGAAATGTTGGGTTGTAAATACCCAATAATACAAGCTCCTATGGGGTGGATAGCAAGAAGCAACCTTGCATCAGCTGTATCCAATGCTGGTGCATTTGGCATTATTGAAACCTCTTCTGGAGAAGTAGATCAATGCAAGGAAGAAATTAAAAAAATGGCTACATTAACCAACAGCCCCTTTGGAGTTAATTTGCCAATATTATTTTTATCTGATGAGAGCATGCTTGATGTTGTTATAGGTGAAAATGTTAAATTTGTTACAACCTCTGCAGGAGATCCAGCTAAATATATACATAAATTAAAGGAGGCAGATATCAAGGTATTTCATGCTGTGCCGAGCCTTGCTGGTGCCATGAAAGCAGTTGATGCAGGAGTTGATGGTTTGGTTGTAGAGGGGACAGAAGGGGGCGGTTTTAAAAATCCCGAGGAAGTTGGACTTCATGTATTAATTCAATCAATCAAGAAACACACTGATCTTCCTATTGTTGCAGCTGGAGGCATCGTGGATGGCAGAGGAATGGCAGCTGCTTTTGCTGCTGGTGCAGAAGGCATTCAAATGGGTACAAGATTTGTTTCTTCCTTAGAAAGTCCAGTTCATGATAATTTTAAAAATGCGATCGTAAATGGTAATGAGCAAGGTACATATATTCTCAACAAAAAAGCTAAACCTTGCATAAGAGCATTGAAAACTGATTTTACAGATAAAATTTACGACGATGGCCTGATGGACATGAGTGCGATGTCTGGAATTAAGAATCTATACTTTGATGGCGATATGAATGCTGCACCTGCATTGGCAGGTCAATCAATAGGATTAATAGAAGAAATAAAACCAGTTGAAACAATTATTAATGAGACGATTACAGAGTTTAATGAAATTTGTGATTCTATGGCTTCTATAAAGTTCTAAAAGATGAAAATTTTAAGGACTCCGGATAGTAGATTTAAAAACATAAAAGACTTTCCGTATGAACCTAATTACACCGTCATAAAGACTCATGACGATTCTGATTTGAGAATACATCATATAGATGAAGGTCCAAAGGATGGTCCAATTCTTTTAGTGATGCACGGTCAGCCTGTGTGGAGTTATTTGTACTCAAGGATGATTCCTTATCTTACTGATGCTGGAATTAGAATTATTGCTCCTGATTTACCTGGCTATGGTAAATCCGATAAACCTGCATCAAGAGAAGACTATTCTTATCAACGACAAGTAGATTGGATGACCGATTGGATAAAAACTAATGATCTAAATAATCTCACTTTTTTTGGCCAGGATTGGGGAGGCCTTATCGGATTAAGGGTTGTTGCTAACCAACCAGATAGATTTCTTAAAGTAGCCATGGGGAATACAGGTTTACCGTATAACCCTGATGTCCCTCAAGACGTCATAGATAAAATCAAAGCTTTTAGAAATAGTGATATAAAACTTAATCCAATATCAATGCAAAGAGAAATAAGAAAAA
Source organism: uncultured SAR86 cluster bacterium (assembly GCA_902560275.1). Classification (GTDB taxonomy): domain Bacteria; phylum Pseudomonadota; class Gammaproteobacteria; order Magnimaribacterales; family AG-339-G14; genus CACNYO01. The sequence continues at coordinate 55,601 of CACELJ010000001.1, read as the reverse complement.
TGGATGGCAAAAATATTTCGGGTAGCGATTCATCACATCATCCAGCTTTAAGTTTTATGTATTGGCAGAAACTATGCTGGGATACCGAAGATCTTCCTATTGGATTTATGATGACGAGCATGATGGAAAGAAACTCACGCATCAAATTTTTAATTTATTTTATATTTCTTAGACTTGGCTTAAGGAAACTATTTCCTTTTAAATCAAATCTTGATAAAGCCTACGAAGCACCATTCCCTGATCCGTCCTATAAAATGGGTCCTAGAGCTATGCCCAGTCATGTACCGATGATTCCTGATCAATCATTAGAAGCGCAAAAGAAAGCAAGAGAATTTTATAAAAGTTGGCAGAAACCTTTTTTAAGTGTCTTTGCGGGCGATGATCCAGTTACAAATGGAGCCGAAAAAGACGTGTTGAAAATGTGTCCTAATGCAAAAAGTGCACCGAATATTGGAGGAGGGCATTTTTTTCAGTGGACTAAGGCAAAAAAACTATCAAATATACTTATTGATTTCATAAAAGAGTAATAACTCATGTTTGCTATGTTGTTTCCCAAGATTGCTGATAATAATTATCTTGGTTCTAGATTGGTGGTTTACATTTTTATTCCTTTTCTTTTATTAATGACCTGGAGATCAATTATTCATCTCTTCTACGCAGAATTTGGTCTGCACGGTATAGCAAATATGATAGTGATAGATGGCTCTCCTGATCCAATGCCAGTTATCTATGCATTTTTTTCGCTATGGGGATTAATTCAATTATTATTTTGTGCTTTTGCTTGGGTAATCCTTTTTAGATACAAGTCTCTCTTACCTTTAACTATTTTAGTTTTTTTAATTGAGTGGTCAGCTAGAGTTATAAATGCTTCAAATTCTCCTCTCAATTTAGCTGAATATAAAACCGGCACAACTCCAGGAATTGAATCCGCTCCTTATGTCACTGTTTTCTTATTAATTTTATTTATTACTTCACTTTTAAATAGGAAATCCTGATATGAAAAAAATTACTATCTATCTAATTTTGGTTATTTTTATAATCGCTGGAATATTATTTTTGCTGAGTAGAGTGCCAGCCGTACAAGATGCTTTGTTTCAACGACTTGCTCAAAGTTTAATAAGCACCGCACCAAATATTTTTCCAGAAGAAGATTCCTTAAGTGCTTTGGTATGCGGTTCAAAATCTCCTCTACCTCATCCAACTAGAGCAGAGACTTGCGTAATGATAAAAGCTGGAAAGGAAACCTTCATTTTTGATGTCGGTAATAAAAGTATAGATAATTTAAGAAATTGGCGTGTTCCCTTGAACCAATTAAATGGTATTTTCATTTCTCATCTTCACTCTGATCATATCGCTGAACTTCCTGAAATACATATGTGGAATTGGGTAGGAACAGGTCGACAGTCTAAATTAAAAGTGTATGGTCCAGAAGGGATAAATCAGGTTCTTAATGGATTTACTGAAGCCTATTCATTAGATTGGAAATATCGTAATGACCATCATGGAGATCAATTTGCTCCTTTAAAAGCAGCAGGTTTTGATGGATACGAAATAACTGACTTTAGCAAACCTGTATACGAATCTAATGGAATTGTAATTACAGCTTTCTTGGTTGACCACAAACCGATTGATCCTTCATTAGCCTTTAAGATTGAATATAAAGGAAGATCTATCGTTTTGAGTGGAGATACTGTTTACTCAGAAGCAATCTTAAATAATTCAAAGAATGTTGATGTCTTATTCCACGAGGCTTTTCATAAAGGAACTTTAGACATGATGTATAACGCCCTTCCAGAGAACTCCTCTTCCAGGATTGGTATTGTAGATATACAAAATTACCATACCAACACTATTGAAGTTGCAAATCTAGCGAAAGAAGCAAATGTTGGCCATCTTGTTTATTACCATTTAATTCCCGCACCAAGAACTGATTTAGTTGCAGATATTTTTACTAGAGGAATAGATGATATTCTTTCAAATTGGACTTTATCTGACGACGGAACAATGGTTATATTACCTATAGATTCTAAAGAAATTATTATTACGTCAATTAACTAGGAGAGTTATGAAAACAAAAATTACTGAACTTTTTGATATAGAACATCCCATTATTCAAGGTGGAATGCACTATGTTGGATTTGCTGAATTGGCAGCTGCTGTATCGAATGCTGGTGGCTTAGGAATAATCACTGGTCTTACTCAAGGCACTCCAGAAAAGTTAGCAAATGAAATAGCAAAATGTAAGGATATGACAGATAAACCTTTTGGTGTGAATTTAACTTTTTTACCTTCGTTAACACCACCAGACTACCCAGGCCTTATTAAAGTTATCATTGAAGGAGGAGTTAAAATAGTAGAAACAGCTGGAAGGAGTCCTGCTGAATATATGCCTGCCTTAAAAGATGCTGGAATTAAAGTTATTCATAAGTGCACATCTGTAAGACATTCTTTGAAAGCCCAAAGCGTTGGGTGCGATGCTATATCTGTTGATGGATTTGAATGCGGAGGCCATCCAGGCGAGGATGATATTCCTAATTTTATTTTGTTGCCTAGAGCAGCAGATGAATTGGAAATTCCTTTTGTTGCTTCAGGAGGAATGGCTGATGCCCGAAGTTTAGTTGCTGCAATGGCTTTAGGGGCAGAAGGCATGAATATGGGTACAAGATTCATAGCAACTAAAGATGCTCCAGTTCATGAAAACGTTAAAAAAGCTATCGTAAATGCATCTGAGTTAGATACAAGATTAATTATGCGATCACTTACCAACACTGAAAGGGTGCTAACAAACCCCGCAGTTGATAGATTGATGGAAAAAGAAAAAGCACTTGGGGAAAAGTTAACTTTTTCCGATATTGTTGATGAAGTTGCAGGAGTTTATCCCACAATCATGATGGATGGTGATATGGATGCAGGAGCTTGGTCTTGCGGTATGGTTGCAGGCCTGGTTTATGATATCCCTAGCGTAAAAGAACTCATAGATAGGATAATGAGTGAAGCAGAAGAAATAATTCAATCCAAACTCAAAAAAGCTGTTTAATGAAGTTTGAAAATAAAGTAATGCCTAATGATGAACAAATGGCAGAATTTCTCGACCCCGGAAATGATGAACCAATTTATATGGTAAATCTTCTCAAGTTTAAAGATAAAGCCGAATATCCTGATAAAAGAGAGACAGATTTATCAGGAAGAGAAGCTTATGCTATCTATTCTGAAGAAGTGAAACATCATCTAGCTAAAGTTGGGGCAAAAGCTATATTTGGTGCTAACGTTAAGAGATTAATGTTAGGTGTAGTGGAAGAACTTTGGGATTCTGTTGCGATAGCTTCTTATCCAAGCAGAAAAGCAATGTTAGATATGATCTCTGATCCAGAATATATAAAAAGCGCGCAACACAGAGTTGCTGGATTAAAGGGTCAGTTAAACATTGAAACAGTAATTCCCTTAGATAATGACTAAAATAAAAAAAGCCTACTTCAGATTTTTGCTTAGTTTATTTCCAAGATTTTAAATTTGGAGATAATTGATTTAAAGATTAATCAAGACGAAGAAATATTTTCATCGTTCTACGAAATCAATCAACAACAAGTTCCTAAAGTTGGATCTGTATCTCTAGAAGAATTTATTTATTTAATAAAAATATCAGATATTTCCTATGGATCTATAAAGAAGGGTATATGTTTGGGTTTTGTCATCTGTCTCAGAGAAAACACCAATTATAAATCTATCAATTATAAATTTTTTCAAAATAGACATAATAAATTCTTCTATATTGATCGTATTGCAATAGCCAATAAATATCAGTCTTCAGGTATCGGAAGTATTCTCTATAAAAAATTATTATCATTTAAAGTCAAATTTAATATACCGATATGTGCAGAAGTAAATATTGATCCACCAAATGAGTCATCTATTAATTTTCATAGAAAACATGGATTTTCTAAAATCACTGAAAGCACGTTAAAAGAAGGGTATTCGGTTGTTTATATGGAAGTTAGCTAATATATATTACTTTACATAATATATATTATACGAATATATAAAAAATTAATTAATTTCTATGCTTAAAGAATTCACTACTTTTCCCTTATTAGAAGTAAGTTCCATAACTACTTTGTCTTCAAAAATACGAACAACGCCAAAATTAGCTTTTCTGTAGGTTGAACCTATCCTTAATGGACCTTTCTCTTCTGTATTGAATGGTATTGGTAGATTTAATGAACTTGATGTGAATTCATAAATTTCATTATTATCATTAGTCTCAAAGCGATAAAAACCACCTCTATGTCTATCTCCAGAAAGAATAAAAAGGTTAGATACATTAGATTCGTCTATGAGATTAAAGAGTCTTTCTCTTTCTAAGGGTAATTTATCCCATGATTCCCATCCATGCCCTAAACTCAAAATCTGCAAACTAGATAAGATAATTTTTATATCGCTATCTTCGTTTAACTTGTCCTTTAGCCATTGCCATTGTTTTTTCCCCAATAATGTCTTTTCAGCATCGAAATCTTTAACATACCTCTCTTTCCCTTCTTTATTAAATTCATCTGTTAATTTCCATTCAGATTTAAAGGATCTATTATCTAAAAATATTAAATGAACCTTAAGACCATTTTTTTTGATCATTTTATCGAAATAGAGACCATCTCTAAGTCTGCGTGGATCATTAGATGGAATTTTCCAGGTCTCTAAAAAAAGTTCTTTTGCTCTGTCCTTGTAACGATAATTAGAACCACCATCATTTATTCCAAAATCATGATCATCCCAAATAAACTCTGCACTTACATTTCTTAAAAAATTTTCTAGATTGTTGTATTGTTGCTTATAGGTTCTAATAAGTTTATCTAATTCTCCATCTTCTTGATCTCCGTAGACGTTATCTCCAATAAACATAAATAGATCCAATTCTTTCTTTTCTATAGTCTTAAGAATGGCCATGCTTCTATCTTGATGCAGACAGGAGCCAAAACCTAAGGTAAGTATCTCTTGGTTTGAATATGAATTAACTGAAAGAACAAATAGGAAAAGAAAATGAATAATTTTCATTAAATGATCATAGACGATAAGGAAAAATAGTAAATTGAAAACTACTTTAATTTATTAAAAAAAATAACTTATACTTAATTTATAAGAAGGAGAAAATTATGGAAATGATAATAGGATATACCTTGCTGTTGGCCTTGTTTCAAATTTGGCTTATTCCAATGATGTTGAATTCAAAAAACTTAAATTGGCAACTTTCTAATAGAGACAATGAACCTGAACACCCGCCCTCTTTAATGCTCTCAAGAGCTACAAAGGCAAAAGATAATTTAAAAGAGACACTTCCAATTTTTCTTGCCTTGGCAGTTTGGTCTATTGCTGCGGGAGTAGATATAAGCGGTTTAGCAATGTGGTGGTTGATATTAAGAATTGCCCATGGTGCCTTATATATGGCTGGCATAGGTGTTTTAAGAACGCTAGTTTGGCTTCCTTCAACAATTATTCTCATTATGATGGCACTAGCATTAATCTAAAAATGTATCTAAAGAAACACATCAAAATTAAAGGCAAAGAAATGGCCTATGTTGACGAGGGTCAAGGTGATCCAATAGTTTTTTTACATGGAAATCCAACGTCTTCTTATTTATGGAGAAATATAGCACCTCATGTGGAAGGATTAGGACGAATAGTAATACCTGACCTTATTGGCATGGGAGACTCAGAAAAACTTAATAATATAGATGATCCAGGTTACAAATATCATGGGCAGTATAATTATTTGACTTCTTTATTAGATGAATTAAATCTTGGAAATAATATTAATTTAGTAATTCACGATTGGGGATCAGCTATGGGTTTCCAATTTGCGAGGGAAAATTCTGAAAGAATAAAATCCATAACTTTTATGGAAGCAATTGTAATGCCTATGGTCTGGGATCAATGGCCTGAAATGGCTAGAAAGATCTTTGGTCTCTATAGATCTGAAGCTGGAGAAGAATTAATTCTTGAAAAGAATTATTTTGTAGAAAAGATTTTATTTTTAGATGCTCCTAAACTTACTGAAGATGATAAAAATGAATACAGAAGACCTTTTGTTAATAGTGGAGAAGATAGACGCCCTACTCTGACTTGGCCAAGACAAATTCCTCTAGAGGGAGAGCCTCCTGAGGTTGTGGATGAAGTACAAAAAAATGCAGATTTCCATAAAGATTCTGATATTCCTAAACTTTTTATTAATGCTGATCCAGGATCAATACTTATTGGTGATCAAAGAGAATTTGTAAGAAGTTGGAAAAATCTTACAGAAGTAACCGTAAAGGGAAATCACTTTATTCAGGAAACTTCTCCTGACCAAATAGGAAAGAATTTAGCTAACTTTTTAGAGTCAATTGGTTAAAAATTTAAGGTTTACACTTCTCTGTTTCCTTTTATTTTCTAATTTTATTTTTCCATTTGAAAAGCCAAATATTGTCATTATTGTTTCTGATGATTTGGGTTGGGGCGATGTTTCATACCATGAAAGCATTATTCCAACTCCGAACATAGATAGGTTCGTGAATGAAGGTTTGGAGTTAAATCGATTTTATTCAAATCCAATATGTAGTCCTACAAGAGCTTCTTTAATGACGGGGCTAGAAGCATATACTGTAGGTATTCTAAGACCAATTAGTAATCCTTCTACAAATCCCACGGGGCTTCCACTTGAATACAAAATACTTCCTGAGTATTTCAAAGAAGCGGGATATCAAACAGCTTTAGTTGGAAAATGGCACTTAGGCATGAATTCTAAAGAATATTTACCAGGTCAAAGAGGTTTTGATACAACCTATGGATTTATGAATGGAGGGATCGATTATTTTAATCATACAATGTCAGGAAGACTTGATTGGCATAAGAATGGTGTGCCTTTAAGAGAAGAAGGTTATTCAACAGACCTAATTGCGAACGAAGCAATAAAAGTCATACAAAATAAACAAAATAATAAACCTTTACTCTTATATGTAGCTTTCAATGCTCCTCACACCCCCATTCAAGCTCCTTATGAGAACATAGAAAAGTTTGGATATATTGATGATCCAAAAGAAAGAATTTATGCAGCAAATATTAGTATTCTAGATAAACAAATTGGGAGAATCATCGATAGCATAAAAGATGAAAAGCTTTCGTCAAATACCCTGATACTTTTTTTTAGTGACAATGGTCCTGTCTTTGACATTGATCCAATTGGAGCGGTAGTTGTTCCAGAATTATTGAATGCTAAAGGAAGCAGCGGAGGATTAAAAGGTAGTAAAGGGTCAGCATATGAGGGAGGCATAAGGGTTCCAGCATTTATGATGTGGGAAGGTAAATTTAAAAATGAATCTTCTAATCAGTTTTTTTTCATACAGGATGTCTTACCAACTTTATTGAGTGCAGCTCAAATCGATTATGAAAACAGTTTTTTTGAAGGTACCAGTAGATGGGATTCTTTGCTTAAACGAACAGTTGATAAACCACAAAATTCAGTTTTAGCTTCCAGTGTAGCTTTTGAAGAAATTGCCTTGTTCAATGATGATTGGAAGCTTTACTTTAAAAAAGGTCCTGCTGGAAGTAACTCAGTTAATTACTATGAATTATTTAATATCATAGAGGATCCACTTGAAGAGTATGATTTATCAGAAGATTATCCTGATATTTTTAATTTAATGAAGGAAACTCTCAACAAAGTTCCCAAACGAAATCTACAAGGATATCCTGATGCAAGTTATCTTTATCTTCACGGGGATAGAATGTTATCTGAAGAGAGTGGAACTCCTTGGTTAAATTATGATTTTGAATTGGTAGAAAAGCCCTCCCCTATTATCGGAACTCTTATATTTGTGTGGATTTTATTATTAGCAAATAAAACCTATGCAACCTTGTTTATCTTGTTAACGATTCTCCTTATCTATTCAATCAAGCAAAAAATAAAACGTGGCTAGAGAAGGAAAACAAAGTTTTAAAGTTATTGATACAGATAAAAAATGGATTCTCTATCATAATTGCTTCTCGCTTTGTTCTCGTAAAGTTCGATTATGTCTTGAAGAGTTAGAAATAGAATATGATCAGGAACATATTGATTTAATAGAAACAGGTAAGTATCAAGTTGCCTCTAAAAATTTTTTAAAAATTAATCCCGGTGCGACTGTCCCAGTTTTACTACATGAGGGTTACCCAATTTATGAATCGCATGAACAAATTTACTATTTAACTAAAGAATCCACTTCAAGTTCTATAATTCCTGCTAATGAAAAAGATAAAAATTCAATGGACTATTGGGTAAAAAAGTCTTCTATGGTTGGAGATCCAATGGAAAATCAAGATACATATGCAGGAAATTGTATAGGCGCTCTGACGTTTCCACTTTTTGCTTCAATGATTAAGCATATAAATATCAAAAAGATTCTTTTTGGTTTGATAAATCATCCCTTAAAAATAAGGGTTTTCCTTTTTATTATTCTTAAAATATTTGGATATAAAGCTTTTTCGAATAATTCTCCTATCAGAAGATTAATTAAAAGATCATTAAAGAATATTAACAATCACCTACATGAACTAAATAATCATTTAAAGACCAAAGAACAAGATTGGATTATCAATAATTCATTTACCTTAGCAGACATTAGTTGGGCGGTTATTCTTCATAGAATTGAAGAAGTCGGCTGGGACGAAATATTATTTAGAGATAAACCTTTTCTTGAGGATTATTACAAAAAGGTGAAAGCTAAAAAAAGTTTTAGAAGTTCAATCATCAACTATGATCATGAAATATTGGATAAAGGTAAAAAAATTTTAAAGTCAAAGATAAAAGAAGATCAAAATCTAAAATCACTTTTCAGTGAATCTTTGTAAGTGTTTCATTTAAAAAATACCCGAATAAATCGGGTATTTTTTATTAATATTATCCTTATCTTTCGTTAGGATATGCTTTTACAAATTGAGCCATTCTTGTTTGAACATTCGTTCGAATATCTTCCACTTTATTTAAATAAGTTTGATAGTCTCTCGAACTAAATGCAGTTTTCATGGAATTTGTAAGTTCACTCAAGGAATTAGAACCTAAATAGATCATATGAGTGTAGTATTTGTTTCCAAAGAGGATTCGGTTAATTCCAAAAGAACCTACACTTTCTTGTGACTCCATGAAATCTACCCAAGCTTTCAAATATTTAGCCTCTTCTCCAGATTCAACCTTTATGTCGACGTTAGCAAAAACTGTATCCGTTCTCCAATCTCCTGATTCAAGAGCTAATTCTGTTACAAAGTTATAATACATGTGAGAATTAGAACTAGTATCCATGCTTTTGATCATCTGAGCCGATTCTTGGCATGCTCCAAAAATAGACCTCCCTAGTTGCATTTGATCAAAATCATCGTAAACCACGAGTATAAGATGAGAATGACTTCCGCCACCAAGCGCATAAAGACCAATATTTACACCTGATTTTTCTCTCCACTCTTGTGCACAAGAAGATACATCAAATTTATCAACTGTTGCTACAAAAGACATTGGATCGGTTACATCAAAGTAATGAAATTCAGCAACAACATTTCCAGGTTTAATACCATGATCATCTGAAAATATGTTTACTGAAAAAATAGTAATCAATATTGAAAATAAAATTTTTCTCATTTTTTTTCTCCTTTTATTAATTGATTATGACGAAAAAAAAACTTATTTCTAATACTTTTTAAAAATAAGTAGTGTGAATCTTAGAATCAATTTTAGATACATTTTTTTGAAGGTTATCTAGGAATAAATGTAGTCTTCTATCATCAAAATTATATAATTTAGATCTCTCAGAAATATTGATTATCCTATTTATCATTTGTAGTAACTTTGTATTTTTAGGAAGATTTTCCAAACATGCTTCAATAGTGATTAGACTTCGAAATACTGATCTAGGAAAACTGTCATTCTTAAGTAAAAAAGTTATCACTTCTCCCCTATTCGCTTCTCCTTTAGATTCCTTCCTGAATGCATCTTGTGCTGAGAGTGTTGAAAGCATGCTAATCCATTCCATCGTAGAAAAATCATGAGTTTGTTTAGAACCTTTTGAAATACATAAGCAATCAATAATTCTGGATATCATATCTGTTCTCTCAACAAATCTACCTAATCTAATGAATTCAAACTCATATCCTCTGGAGAGATTATCATTTATAGCGCCAAAAAAATTTTGAGTCATTGAAACTATATTTGTTATATGTTGCAGTTTCTTTCGTTGGTGAACTTTAGAGATTTTTTGACCAAGAATATGATCGTAAAGATGATTCAGACTTATATTAGCAGTTTTAGGTAAATCATCTTTTATGGTTTCTATATTATATTTAGACATCTCCAAGCAATTATTAAGAGAACTTAGATTTTTTTTATCTTCAAACAAAAAATTTAAAACATTGTTTTCGTTATATTTTTTATATTTGTTTTCAAATAAATCATTAATATCTAAAGTATCAATTAAAGGTTTCCAGTTTAAAGAATGATCGTCAGGAAAATCTAAAATTAGCTCAAGATTTACATCAATCATTCTTGCAATATTTTCAGCTCTTTCTACGTATCGGGCGAGCCAATATAAATGTTTTGCACTCCTACTTAACATTATGCATCTACTATCCAAGTATCTTTGCTTCCTCCGCCTTGAGAGGAATTTACGACAGTTGAACCTCTTTTAAGTGCAACTCTGGTAAGGCCACCAACTGTCACATAGGTTTGCTTCCCAGACAGAATAAACGGTCTTAAATCCAAATGTCTTGGAAATAAAGAATCTCTTCTAAATGTTGGCGATGTTGATAAGTCTATAAGTGGTTGAGCAACATAGTTTTTAGGGTCCTTCATTAGTAATTTTTTTAATTTTAGTATTTCTTTTTCATTTAAATTTTTACCTATTGAAATTCCATATCCACCTGACTCAGCAACAGGTTTAGTAACCATTTGTTTAATGTTTTCAAATACGTAATCTCTTTCCTCTTTATTTGAAAGCATGAAAGTTTTAATATTTGGCAGAATAGGTTCTTCTTTCAGATAGAAATTGATCATTTCTGGAACAAAAGAATAAACGGCCTTATCGTCAGCAATTCCGCAACCTGGTGCATTCACAATAGAAACATTTTTGCTTTTCCAAGCTCTAATCAATCCTTTCACTCCTATAACGCTAAATGGATTACCTACCTCTGGATCAAGATAGTCGTCATCAATCCTCCTATAAATTACGTCAACCTTTTTAAGCCCCTCGATTGTTTTTTTATAAACTATATTTTTCTTAACGATTAAATCCGAACCTTGAACTAGGTCTATTCCCATTTGTTGCGCTAAATATGAATGTTCATAATATGCTGAGTTATAAATACCTGGTGTGAGGAGAACAATTTCAGGATTTTTTAATTTCGAAAAAGATGCATCAAGTAAACATTCATAAAGTTTTGTAGGATATTCATCTATCTTTGAGACACCATAGTGTGAAAATAAATCAGGAAAAACTCTCTTCATGACGTATCTGTTTTCTAGCATATAAGAAACTCCTGATGGTACCCTCAAGTTATCTTCAAGAACATGAAAGTCTCCGTTTATATCTTTTATGAGATCACTGCCAGAAATATGAGCCCAAGATTTATTAGGTAATTTAGTTCCTTTGCAAAATTTTAAAAAATACTTAGATTTAGTTATCAAAGATTTATTGATGATTCCGGAATTAAGAAAACTTTGTTCGTTATAACAATCCTCAATAAAATAATTGAGTGCTTTAGTTCTTTGTTTTAGTCCCTTTTCGACAACGTTCCACTCACTTTTTTTTATAATTCTAGGAATAAAATCTAAAGGCCATGTTCGTTCTTCAGAACCTTCATCTGAATAAACTCGAAAATTGATACCCATTGATTTGATAGCAGATTTTGTTGCGCTATCAAGTTCTTGTAGGTCATTAAATGAAAGAGATTCAAAAAAATTTCCAATTTTTCTTAAGTGACCTCTAACAGTGCGCTTTGGTGTAATATACTCATCGTACGATTTAGATAGCTCATATTTAGACCATGAAAGTTTCATTTTGTTATTTACTTATCTCCTATTTTTTGAATATAACATCCATTTAGATTGAAAAATGACCTATTGTTTAGCAATAAAAATAAATGATGGATTAGTATTTGCTTCTGATTCAAGAACTAATGCTGGGCTTGATAACATAAGCACATACTCAAAAATGTTTACATTTAATGTGGGCGACAGAGCTTTTGTTATCTTAACATCAGGAAATCTATCTACCTCGCAAGCTGTTTATCACAGAATTGAAAAAGATTTAGAATCCAAAAATGCAGCAAAAAGCTTAAATACCTGCGCAGATATAGAGGAAGTTGCTACTTATATCGGTGAACTAAACGTTGAGTATCAATCTAAAGCCCAAGAACATTTAAATCAAGGATCTGCTTTGCTTGGTTCTTATTTTATAGTTGGTGGCCAAATAAAAGGACAAGATCCAAATTTATTGCTTGTTTATCCTGAAGGAAATTTTATTTATATGTCAGATGATCAGCCTTATTTACAAATCGGTGAAATTAAATACGGTAAACCCATCCTCGATAGGATGATCTATCAAAATATTTCATTGGGTGATGCAGCACGTGTCGCACTACTTTCTTTAGACTCAACGATGAGATCAGATCTGACAGTAGGACCTCCTATTGATTTAGTTGTTTTTAAAAAAGATGAAATTAATTTGGATTTTCAAGAACAACTTAAACTTGATTCTCCTTTCTTTAAGGAATTATCAGATATTTGGGCAGAACAAATAGATAAAGGAGTCAGAAAATTACCTAAATTTCATTGGGAAAAGTCCGATTAAAAAAAATACCCGTCAAAAACGGGTATTTTTATAAGCTGATCTTATTGAACGAATTCTTCTATAGTTAATGCAGAGTCATAAACAGCAGCATTTACCACTAATTCAGAGCCCTTCCATTCTACAACTTTACCCATATCAACAAGCCATTTATTAAAGACCGGATCTGTTGCTAACTTATCTTGCCAACCTTCCATTTCTTCAATAGATTCGAATCCAACAGTAAATGCGTGAGAAGTATCGCCATTTCCATAGGTATTTTGTGATAGACCAAGCTGCCCTGGGAACCCATCCATGGAAGCCATCATTTTATTGGTAAGATTGACAACCTTTCCTGCATCAGTGGCATAAAAATTGTGAATCTCCCAAACTCTGTCTTTATTGGAGGCATTTCCCCAAGAAGTGACAAAGGTATGCATTAAATCTGAAGTTGCTTCAGAATTTTGACTTAGAGCACTAAAAAATTCTTGCGAAGCTCTATTTGAAGGATCTAATGATTTAGTTTGAAAAACAGATGCATCAGTCATGCTTGGAAATAGCCAAACTAAGGAATGTGTTGCTGGATTATCTCCATTAGATACATATACATTCAAGTGTACAGACCCATTAAAGTTTTTTTTAACAAAATCACTTTTCATGTATCTGTCAGTTGCAGCAGCAATACTTGCTGCTTTTATTGGATCATCGACTTCTATTTGAAACTCTGCCCAAATTGGAGCAGCATGAGAATATGAAGTGATAATCAAAGAAACTAAAATTAATAGTTTTTTCATAATTAATATCTCCTATATTAAAAATTAATTATGTATCATTTATTCTTCTTTGAGGAAAATAAATTATTAATTTATTGTTTATTAAACTTATTCTATGTCTCTAAAATTTGGTTTCCTTTTTTCAATAAAAGCAGTTACACCTTCTTTAAATACATCTCCATCACAAAGGATTCGTTGAGTATCTCTTTCGTAATCAAGTTGTTCATTAAGAGTGTTTTTAAGAGCATTATCATGAGCCCTGACAATAGCTTTTAACCCTGTAATAGATCCATTAGCTAATTGAATTGCGTACTCTATAGCCTTTTCTTTTAACTCATTATCTGGAAAAACTTCCCAAACCAATCCCCAATTTAAAGCTTTATTTGAGTCTATGTCTTCACCTAAAAGTGCCATTCCGTTTGCTCTTGCTCTACCAAGTAAATTTGGAATTAGCCAAGATGCGCCGACATCAGAAATAATTCCTAGTTGTGGACCAAAAACGAGTTTAAATTTTGCAGACTCAGATGCGATTATCAAATCACCACAAAGGGCTAACCCAACTCCTCCTCCAGCAGATATTCCATTAATTGCAATGACGACAGGCTTTGGACATTCAACAATTTTTCTTACTAAAGGATTAAAACCTATCTCCATTGCATTAGCTGTAGACTCTCCCGGAGACCATTTAGGGTCACTTGGCCAACCACCACCTGCTAAGTCAGCTCCACTGCAAAATCCTCTGCCTTCACCAGTAATAATTACCGACCTGATTGAATTATCGTGATAGATTTCATCAAATGCCTCCAATAAAGCATCTATAAGTTCTTTATTTAAGCTATTCAATACTTCCGGTCTATTGAGAGTTAATATTGAAACACCCTCTTTCAAATTTTCTTTTTTTAATAGATCAGACATCACCACTCCCTTTTAAAAATTAATAATTAATATTTTAAATATTTTGCACAATATTTACATTAATTCTATTTTATGAATATTACTAATGTTATATATTAGTGAAGTTAATATAGGAGATATTATGAAAAAAATATTAATTTTAATTAGTTTTCTGAGCATACCTTTAATTGCTGGAGACGGACCATTTTTTGGATTTTTTGGAATAAAAACAGAAAATCCTATTGGAGTAGTTCAAGCTACAGATCAATTAACCAAAGATTGTCCAAATGATACTGTAGTTAGATTAATGGCTGAAAATTTAAACGGAGATGATGACACAACACATACTTACGTTGTTTTTTATGAGAATAATGCAGATTATGTTGAATGGTCTAACCAAGTTCAAACTTGCCCAGGTTGGGGAAAATATTTTCAATCAATGAGTTCTATATCTGAGCAAACAAATCAAGCTTTAGGATTTCCAGTAGTTGGAGGAGGAGATGTAATGAAAGATCAGGTTTTCACTGTCTTCTTACTTAATGTTACTGATCCTTCAGCTTACGTGAAAGCTTATACAGAATTGATGGAAGAGCAAACTTCAAATGGTCAGTGTCCAAGTTCTTGGGGAGTCGCATCTTTCGGGCCTGGAACTAATCCTGAAAAATACGGTACGCATATGGCGTATTGTGGTTATCCAGACCTTGCGACAGCAATGGAGTCTGTAAATAATCCTGCTCCTAATAAAGCGTATGCAAAGTTTTTAACTAGAGCTGATAATTTTAGATCTTTAGTAAGATTGAATATGACATCAGTAGCAAAAACATACGATTGATATAAATCTTTAAAAAAAAAGAGAGGCTAAGCCTCTCTTTTTTTTGTCTGCTCGGTTCTTAAAAATACAAAAAAACTTAGAGTCGCTAATGAACACAAAATGTGCCAAATACCATGGGGTTGGATTAATGAATCTGGATTACACAATGGTTGATTTGGGTAACCTTGCAACCAAATTACAAAAGCTGAAATGTATAAAAACATTCCAACAAAAAACCAAGGGAAATGCTTTCGTTCGTAATCAGGTTTTTTATTGCAAACAATCCCAGGAAGCCAGAAAAATATGATCCACCAATATTGATCAAGATTATTAAATATTTCTTGTGGATAGATCCCAAATATTGCAGCAACAAGAAAACCAATAAAACCAGATAAAAATCTCATTCTTTGGCTCCAATATTTAAAAAGGAATTCAGATACTATCCATACACCTATAGAGACACCATAAACGCTAAAGCCAATGCCCATTCCGTCTCCTAAAAACCAGCGTCCTAATCCATAGGCAACAATAATGCTGAAATAAACTTTAAAAAAGGTGCTGATACTCCACTTGGCCATAACTTTGAAGTTATATAACCAAGGGATAACAATATACATAACCATACTTAAGTTATCTGCCCAACCGCCCCATTCTGTGTGAGTACCATGCATTAAAAAAGATCCTGGTCCTAAAAAAATGGCTGCAGATGCGTATAAAATTGCTATTGGAGTCAGGGTATGGAAAGTATTTACATTTGCTTTGTCTCGATTAAGTACATGAAACATTATTAAGCCAGTTACCATAAAGGCTAAGTTAGTAAGTGTATTAACAGGCTCTCTGAAAATACTATCGCTAACTCTTTCACACCACCTTGATACTCCTCCAACCTCCATACCTGGCTCAAGAGAAATACTAATACCTAGAAAAGCAAAAATTCCATAAAAAAGAAGAAATAAGAAACTGGATAGATAAGCAAGACGAATGGCCATAATTAATTATATAGCCATAAGGTCTTTTGGATTAGTAAATATTTACGGAGTTCTCATTACCTCAGGTGGAGTACACTTGAGGATAGAAGTAGTGTTAAGTTCTTCTAACACTAATTTGAGTTTTCTATATTCTGTAACTTCAGGATTCAATCCTACAGAGCTAATTCCGATAAAACTTGTTCCGATCAATGGATCATGTTTTGTTAATCCATAGGTAGAGTAACTAGTACTTCTGTTAGCGTTTTCTACTACTTTTTCAGATAAATTATTGATTAAATTAGAAATTCTTATCCTGTTTGCTTGCATTTCTGAACAAGACAAAGTCTGAATATCTAAAGGATAGTGCAATGTTTCATCGTTAACTTCACCTTTACCACCATTTTGCTCAATAAAGTCATCAAGCATAATTGATGCAGATGAATAAGTTGTAACATTCGTTCCAGCGCAGTTTGCTAGAACAAATACTAACAAAGGAAGGATCAATACTTTGTTAAATTTTTTCATGTTTACTATCTTCATAAACCCACTCCATGAAGTTTTCCTTTATTTTTCTCATTATTAAGAAAAAAAAGGAATTTTATTGTCAAAATGACACTTAGTCAAACTAACAAAAACTTACTTCTAATGATAATTTTACTATATTTGAGGTTAAAAAGCCTTAATTTATAAAAGATTGATAAGATTTTTAAAAAGCAGAAATCTATCATGCTAATTGAAATAACTTAATGTAAAGTATCTTGTCTTTTATGGATACTAATCAAATCATCCTTTCGGCCATACTCTTAGTTATGGTTGCTATGTTTATCTGGGGCAGATTTCGTTATGATGCAGTAGCATTGACAAGTCTTGCAGTTTTAGTGGTTCTTGGTTTTGTTCCAGCTAAAGAAGCATTTGTAGGGTTTGGACATCCAGCAGTTATTACAGTTGCGCTTGTTTTATTGATTAGTAAAGGCCTAGAAGCATCAGGACTGATAGGGAAAATTGGCAATCTTTTGCAGAAAATTGCTAATAGTGAATTTCAGTTCTTAGTCATATTGATGGGTATTGCCGTCATTTTATCCTCTTTTATGAATAACATTGGTGCTATGGCTATGTTATTACCTGTAACTTTAGGAATATGTCAGAAAATGGGCTGGTCCCCTTCTAAATTTTTGATGCCTCTTGCCTTTGCGTCAATTCTTGGGGGTATGAATACAAAAATTGGAACGCCTCCAAATATTATTATTTCCGAATTTAGGGACCAATACTCCGACCAAGGGTTTGAATTTTTTGATTTTGCCTATGCAGGGTTACCTGTGAGTATCGGAGGCGTGATTTTTATCGCATTACTTGGCTTCATTCTTGTAAAAAATAGATCTGGTGATAGTGATTCATCTTCTTTAGTTGATATTAATGAATATTTAGTTGAGCTTGTGATTGATGAAGATAGCGATCTTATAGGTAAAAAAACTCAAGAATTCAGGAAGGAACTAGGTTCTGACACAGTACTCATTGGTTCAGTAAATGAAACATCTGATGCCAGGGAAATTTTAAGTAATTTTGAGGAATTAAAAGAATCTCAAATTCTACTTTTGAAAATAAATCCAGAGGAAGTATCAGGACTACAAGATAAGTATGGTCTTTCTCTCAGAACCGAAATTAAAGATCTTGATTCGGGAAGCTTTGGTGAAATTGAAACCATGATATCTCCAGGGTCAAGATTAATAGGTAGAACTATAAGCTATTTTTCAAATATGGTCGGGAGACAGATGGCTGTTCTTGGATTGTGGAGAAAAGGTACAAATTTTCAAGGAAGCCTTTCAAACGAACATTTCAAGGCTGGAGATGTGTTGTTGATTGCTACTAGAGAAGAACAAAAAGATACCAGTGATAAAATGCAAGATCTTGGTTTGATGCCTCTTTGGCAAAGAGAGTTAGATGTAATAAAGGATGATTCTAAAGTTTTACTTTCGTTAGGGTTATTTTCTTTTAGTTTACTTTTGGTTATCACAAATTTTTTAAATGTCGTCATAGCATTTTTACTATGCGTTTTAGCATTTGTTGCGTCTAAACTACTAAAACCAAATATGCTTTATCGTCATATTGAATGGCCTGTTATTGTATTGCTTGGAGCTATGATTCCTATAGGCGATGCACTATATGACAGTGGTCTTACAAATATATTAGCAACCGTAATAGCTACTCAATCTATTCAATTTGGTTTAGTTGGCACCCTTGTTATTTTGATGGTAGCCACAATGTGTCTATCTGATGTCATTAATAATGCAGCGACTGCAGTTATTATGGGACCTATATCAGTCACAATTGCAAATCAGTTAGGTCATCCTTCTGAGCCATTTTTAATGTGTGTTGCCATAGGTGCAAGTTGTGCCTTCTTATCTCCCATCGGACATCAATGTAACACTTTGGTAATGGGACCAGGTAATTATAAATTTGGCGATTACTGGAAATTAGGTCTACCGTTAGAATTACTCATAATAGCCATTTCAACACCGCTGCTCCTGATATTTTGGTTTTAATTACCCTGAATAATTGTTCCTCTCACAAAAAGTTCGTAGTATCGAGAACAATTATAATTTCTTAACTCTATCAGCATATTTAGATACTTCTGTTTGTCGGAGTCCAAGACAGATTTATAATCTAAATAACATGCATCAAATTCATTTAAATCATACATAGAGTTCTTAACTACCTTTTGATAGGTGCATGAAGATAAAGATAAAAATAGAAAAAGGATCAGAAAATTATTGATTCTCATCTGCACTTAATTGGCCGCTGCTAGATTTCTTAGACATTACATCAACAATGATACCAATGACCATATTCAACATGATTACGGCATTAAGAAGAATGAAACTAATAAAGTAAATCCATACCCAAGGAAAAACTTCAATTATATCTTTCATAACTGCAGCCCAGTCATCGTATGTAGCAACTTGCGCAAGAGTAAGCATAGCTAGACCAATATTACCCCAATGTTCTGGATCTGTTGTTCCAAAAACTAAAGTTCCTATAGCAGCCCATATATATATGAAAATGAACATTAGAAGAGCCACAAAACCAACTCTTGGAAGCGTTTCAAACAACGCATCGACAATTTTCTTCAATGCAGGCACTACGGTGATAATTCTTAATACCCTGACAATTCTAAGCAGTCTTGCAACGAATGCTGTCTCTCCTCCGGTGATTGGAATTAAACTGACCGTAACGATGATGAAATCGAAGACATTCCAACCGCCTTTAAAGAATTTTATCAGTGATCTTTCTGCGACTATTCTGATAATAATCTCTACTAGGAAGAAAACTGTTATTGCGGTATCAAGAAAATTTAGCAATCCAACGTATTCTTCCGAAAGGTCGTAGGAACTGACTCCGGCATAAATAGCAGAGCCAATTATTACAAAAATTACTATTCCATTAAAAAAGCGACTATTTCTGATTTTTAGAAAAAATTGGACTATTTGATTCATTTGCGGATTATATACTCAAGTAAATTTTAAGGTTAGTTATTTAAGCAAAGATAAGAAAGATTGACACCTACATCGGTGTTACTTCTTGAGAAAATATCAATGCTGCTTCTATTATCAAAAGGTTTAATAAAAATATTCATAGATAAACAATTTATATAAAGTCTTGAAAAGGTTAAATCTGATGATTCGTTAATATCTTTTCTTGTTCCAAGTGGTCCGTTAGGTGCAAGGTAATTTTTAGTAGAGAAATCATAATTAGCAGCCATAATCCATGCATCCGGAAGAGGCATTCTGTAATTAAAACCAAAACCCCATTGTCTAAACGATTCAAATTTTTGGTTGGCTTCATATTTATCAGAGAAAATATTCATAGTCCAACTAGAGCTATTATTTGGTAAATTAAAAGTGTTATTTACAAAAGTTCCGTATCTGTAACCGCTTTTTGCATCTAACCCTATAAAATTCCTTTTATCTACGTTAAAACCGTATTCAAAAACAGAACCATTTGTTAAGGATCCAGAATGACTCACGCTGAAAGCATTTGATTCGAGCAAAGGCTCTCCGGATAGATAAACTTGAATTCTTGTGAAGCTTGGAGTGACGGATGGATTCTTCAAAATTCCAAATCTGCCCTCTTCTACATCTAAACGACTATTTAAACCAAAAACGAAACTTCTTTGATCAAATTGCGTAAACCTAGATTGATAAGTGGTAGCAACTGCAAGAAAATAATTGATTGCGTCACCGCGGGGATTATTCAAATTTTGAGTTAAAGACAAATTGTAATTGACAGAAAATTTTGAATCCGACTGTGGTTTTGAATCTGGAGATACCTCAAGAGGAAAACCTGCTATCTCAATGATGTCTGCATCTATACCAGCATTTGCATTAGAAGAACTAGCAAACCCAAAAGTCATTAATTGATTAACCGTTACAGGCTTTTCTTGCTCTTCAATGGCAGCTAAGAAAGATTCAACTTTTGTGATCACTTCTTCAGGAGGATCGTAATCTATTACGCTATCTAGATATAATTTTGCTGGAGCATATGCCTCTAGTCTAAAGTACAGCACTCCAAGTTCTAGCCTAATTCTTGCCAAAGTAGGATCGTAAATAAGCATTTGTTCAAAAACCCCAATCGCTGCCTCTAAATCTCCTAAAATAATTGATAGATTGGCGTATTTGAATAAATTTCCCTGATTAGTTGGATCCTCGATTAATTCATCAAAAATAGCTTGCCTTTCTTTTCTAATGGTTTCTAATTGTTCAGGATCCGATATAGTCGGAGGTACGTTTTGCGCTAAAGCAGAGAAACTTAAACTGAAGATAAATAGTAATAAAATATATCTGACAAACATGACAAGGCGTCAATTATAAAGGTTTTATTAAAAAAAGATGAAGAACATTCAAAAAAAATTACTTCTGCCTTTAGCCATTTTAATTGGTCTAATTCCATTAGCAAATCCATTAAATATTTTTAATGATTTAAGATTATTTGCTTTTGATACTCTACAACAAATAAGTCCAAGAGAACCTTTAGAGGACGATCCAGTAGTAATAATTGATATTGATGATGAGTCTCTCAATAGTTTAGGTCAATGGCCTTGGTCAAGAGATCTTCTTTCTCAATTAGTGAGTAACACAGAGCGAGCTTTAACTACATCATTTGATATCGTCTTTGCAGAAAGAGATAGAACTGGAAGTGATGTTCTAACTGAACAATATTCAACAAATACAGAACTAATTAAAGAGTTAAAAAAGATAAAGCCAAACGACAAAATATTTGCTGAATCTATGGAGTCACACTCTACTGTTGTCTTAGGAAGTGCACCAAATAATAAATTAAAAACCTTAGAAGTAAAACCTAAATACGGTCTAATAATTCAGGGTGATTCACCAAATGAATTTCTTCCTAATTACATAGGAATGCAAAATAACTTACCGTCTCTAGTTGATTCTGCGGCGGGCATAGGGTCTATGAGTATTGGGGGTGATTCAAGTATTGTTAGAAGCCTCCCCACATTTGAAGTAGTGAATGGACAGATAGTACCTTCGTTGATGCTAGAGACCCTTAGGGTTGCTATCGGAGCAAGTACTTATCAAATCAAGTCATCAAATGCATCAGGAGAGTTAGCGTTTGGTGAGAGCACTGGGATTAATAACATAAAATTAGGAAACGTAATTATTCCCACTAATTCAAACGGTTACCTTTGGTTGCATTCTACTTATAAGGAAAACTTGAATATCATTCCTGCGGCTAAAGTCATAAATAATTCTTTTGATAAAGATTTCTTTGCTGGAAAAATTGTTCTTATAGGAACTAGCGCGTCTGGACTGCTCGACATAAGAAATACCTCTTTAGAGCGAGATATACCTGGCGTAACAATCATAGCTCAAGGCATTCAACAAATTATAAATGGAGATTTTTTAGTAAGACCAGATTGGATGGAAGGAGCAGAATTTTTATTTGGTTTACTTTTTTCCATCTTGATTTGCTTGGTCATTCAATATTTTGGACCTATCGGGGGATTAATTACATTCTTAGTGGCAAATTTAAGTAGTCTCTATGGTTCTTTCTATGGTTTCAATCAATTAGATTTTTTAATAGATCCAATTTCTCCATTAATAATATGTTTATTGAGTTACTTGATAATCACATTTTTTAATTTTCTTTTTACTGAGTTGGAACGTAGTAAAGTTAGAACAGCTTTTTCTCAATATCTTGCTCCAGAAATGGTTTCGAGACTTGCAGAATCAAGTGAATCACTTAAATTGGGAGGAGAGAAGAAAACTATGACTTTTCTTTTTTCTGACATACGAGGGTTCACAGCTATATCAGAAAGTTACAAATCTAATCCAGAAGAATTAACTGAACTGATAAATAAACTTCTTACAGTTTTGTCTAATGAAATTTTGGATAATGAAGGAACAATTGATAAATATATGGGTGATTGCATCATGGCATTCTGGAATGCACCTACAGATCAAGAAAATCATACGGATTTAGCTCTAAAAGCATCTTTTGATATGGAAAAGGCGTTAGAAAACTTTAATATTGAATTCCAAAAAGAAAAAGGAATGGAACTTAAAATCGGAATTGGTATTAATACTGGTGAATGTATTGTTGGGAATATGGGATCAGAAAAAAGATTTGATTATACCGTCTTAGGAGATCCAGTTAATTTGGCGTCAAGATTAGAAGGTCAATCAGGAACTTATGGTTTTCAAAGAATTCTTGGACAAGAAACTGTGAATACCCTCAAGTCAAAATCTAATCTTTTTGAACTAGACTTTATTCAAGTTAAAGGGAAAACTGAGCCAGTTAAAATTTATACTTCTTTTGATAAATTCTCATTAGATGATGAAGAATTAATTGAATTTCAAAATGATCATAATAAATTTCTAGAGAATTATAGAAACCAACGATGGGATCTAGCATTAAACTTTATTAAAAAATGGGAAGAACAAGTTGTGGAGTTTGATTTATACTACGCTATTTTTAAAGACAGGATTAAGGATATGAAACTTAATTTAACTGATCCGAATTGGAATGGAGCGTATGTTGCAACAACTAAATAAATTCTTCTTTATTTCATTACTCTTGCCCTCATTTGCTATTTCTCAGACTATAGTGAATATTGAAGAGTTAAGAAATGAGGGTAAGGAAGGATTTTTTGCTGGCCTTGGATTTTCTTTAAATGCTTCCAGAGGTAACAGAGACAGAGATTTCTATTCTTTTGATTTAAGGTTTGACTATAACCTTGATGACGTTGAAAACTTCATGATTCTGAGAAAATCTGAAAGGAAAATAAATCAAAACGTCACGGATATTTCTCAACTCATTCATATAAGATCAGTTTTCGAAACTTACAATCAGTACAATACAGAATTCTTTATTCAGTCAGCGAAAAATCCATTTAGGCTTTTTAGAGAAAGAAATTTATTTGGGACTGGTCTTAGAATGATTATAGATGATCAAATGAGATTTGGAGCTGGAGTGATATATGAAGAAGAAACTGATTTAGACGACTTTGTAACAAATACAACAAGGCTTTCTGCTTATTTTCATGATAATTTTGAAGTTGCTGAAAATGTAAACTTTAACACTACGATTTATTATCAACCGGGAGTCAGTGATTTCAGTGACTATAAAGCAAGTTTTCTTATGGCATTTAACTTTCTGGTAAATGAAAAATTTAGTATCAGCCTTCAATACGATATAGCATACGATTCAGATCCTATTACTAACGCCGTTGAAGATGATCAAGGTCTTAGTACAAAGTTTTCTTATTCTTTTAATTAACCTTTTCTGTCTAAACTAACTTTTTCTAGCTCTTCAAAAAGATGAGGATAATCTTCCATTAGTTCTTCTAAATCATCTTTTGACAGAGAAAGTAATTTCACTTCTTCTATAGAGCTTATAGATGCATTACGAACTTCTTTAGAAAGAATTCCTTTTTCACCAAAATAATCACCCTGCCCTAAAGTCACAGGAGATTCTATTTCTACTTGAACAGATCCAAACTCAATAATGTACATGCAATCTGCCTCATCACCTTTTTCTATAATTTTTCTTTTGGCCGGATAAATTTCAGCAACTAATTTATCGTTAATTTTACTCAAAGCCCCTATGGGTAACATTGAAAATAGAGGGATACTGGATATTGTTTCCATTGTGATAAGGAAGTTTCTTTTTTGAATTTCCTCATAATAGGCTGAGGCTAAGATTGCAGCAGGTAAAGCAAACATACCTATACCCAGAAACATAGTTAAAGAAGTCAGAACTTGGCCTAATGGAGATGATGGAGTTACATCTCCATAACCGACTGTGGTTAAAGTAGCAATTCCAAACCACATTGAATTGAGAATAGAACCAAAATATTCTGGGTTAATATCTCTTTCTATAAAGTGAATTAAAGTAGAAAAAATCAAAAGGACTGAAAATACCATTATCTGGGACCCTAATAATGCTAAACGCTGGTTATACACAGTTCTCAACAAAGTATTTGTTGGAAGTAACATCTTATGATTACTGTAAATTGAATAAGCCCTAAAAATTCTTAATATTCTCAAATCATAAAATCCAAAGAAAATATAATTAGCCAGAACCACAAAATCAAAAACTAACAGGAAAGAGAATCTTCTTTCAATGATAATTCTTGCAATAAATTCAGCACCAAAAAAAAGATAAGAAGCTATAACAAATATATCAAAATAGAAATTTTCAGGAATAATTTTGCTAGACGACAAAATCTGATCAAAAATATTAAGAAGAATTAAGATTCCAGCAATATTGTTGATGTGTTTAATCATTCCAAAAAGACTTTAGATATATTTTATAATAAATATACCCTCTAAATAAAAAAACCCTGCCGAAGCAGGGTCTTTTTTTATTCTCAATTAAAAATTATAACCAAGCCTTATTCCATATCTAGCCCTTTCTCTAGCCATTATCCTCTGATAGTTTCCTACAGCGGTACTTTGAAGTTCTCTATAATAATAGCTATTGTTGTCAGTTATGTTTTGTCCATAAAATTGAACAAACCAAGAATCATCTGAACTAGATAGAGTAATTTGGGCGCCTAACTCATCCCAAGCCTCTAGGACGTCACTTGGAAGATTAAATACTCTTAAATATCTTTCTCCCTGATATGAATAATCCAGACGATAATTAATTTTTAGATTTCCAATATCTTGTAAGTATCCTATACCAAGATTAGCTTGCAGTTCGGGATGAAATAAAGAATTACCTGAAACATCACTCACTAAACCTTCACTAATATCAGAACCAGGAACCAGATCAAATCCATGCAGTTGAGCTAGAATCTGGTGAAGGCCTGAAGCTCTATTTAATACCGAGGGTAGATGACCATCAGCAGGGTTTTGACCAGCTAATGGGTTCCAATAGCTTACTGGAGTTGGTTCTCCAAAAGTTCTATCACCGTGATGTTCAACGGGATTAAAAAACACCAAACTTGCAAGGGTTAAACCGTCAAGAGTTGGATTTAAGGCAGATATGCCATCTGCAGGAGTCACTGCTGCACCAGAGGTTGCTATCTCTTGTAAATAACTAGTCCACATGGCCTGCAAAGCAGTTTTTCTGATGATAAAAGTTTCTGAAACTTGATCTTTAACAGTGTGCCAATCAGTTGAGCCTACTCCTCCTGTTAATTGTAAATCTCTATTAACCATATCAATAGAACCTTCTCCATCATTGATCTCAGAAGATGTATAACTGAGAGAAGCATTCAGGGAAAAACCAGGGACTTCAGGTGGCATGTAAAGTAAATCAGCCTCGGCACCCATGATTTCAACATCAATACCCTCGTTTACTGAGGTTCTATTTTTAATTTGTGTGATATGGTAATTTTCAATATCACTATAGTAAGCAGAAACATTAAGTCTTACCCCTTGGTCTGGGAATTCATTTTTGAAACCTATTTCAAGATTATTTACTTCTGAATTTGGAAATCCAGTTGGAACGCCAGCAAAACTTGTAGGATCAAACCCAGGATTAATCCCACCGCCTTTGAATCCAGTGGAAAAGGAAACAAACATCATTGAATCTTGATTTATAAAGTAGTCTAAAACAATCCTTCCAGTAAATTCTGAAGTTTCTCTAGTGGTTTCTAGCCCTGCTGCTCTGTAAGCTTCTCCTGGTGCGGGAACTTTGTTGCCAGGAATAGCGGATTCTGGAACTGGGCAAAAAGTGGCGCCTATAGGACAAAATAAAGCTTCCCAGGCTGCGGCAGATGGAACTAATCCACCAGTCCAAGCTGAAGCTGCAGCATCTGTGATATTACCTTTGGCGTAACCTAATATATTAAATGACGGATTACTCGGACCTGCTTCTTTAAAGTCATCTGTGTATCTCATGCCAACGGTTAATTTTAGGTCGTCACGCACATCAAAGTAATATTCACCAAATACGGCGGTTGATTCTATTACATCGATATTGGCTGTTCTAAAAAATGGTGCGTAAAGTTGTGCTCCAAGACTAGCTGCTTGAGTACCTATCATTGCTGCAGGTGGAGCCACAGTTAATGCATCTAGACCAGAAGCCACAACATCTGTATCCGTATCTTGATAATTTTTAAAATAATTCATACCGAATAGAAAATTATGAGGTCCATCAAAACTAGAAACTAGTTTCATTTCAACTGCATCCGTATCAGCCAGAGAACTATAGTTAAATGCTCCTGTAGGATAGTTCAGTGTATCCAAAATGCATCCACCATAAAAACCAGCAGTGTAGCCTTCGACTGAACAATTTGAATCGATACTTGCAGACATAGTTCCAATACCGCCAGGAGTTACGGGAGTATCGTTAAATCTTAATGTATCTAACTCTGGAGATTCGTAAGCCTCTAACCTATAAAACTTTCTATCTTTTCTGCTCGCAGCAACAGATAAGGATAGTTCGTCATTTATATCATGGTCTACGATGAATTGAGTAATATATTCGTCAACGGTATATACAGGTTCGTTTCTGACGTTCATCGTCCATAATTCTTGAGGAGCTCCAGCCAGACTAGTTATCGGAGTGTAGTTTAAAACTCCTTGTGCTATGAGAAGTTGTTCAACTAACGTGGACATGGGATGCGCAATCTCAAATTTTTGATTTTCAGGTGCTTGCATTGTGCAACCAAAGACTGCGGAAGGATCTCTGTCACACCAAGTTCCTGAAGTAAGCGTTCTTTTTGAATCTTCAATCTGAGCTTGATGAACAATATGAATTGTAGTTTTTTCAGAAGGTTCGAAACTTAGGGTAGCTCTGTATCCCATTTGATTTCTGTTATCCAAGTTATAATCGAGTCCTTTGCTATAAATGTTATCTACTAGGCCATCTTGCTTCAAAGTTGTTGAAGCAAATCTAAAGGCTGCATTGTCATCAAGAGGAATATTTATAACTGAAGTAGTGCCAAATCTTCCATAATCTCCAAGATCAACACTAACTTTCCCAGAAAAAGAAGTTGGATCTGCTTTTGCCGTAATCATATTCAATGATCCACCAATAGCATTTCTTCCATATAAAGTTCCTGCAGGACCTCTGATTATCTCAACTCTTTCCATATCAAAAAGCTGGCCAGTATCAAGAGGTGTTATTCCCACTGCTAAGTCATTAATATGAACTCCAACTGCTGAATCTGCTGTACCTGATACTGCTCCATTCACCATTCCCCTTATTTCAATATCTCCTCCACCTTCACCAATATTTCCACCAAACCTAAGTCCAGGAACAAACAATTGCATGTCATTAATTCCTTCGATCTGTTGCTCCAATAGATCATCTCCAGAGAATGAAGATACTGCTAAAGGAACGTCTTGCAGACTTTGTTCTTGTCTTTGCGCAGTTACAATAATTTCTTCTAATCCATCAGAATCTTGGACAATTGCGAAGGGTGAAGAGAAAAATAAATAGAAAAGTATTAAATTAATTGAAAATTTAT
Source organism: uncultured SAR86 cluster bacterium (assembly GCA_902560275.1). Taxonomy (GTDB): domain Bacteria; phylum Pseudomonadota; class Gammaproteobacteria; order Magnimaribacterales; family AG-339-G14; genus CACNYO01. Next base: position 27,405 of record CACELJ010000001.1, on the reverse strand, counting down.
GCATAACGCTCCTTGTTTAGAATAAATCGTTAAATTTAAAAAAGTAATCTATCCTAAAAAAGAGAAAAATTAAATGAATTTATATTTTTCTAAAATTATTTCTTTGAGTAAGTCAATAATCTAATTTAGATTTTCCCAAAAATTTGAGTAGGACTTATAAAAATCAGAGTGCTCTATTTTCTTATCTTCAATGAAAGAGTCATAAATTCTTGCATTCGAACTGATATGATCAAATCTTTCGGCAATATTTGGAGAGCCATTTTTTGCAAAATTAATCCAATCCGCTCGCATTTTCTGAGCAAGTTCAATATCAGAATCATCAAAAGATCCTTCTATGCCGAATAATCCGCCTTTATTAAATAGATAACCAAGTTCAAGAGCATGCGTGGCGCCAAGATAATCATTAGGAATATTAGGTTTCTTATCAAATTGATAAAGATAAGTCGGATTTCCAGATAATGAATGTTGCTTTGCAACAAAATAAGAGGGAGCACCAAAAAATAAAAATCCCCAGAAATCCGTTGCAGCATCGTAATAATTGTCATCCAAGCTTAATGCAAAATCTCTCATTCCTTTTGGACCTTGGAAGGATGATGGATCAGGGTTAACAAAAGCCCAAAGACTTTCAGGCCAAAACTCGCCGAATAAACTGAAAGTTTTTGGATCAATAATCAATGGAAATAGGCTTGTCCCCTCATCTCCGTTGAATCCGACCATAAAAGGTAAATCGTGGACATTTTGATTTATAAAAGCATCTTTTATAGATTCAGGGAAAACATATCCGTCAACAATTTGATTTGTCATCATAATTAAGTCTTGATCGAGTTGGAAATCATCAATGGAAACAATTTCCAGGGCTGGCAATTCCCTTAAATCATTTATATTGGCATTTTCTCCTAAAAAATATTCAGCTAACTTGATACCTTTTGACTCGGCGGAAACTAATATCCCTTTATCTTCTCTGATATCAGTTAAAACATTCGGTAATCCGGTGCCACTTTGAGCAATGGCTTTGTGAAACAATCCTTTCGATAATGGACTTATCATCAAAGACGTCACAGCTTGTCCCCCAGCCGATTCACCAAAAATGGTTATGTTGTTTGGGTCTCCACCAAAATTTGCAATATTATCTTTAACCCACTTTAGAGCTGCTATTTGATCTAAAGTTCCATAATTTCCAGAAACGTTTTTTTCTGACTCTCTTGATAATTCTGGATGAGCCAACCAGGCAAAAACCCCCAGTCGATAATTTATACTCACCACGATGACGTCCCCCTCTGTGGGAATATATTGACTTGTGTAATTACTTTCATGCCCAGACCCCCACCTTGAAGCTCCGCCATGGATCCAAAACATTACCGGTTTGTTAGCAGAGCCGCCTTTAGGAACAACAATGTTTAGAAATAAACAGTCCTCGGACATATCATCGTATGTAAAACGATTAAATCCTGCATTATTTTGAGATTCATCAGATGGAATATCTAAGCCTGACTTTTCTATAATAAGATCGTAAAAACCATTATTGCCAGTCAGTTTTCCATCAGGAGTCAATAATTCAAGTGGCTGCATGCATGCTTTACCATGAGATTCTGCAAAAAAAGTTCCCTCCCATCCTTCATGAGGCAAAGGTTCCTTCCAACGAAGATTGCCAACTGGAGCTTTCGCATAAGGGATACCAAAATATTTTATAGTGCCATCATCATGCTCCAAGCCTTTTAATTTACCTTGCTGAATAGTGATGATTGATGAGTCTTGTCCGTAAGAACAAGAAAATAAGATACAAAAAACCCCGATAAAAATCAGGGTTTTTTGCAGATATTTTCTAAAATTAGAAATTGTAACCAACTCTAATTCCAAAGACTTGAGGATCTCTAACAGTAACTCCTCTAGTTTGGCCTACTGAAGCATCACCAAGGCCAATGCCGGTAACGTTAAGTTCATCGGTAATGTTCTGACCGTAAAATTGTACATACCAACTGTCATCATTTGCAGGTGTAACAGTAATTTGTAAATTTGATTCTAACCAAGAATCAATTTGATCCTCTGGGAGATTAAATATACGTACATACCTTGCACCTTGATACGCTACATCTAGTCTTGTTGTTACGTTCACACTTCCTGCTTGAGCTGTATAAGAAATACCTATGTTTGCTGATGAGTCAGGATGAACTAATGAATTTCCTGAGATATCTGTTTCAAGACCCTCAGAAACAACAGCAGCTGGATCAAAACCCATTAATTGAGCCATGGTTCTCATCCCAGCTTGTACACCTAGAGATGGTAAATGACCTTCAGCAGGAGTTAGACCTAAAGCAGGGACCAAATAACTTACTGGCGTTGGTTGACCGTAAGTTCTATCTCCGTGGAACTCGGCAGGTATTAATGCAGCCATTAAATCAGCTGTAGTTGTGGCACCAGCCGTAAGAACTTCAATAGCATCCAATCCAGTTTGAGCTGCCCCACCTGTAAGAGTTTCTTGCAACCAAGCTCCATAAACAGCTTGCAATGCATCTTTTCTCATAATATACATGGTTGAAAGTTCATCTTTCATTAAATGCCAGTTTTTGCTGTCTGGATGACCTGAAAATGCTCCATCCGGTTGTACTGGATCAAGCGCCGAAACACCATCAGCAATTGTTGACTCGGTCATTGCTAAAGAAGCATTCAGAGCAAGGCCTGGGACTGAAGGAGGAGCGTATAACAACTCTAATTCTAGACCCATAATATCAACATCAATACCTTCATTAATTGAGGTTTTATTCATAATTTTTGTGATGTGATAATTTTCAGCATCATATGCATAGACAGCTCCGTTCAGACGAACGCCTTGTTCTGGGAACTCTGTTTTAAACCCAAATTCAAGCGATATAAGATCAGAGGCTGGGAATATTTGAGGTGTGTTAGGGAAAATTAAGGGATCAAGAGCAGGGTTAAAACCTCCACCTTTGAAACCTTTAGATAAATTTACATAAATCATTGAGTTTTCGTCGACAAAATAATCAACGACAAATCTACCGGTCATGGCACTAAATTCCATATAAGGATCTAGGCCTGTAGTTGCGATATAAGCTTCTCCATAATCAGGAACACTTCCTAAAAGAGGACAAAAACCTTGTTCTAAGTTTCCACAAGCAAAGGCTTCGAAAGCAGCAGCAGTTGGAATGGCTCCTTCTGTTAGAAGATTTACTCCTAAATCAGTAGCTCGGCCTTTAGAGAAACCTAAAACGTTAACAAATGCAATTCTACTTAAACTTGTTTTTTCATCTTCATTGTATCTAAGACCAAAGGTAAGTTTTAAGTCTTCTCTAGGTTCATAATAAAGTTCTCCAAACACAGCTTGCGATTCAATAGTACCTTTATCGTTTGTTCTGTATAAACTTGGATAAAGTTGTGCGCCTAGAGCAGCAGCAGGACCTGCCAATAAAGCTGGAGGTGCTTGTGCTAAAACATCCAATCCACTCGCATATACATCGTATAGAGTAATAGAAGCGTTATCGTAATAAGTGTACCCAGCTAGGAAGTTGACATTTCCATCAAACGAAGAACTCACTTTCAATTCAAGCACTTTTGTATCAACGTCTGCTTCCGGTCTATCTCCACCGGTTGGGTAATTTATTGTATCCATGACACAGCCACCGTAAGCACCCAGAGTTCCTGCATCCAAATCACATCCTGGACCGTACCCCGACATATTGATCAAACCACCTGGAGTCGCAGCAGTATTTTTAAATCTTAAAGTTTGCATTTCAGGAGAAGAATAAGAGGACATTCTCAAAAATTTTCTATCTTTTGAGTGAGCTCCAATTGATATATCAATATCATCCACGCTATGTTCAATAAGAAGCTGAGTTGTGTACTGATCAACTTGATATAATGAGCTACCTCGCGTATTGACTTGTCTGAATCCTTGAGGTGCACCAGACATATCAGTCGTCGTTGTAAAATCTAAAACTCCCATAGCAACCATTAAGTTTTCAACATAGGTACCCATAGGGTGTGTTAATTCAAACGCTCTCTCAGAAGTTCGTGTACAACCTGTCACAAAAGATGTGTCTCTTTTACAATAAACGTTACCACCTAAGGTTCTTGTTGAATCTTCAATTTCTGCGCTGTGAATGACATGTATTGTTGTATTATCGGTTGGCTCAAAAGTTAAAGTAGCTCGGTAAGCAAATTGATTTCTTCCATCAATATCCTGATCTTTTTGAACGGAATAAATATTTTCCATGTAACCGTCCCTTTTCAAAGATGATGTTGCAAGCCTCAAAGCCACTGTATCATCCAAAGGAATATTGAAAGTCGAGGTAGTTTTGAGTCCGTTATAGTCAGCAATATCAATGCTAGCATTTCCATAAAAACCAGACGTGTCTCCTTTGGCAGTTATCATATTAATAGCACCACCGACTGAATTTCTTCCAAACAATGTTCCTGCTGGCCCTCTGATGACCTCTATTCTCTCCATATCAAAGAAAGTACCATCTTGAAGAGTCGTAGAACCCATGGCTAAGTCATTCATGTGAATTGCAACTCCAGCATCTGCAGAAGCTGAAACTGCTAAGTTAGTGATACCACGAATATCGAATCCACCACCCCCAGAAAAAGCAGTGGGCGCAAACGTTAGACCTGGTACAACAAGTTGCAGATCTGAAGCTTCTTCAATTTGCTGTTCAAGCAAATCATCAGCATCAAAGGCTGTGACAGCTAAAGGTACATCTTGAAGACTTTGTTCTTGTCTTTGCGATGTAACGGTAACTTCTTCAAGAGCATTGTCTTGTGAAATCGAAAATCCTGTGAAAATTAAGGCCAGAAATAAAAATGGCACAGATATTTTTTTTATACTCATAACATTCCCCTTTTTTTGTTTTGAGTTTGAAACTTCCTTGTAATTGTTTCTAAGTCTCCCAACTTAGACTAATTAACGTTAATCTATAGCAAATTAAGACAAAATTAAACGTTTTTATTGCATTTTTGATCAAATATTTAGATATAAAAAAAGCCTCTTTCCATAATTTAAAGAGGCTTTTTCTTTATTTAAAGATTAAAAATTATATCTGTACTCTATTCCAGTAACCCTTGGGTCTCTTAAAAAATAACTTTGGAAATTACCTGTGACGTCTGTGGAGTTATATTTCCACGTAATGTTATCTTCATCGAGCGCATTTCTTGAGAAAAATCTGAAATACCATTGGTTTTCAATATCTCCTACAGTTAACCCAATATTAAGTTCATCCCAAGCATCAACTTTTCCGTAAAGATCGTTATTGAATTCATTTACGTACATATCACTTTGATAATAGTAATAAATGTTTGGAACTACAGAAATACCGTTGCCTACCTCAAAGTTATAAGAAAGACCTAGAGAAGTAGTTAATTCAGGAGTGTTAGGAAGTCTATTGCCATCAATGCTTTGTTTAACTCCAGTCGTAGTAGGTATTCCAAGAGCTGATAATGCTACCCTAGACATGTAGATCGGATGACCATCGGCTTGAGTAGTTCCGGGAACCGGCAACCAAGCATCCAAACTAGCTAAGACTGCTTGTGCTGCGTTTACAAGATCTTTATCAGCGATAAATGTGTTTGCAACACAACCTTCACCTTCGTAAAACAAATCGATGCATTTGTAGACAGTATTTTTAGCATCAAAATATTTGGTGCCTTCGGCAGCAATATTAAATGGATCAATCGTTAACGCATCATCCATGATCTTAGTTTTAATGTATGCAAACATAAAATCTAATCTTAAATTAGGAGCTGCTGCTGGAACGTAATCCATTTCAATTTCAGCACCGTAGTTTTCTGAATCGATATTAAAGTTAAAAGTTGTGGTCGCTAGAATCCTCGATATCTGCATATCGGTGTATTTGTTATAGAACAAAGAAGTGTTAAGTCGCATTTGACCGCCAAGCAAAATTGACTTGATACCAATTTCGAACGAATCAACTTTCTCTTCAACTGTGTTAGCAGGAATCAAACCTTTTTCATAAATCCTTGGATTAATTGGAGGATTGATACCAGCTGGTTTAGTACCTCTAGAGTAAGATCCGTACAATAGAGAATCATCACCGAATGCGTAATCAACGATTAATCTTCCTGCTGTAGTTGTGTAATCAAGTTTATTTTTCTGATACGACTCCCATCCAGGCTTATTGTAATCTTCACTTCTATCGTAAAGAGCCGGAACTAAGTCTTTTACTGACATGAAATAAGTTGCATAAGCTGTTCCGGTAGCAAGAGCTTGTTGTTGAGGATCAGCAATTTGCCCAGCAGCAGCAATTCCACCAGCTAATGCTGCTGAAGCAGCATTTACTTGCGCAGATACTCCATATAGATCCACTGTTTCCTGCTCACCTACCCCACAACCGTTACTTGCTTGACCAGTTAAAATTTGACCGATGACTGCTTGATCTGGAGCTAGTCCAAATGCTCCAGCAATGCCTTCAAAACAGTTATACAAATCGCCGTCCACTAATAACCAAGGAACGCCTGCAAATGCGCCAACATTTCTTGCTTGTCCGTAGGTAGTGGTAACGATGTCATTAATTTTCTTTTCTTCCCCGTAACGTAATCCAAGAGTAATTCTTAAATTATCTTGGACGTCGAAATAAAGCTCTCCAAATAAACCGCTTGCTTCTAGTGCATACTCATTTGTATTACCAAACGTGGTTGGTACAAAGAATTGAGCATCCCCTAACAATGTTAGAGGTGAAGAAGTAGTTAAGTAACTATCGTCTTCGTAATGACCATAATGATTTATACCCACGATGTAGTTAAAAATTCCGTCAAGATCAGAACTGTATTTAAGCTCTAAATACTCGGTAAGTTGTTCATTACTGGATCCGTCAATGAAAGAATTTCTGTTGGTAGTTTGTAAAACGTATTTACCTGATTGACCGCTTAATCTTTCTGCTTGAGTTGGTCCTTTTGTTCCACACTGATCCGCTACACAATGATCTAACATGTCTACACTTATAAGGCCTCCAACGTAAGTGAGAGGGTTATCAGATACCTTCACTCCAAGCAAAGGTTCAACAGCCAGAGTTGTATCCATTCTTGTATAAGAAGAAGACTCTCTATTCATCATATTTAGAGATAACCTTCCCTTATCAAGGTCGTGAGAAATAGTTAATTGATGAGTTCCAGATTGACGATCAAAGATTGGAACAAAATCACTGTGCGTCTGTCGCAAAGTCATGTTGTCAGGCCTTGGTGCATCATTCAATCCAAAAGCTGTATAAGTTGCCGTATTGGCTCCTAACGGAGCAGATTCTAAAAAGACCGCAGCTAGAATTCCGTTGTAAGTAGCCGCAGGATTGGCTATCCCAATACCCTCTCCATCTAAGGTACAACCTCTAGAGATGTTAGCACTTGGCGTACAAACATAATTAGTTCTTAAAGTTCTGGTGCTTTCCTCTTCGTGTTCTTGATACATATAGTCGATCACAGTGTTTCCTGTGTCGTATCGTAAAGAGATTCTTCCGACATAATGCTCTCTTCCATCAAAGGTGCCGCCTACAGGAGCGTATAAATTTTCGGTAAAACCATTACGCTCAGTTTGGGTGTAAGCAGCTCTAACAGCAAAATTATCATCTAAAGGAATGTTTACAGCGCCTTCAAAAACCTGAAGATTGTACTCTCCAGCCGTAAAACCTGCATAGCCTTCAATACCAGAGTCTACAGAAGGTCTTTTGGTAACTAGATTAACTAGTCCTGCAGTAGTTCCTCTTCCAAATAATGTTCCTTGAGGTCCTCTAAGAACTTCCACTCTGTCCATATCGAACATAGTTGCAACATTAGTATTTTCGCCCCAAGGAGATTCGTTTATATGTGTTGTCACTGATTGGTCAAAAGAAATTCCAGTGGCAAGTCTTCCAATACCTCTGATAGACACCGAGCTACCACCGAAGTTAGTCTCTGAATAACTTAGGTTAGGAACGTTAAGTTGCAAATCAGTAAATCTCACTGCTTGTCTTAAAGCTAAATCATCAGCTGATAAAGCAGAAACAGCAATTGGAACATCTTGTAATGATTTTTCTGTTTTTTGAGCAGTTACAATTATCTCCTCAAGCGTATAATCTTCGTTGTCAGATTGAGCGAAAAAGTTTGCGGAAAATAAAAATAATGCAATTAAGAGGTGATGGAAAAATTTCATATAAAGCTCCTTAGAAATTGAAAGTTTTTAAAATAATCATCCTTAATGGTTGCGGATTATAAAGATCAAAGAATAAAAGACAATTAAATATTATGAAGACGCTACCTAAAGCTAAAAAAGTCAAGAAAGTTTTAAAAAAACATAACGACTCAAGAATTGATAACTATTATTGGCTCAGAGATGACACTAGAAAAAATAAGGCAGTTCTAGACTATTTAAAAACTGAGCGAGCTTATCATGATGATTGGATCAAAACTCAATCAAATATTTCTAAGAATTACTTCAAAAAACTGAATGGTTATATTCCTGTTAAAGATGAGTCATTGAAGATTGAAAGAGATGGATTTTTTTATTTTTCAGAAACCTTAAAAAAAAATGAGTATAGAAAATACTATCGATCAAAGAAAAAAAATTCAAAGAAAGAATTGATTTTAGATATCAATAAATTAGCTAAAAATAAAAAGTTCTATCAAGTTTCGGGTGTCTCACCTTCCAAAGACAACCAAATGTTGGCATACGCTGAAGATATCAATGGACGCAGAGAATACACAATCAAAGTTAAAAACATAAAAACAGGAGAAAACCTATCAGATAAGATTTCTGGAACGGACGGACAATTTATTTGGTCTAAAAACTCGAAGAATATTATTTATATTAAAAGAGATGAAACGACATTAACGAGCAATAAAGTCTTACTTCATACAATTGGAACCTCACAAAAAAATGACATACTTTTATTTGAAGAAACCGACCCACAATTTCATTGCAGTTTAGGAATTTCAAGAGATAAAGAGTATGGATTTATTTACTCCAGCCAGACGAATGCAAATGAAGTTCGATTCTTCTCGTTAAATAATCCAACCAAATTGAAATTAATTCTTAAAAGAAAGAAAAAACATAAATATTACGTAGATATTTTTAATAATACTTTTTACGTCATGACAAACATGGTCGGTCAGGACAACTTTTCTCTTAAATATTCTGATTTATCCGTTTGTCATCAATTTAAAAAATGGAAAACAGTTCTTAAAGAAAGTAAAAAAAGATATTTATTGGATTTCGAAATATTTAAAAATCATATTCTTCTTGATGTAAGAGAAAACGGTCTTCCTCAGATATTAAAAATTAATACCAAAAACAGGACTCATGAATACATTAAATTTGATGAGCCGTGTTATGACGTTTCTCTAGCAGGCAATCATGATCCAAAAGCTGATTATTTTTGTTTTGCGTATTCATCGCTCAATAAACCAGAGACTGTTTATAAGGAGTCATTAATTTCTGGTAGAAGATCCGTTATTTGGAAATCAAAAATTAAGTGCGAGACAAAAGGCTTGAAAGTCGAAAGACTTTCATTGAAATCTAGAGATAACATAAGAGTTCCTGCATCTCTTGTTTACAAGGATAACGGCACCCCCTTACATAAAAAACCCATACTCTTTTACGGATACGGATCCTACGGCCACATAATTGATGCTAATTTTCGTTCCAGCATTGTGCCCTTATTAGAAGAAAACTTTATATTTGTTTTAGCGCATATTCGGGGCGGATCTGAAATGGGTAAACATTGGTATGAGAATGGACGCATGCGCAAGAAGAAAAATACCTTTTATGACTTTATTGATGTAACTCATGGATGTTTAAAAAAAGGTTTTGGAGATAAAGATAATGTTTTCGCTATGGGGGGGAGTGCCGGCGGTTTATTAATGGGTGCTGTAGCAAACGAAGCTCCGGAGTTATATAAAGGTATTTTAGCTGCAGTCCCTTTCATGGATGTTGTGACAACTATGCTTGATGAATCTATTCCATTAACAACTTTCGAATACGATGAATGGGGTAATCCAAATAATAAAAAAGATTACGACTATATGAAGAGTTATTCACCCTACGATAATTTATCCAATCTTCCATATCCGAATATTTTGGTGACTTCTTCGCTATTCGATTCACAAGTTCAATACTACGAGCCTGCGAAATACGTTGCTAAATTAAGAGATCTTTCAACTTCAAATAATAAAGTTCTCTTTAGAATAAACTTAATTGGCGGTCATGGAGGCTTAAGCGGAAAGACAGCAGTATTAAAGGAGACTTCGGAAGACTTTACCTTCTTTATAAGCTTAGTGGATTCCTAATTTGCTAATTACCTCAGCAGCGATTGATAGAGAACTGGTTAAACCTGGACTATCGATACCTTGTAAATGAATCAAATTTTCAAGTCCGTGATCACTTGCATCAAGAATTTCAAAATCCTGACTACCCTCGCCTTCAGCTACTGTTTTTGATCGGATTCCTGTGTAATCTGGTGTTAAACAAGAAGGATCAAAATTTATCCAATAAGATTTAATTGAATTACAAAACTCATCCAAAGTATATTCATCAAAAGAATACTCGATGGAATCCACCCATTTTGCATTTGGTCCAAAGCGAAGATTATTTTCAATATCCATTCCAGCATGAATACCATGACCATTTGAGTTAGGAAGCGGATAGATTAGGTGCTTAAAAGAATTTTTCTTTTTATATAGATAGTAGTGACCTTTTGCATACATCACTGTTTTAATTTTTGGTAAGTTTATTTCTTCGATTCTATTGGCGACGTCTTCCGTATGAAGGCCTGAGGCATTAATCAAAAAATTACATTGAATTTTATCGCTTGAATTAAGTATTAATTCAAAATGTCCATTGACTTTTTTGGCATGTTTTAACTCAGAAGCTAAAACTACATATCCGGTTTTTTTTATGTCCTCCTCTAAGGCAGTCAAATATTCTGGGACACTTATTATTCCAGACTCATTTGAAAAAATTGCTTTTTCACACTTTATCTCTTCTTCAAGAACATTCACCTTTTCTTTTGAGAGCATTTTTAATGGAACTCCATTAGATTTTCCATTTTCATATAATAACTGAAGCTCTTCGAGCTGGTTTTTTTCAGTCGCCACTATAAGCTTCCCAGTTTTTTTAAATGGAATATTTTTTGTAGCTGCATATTCATAAAGCTTCTGTCTACCGTCGCAACACACTTTAGCTTTAAGAGATTTTGGAGAGTAATAAAGACCAGCATGAATAACGCCAGAATTTCTTGTGCTAGCACCTTCACCTATTCTTTTTTCTTTCTCAATAACAGCTACTTCGATGCCTTTATCGGCTAAAGATTTTCCAACAGCTAAACCAACGACTCCAGCACCGATAACAACAGCCTCAATTTTTATCTCAATTCTCCCTTTCTTGAGTGTAATTATCTTGAAGAGTTCTCATTTCTTTAGAAAGTAAAAAAATGGCAATTAGGTTTGGTAATGCAGCTGCAGCTACAGTAATCAGAGCAAAATTCCATATTATTTCTGTATCAATCCAACCTGTGCCAACAATAAAAAAAGCTGACATGTAAACAATCCTATATAAAAAAACGTATTTTTTACCGAATAAATAAATTGTGCATCGATCTCCGTAGTAAGACCATGACACCACTGTGCTGAATGCAAACAATAAAAGACCTAAAGTGACAATGTATTCTCCATAATCACCAAAAAAACCTTTATTAAATGCTTTACTGGTCAGAACAGCGGATTTAACTAAAGATTTTCCAACGATATCCACATCAGATAAAACTAAGCCATCCTTTACGATAATTTCACCGTTAAATAGATTTTCATTTTCATAGACAAGGATATCTTCTGCGAACGATCTATTGTTTATAAAAGAATAATTTCCCTCAATCCTTCCTGACTTAATGCTTATTTCTCCTGAATGAAGGTTGATGGAATTATTATTTCCTTGAAAGAAATCGATTAATTCTTCCGAGTCAGTTTCATCAAAACTTCCCTCTAGAATAAAAAAAGTTGTTCTTTCGAATTTATTTTCATACTTCTCTATCCATGCCCCTGAAGAAAGGATAACCAGCCCGGTGAGGGTACAGATTACAATTGTGTCAATAAAAGGTTCGAGAATAGATACAAAACCTTCCTCAATAGATTCTTTCGTTTTAGAAGTAGCATGTGCAATAGGCGCTGAGCCTTGGCCCGCCTCGTTTGAATATAGTCCTCTTGCAACTCCATAATTGAAAGCCGTAGCTATGCTTGCACCTAAAAATCCTCCGACTACTGAAGTTCCCGTAAAGATATCGCTCAATATCATTTGAAAAGTAGGAAGGATATTTTCATAGTTATAAAAAATTACACTCAGTGCACCAATAAAATAAATTGTGGCCATTGTTGGCACAATGGAAGCGGCAACCGAAGCTATTCTTTTAAGCCCCCCAATTATCACTAGTCCAACTAAGATAGTCATGACAATTGACGTCGTAAGATTAGGGATAGAAAAACTGGAAAATAACGTACTGCTGATATTGTCTATTTGGGGCATCATCCCAGAACCAAATGTAGTGACTAACAAACAAAACGCAAAGATAATTCCCAACCATTTATACTTCAAGCCATTTTGCATGTAATACATTGGACCGCCGGCAATAGATCCGTCTTCTAATGAAATCCTGTATTTATGGGCTAAAGATACTTCGACATATTTAGTTGTCATTCCCAAGAATGCAGTAATCCACATCCAAAAAAGTGCAGCAGGTCCACCGATGAAGATTGCCATTGCCACTCCTCCAATATTTCCAGTTCCAACTGTTCCGGATAAAGCAGTGCTTAAAGCTTGGAAAGGTGTAGTTTCTCCTTTGTTATCTTTATATTTATTTCCAGAAAAAAGAATTTTCCAAGCTCTGTTAAAAAAAATGATTTGTGGGAATTTAAGATAGATAGTAAAAAAATACCTGTTCCCAAAAGTAAAGCTGGAAACCACGGAGAGCTACCAAAGTAACTATCAATCAGCAGAATTGCTGAATTTATCGAATCCACTGCTAAATAGATTTTGTTTGGACGTATTGATTAAATTCTTGATAGCCGCCAACTAACTCTCCATCAACAATAATTTGAGGAAAGGTTCTGGCGTTTGGAAATTTTTCTGTGAATTCTTCTCGATTGAAATCTTCATCAAGCATATATTTTTTAAATTCTAAATCCTTTGTTTCACATATTTGAACGGCTGCATCGCAGAATGGGCATTGTGGTTTTGACCAAATTTCTATCATAATGTCTCCTACATTTATTTTTCTATGATTTTAAACGCTATCACATCAGGCTTCACATTATATTTTAATAATTTTTTAGCTTTTTCTAAGATATTTTTATTTCCAATCCTATTTATTGGTCTACTTTCTACTGCTGCAGATTATTTATTCTCTTTAGGAGAAGATTACTTTGTTGTTGCCGCATTGATTCTAGTTTTTCAAGTTATTTTCTTGACTCCTCTTTACACCGGAATGGCAATCTTAATAGGTAGAGATTTAAGAAATGGATCTCTAAATAAACTCATCGGCTATGTGATAGTTGCAGCCCAACTAGCTTTAAAGATTTTCATTCTTCAAGTGATCATTGGAATTATGACAATAATAGGTTTAGTTTTATTTATTGTTCCAGGTCTTTATATACAATTTAGGTTTACTTACTCAGTCTATTACTTAGTCTTGGAAGGAAACTCTATCTTTGGTTCTTTAGACAATTTATGGAATGAATCCAGAGAAGTACACTGGTCTTTATTCAACGCAGGAGTTTTATTAACTCTTATAACGATTTCTTTTGTTTTGATTCTTTATGCAGTTTTAGGAATATCGTCTGAAGATGAAATGTCAGTGGTTTTAAGTTTTATTGGTAATTGCATCACTATCTACTTACAAATGATTCTAGTAGCTTTCCCTGTTTATTCAATTTACCAATTAATTCTTAAAAAAATCAGTAGCTAATTGCAGCAGTTTGAAAATCATAGTTAAGATTTTCATTTGACTGTAAGGAATTTATCACAGGCAAAATTTCATCGTAAAGATAGATCAATGTACCTGCATCTAAAGTATTTTTAACTTCTTTGGAAATTTGAGCAAATGGAGTATCACTTAAAGTTTCTGTGAAATGAATGAGAATGCTTTCTTCAATTATTTTTGATAACCAATTAAGCTTTATTAGCAAGTTATCCTTATCTTTATCTTTGATTAAGTAATTGATTATCTCCCTCCCTTTTAGTGAGACCAAATCATCAAACAATCTAATGACTTTTTCTTCTTTGTTCCAGCATTCTTCTGGGTAATCATTTTTATTGATGTCGATAGATCCATCATTATTTAAATCAGATTTCAGACTATGCGTTTCAGGATTAAGTTTATAGTGCGTTAATCTGCTTAAAACTGTTGGCTTAAGTCTGTAAGGTAAAGAAGTGGTTAAAATAAACTTTAAATTTTCTGGCGGCTCTTCTAATGACTTCAATAAGGTGTCTTGCGCAAAAAAATTCAACTCATCAGCTCTAAGGATTAATACAATTTTTTTATCGGCAATCAATGGAGTCGAATATATGAAATCTGATGCATCTCTAATCTGTTTAATTTGAATTTGAGTTCTGTCTTTTGAACGCTCAATTACTTTAATATCAGGATGAGAATTGGCAGAAAATAAATTACATGAATGACAATCATTGCAGAACAAATTATTTTTTTTGATATCTTTACACAAAAAAGATTGAGCTACGTGCAATGCAATTTTTTCAGGTTGTGATATTGAATTTCCAGACAGAAGCAAAGAGGAAGCGCTGCTCATAAAAATTAAATTAATCAGATTCTCTAAATCCTTAGTCATTTCAAAAAAGTTTATTGATAACTGATTGAAGAACTTTGTCAGACTCTTGTTCAGCGTCAACGGTTATGAACCTATCAGGATTATCGTCTGCCAAACCTAAGAAACTTTTCCTTAACCTTTCATGGAACTCTATATTCTCTGATTCAAATCTATCAAGTTCATTTCTTGTGGAAGCTCTTTTCAAACCTACTTCCGGACTAAGATCTAACAAAATAGTTTTATCAGGTAACATTATTTCTGTTTGGCTGACTAGATTATCAATAATATTTTTGGGGATACCTCTGCCAGCGCCTTGGTAGGCATAAGTTGAATCAATATAGCGATCTGTAATAACAATTTTTCCTTCTTCTAGAGATGGCTTTATCACTTTATCTAGATGGTCCAATCTATCAGAGAACATTAATAAAAGTTCTGTTAAAGGACTAATTTGTTGCTTTTTATCTAGAAGAATTGAACGAAGGATTTTCCCTATTGAGGTACTGCCTGGCTCCTTAGTGATTACATAGTCAATATTTCTTTCTTGAAGATACTGACCTAGACCATTTACTAGAGTTGATTTTCCACATCCTTCAATACCCTCTACGCTAATAAACATTCAGTGAAGTTTATCAAACTACAAGATTATTCTATTGATATTTTTTTATAGCTTCTTTGTGCTCATCGTATGTTTCAGAAAAATGATGAGCACATCTATCTTTCGCAACAAAATATAGAAAGCTATGTACGTCGGGATTTGATGCCGCCCTTATGGCTGATTCAGATGGATTTGATATCGGCATGGGAGGTAATCCTTTATTTGTATATGTATTGAAAGGGGTATCTTTCCTCAAATGATGCTTTTTAATATCTCCATCAAAGTCCTCAATACCATAAATTACCGAAGAATCGATTTGCAGAGGCATATTTAAACGCAGCCTGTTATAAATAACGCCTGCTACTTTTTTATGTTCATTAGGACATGCCTCTTTTTCTAATAAGGATGCTAGAACTAAAAGTTCCTGAGGTTCTTGTAAAGAAACGTAAGGAGTTCTTGAATTCCAGTACTTTTCTAAAAGACTGTCTTGAGTAAGGATTGCTTCTAAAAAGACATCTTCACTATCTTCAACGCTTGAATAGTAGTAGGTATTTGGATGGAATCTCCCCTCAAGAGCATGGATGTTTGTTTTGTCGAATTTAATTCCATTGATCTTTAAAGAAACTGGTACGTTCGATCTATCCAGTATTGAACTAATAGTGGAACCTTCGGGGATTCTATACTTTCTAAAATGGGTATCTGATGAAATTATTTTTGTTAAAACAGAGATAAGATTCTCATGTTTTCTTATCAAATAATCTCCGTAAGTGATATTTTTGTCCAAAGAAGTGTATTGAAGGATAACCGTAACAAATGAGGGAATGGTTATATCTATGTTTTCTAGGTTTTCAATAATGTTTAGGTAAGAATCTCCTCTGTTAATTTCAAAAATTAAATCTTCTTTAATTTCAGATGGTTTTATGAATAAAAATACACTGAATAATATATTTATGAAGCTAACTGTAAGTAAAAGTCTTATCACCTAGATTTTTGAGAACACCAAAGATGCGTTCGTTCCGCCAAAACCAAATGAATTATTTAGGACGTAGTTAATTTCTTTTTCTTGAGATTCATTAGCAACGTAGTTAAGTTTTGGAGCATCTGCGTCAAGATTATCAAGATTTATGGTTGGAGGGAGACGATTATCTCTAAGACTTAGAATAGAAAAAATTGATTCTATTGCACCCGCTGCTCCTAAAAGATGACCAGTCATGGACTTTGTAGATGAAACAGCAATTTGTTCTTGAGAAGTAGAAAAAATGTCGGCTATCGCATTAGCTTCGATGATATCCCCTAAAGGAGTAGATGTTCCATGAGCATTTATGTAGTCAATTTTAGAGCTATCTAGATCTGCATCCTTTAATGCGGAGATCATTGCCTGTTTGGCGCCCTTCCCATCTTCAGCAGGCGCTGTCATATGAAAAGCATCAGAACTCATTCCAAATCCTGACACTTCTGCATAAATATTTGCAGATCTTTCTTTAGCATGCTCATATTCTTCCAATACTAAAACACCGGCTCCATCACCTAAAACAAAACCATCTCTATCTTTATCCCACGGTCTGCTAGCTTTGGTAGGATTTTCATTGTTAGTAGATAAAGCTGTTACTGCAGAAAACCCTCCCAAACCTAGAGGGGTGATAGCCATCTCTGATCCACCGGTGATCATAACATCGCAATCACCGTGTGAAATAGACCTTGCTGAAAATCCAATGCTGTGATTTCCACTAGAACAAGCTGTAACAATCGATAAATTGGGGCCATGCAATCCGTATTCGATGGAGACCATGCCAGAAACCATGTTTACGATTGCTCCTGGTACAAAAAATGGTGAAATCTTTCTAGGACCTCTCTTGTCTAAAGTAAGAGCATTTTTTTCAATGGTATCTAAACCACCTATGCCAGATCCTATCGAGACTCCTATTCTCGAAGAATCGAGTGAATTTAGCTCTAAGCCAGAATTTTCAATTGCATGTTTGGATGCAACTAATCCATATTGAACAAATTCATCAACTCTTCGTTTAGTTTTTACATCCAGATAATTTACATCATCAAAGTTTTCTACAGGAGCAGCAAATTTGGTTGGGTAATCTGTTACATCGAATGCAGTTACAGTCTTAGCGCCACTTTTACCGGCTAAAATATTTTGCCAAGTTACCTCTAATTCATTTCCCAACGGGGAAATGATACCCAAGCCTGTAACTACAACTCTACGAGATGCGGCCATGAGTGTATGTGAATGGAATTAAGATGCAGATTCTATGTAACTGATAGCATCTTGAACAGTTGCTATTTTCTCAGCTTCTTCGTCAGGAATTTCAATTTCAAATTCCTCTTCAAAAGCCATTACAAGTTCAACAGTATCAAGTGAGTCTGCTCCCAAATCGTCTATGAAAGAAGCTGATGTAGTAACTTCTTCTTCGCTTACGCCTAATTGTTCGCAAACAATTCTCTGTACTCTATCTTGTGTGCTGCTCATAAATACCTCTTTAAGGTTAAAAAGTTGTCGAATTATATACCTAGAAGATAAGTTTTTTAATTTTTTTTTGCATAACCTACATATAAAGTCCACCATTTATATGAATGGTCTGACCAGTGATGTAATTAGCTTCTTCTGAAGATAGAAAATAAATTAAATCAGCTACATCTTCGGGAGAACCAAGCCTTCCCAGAGGAATTTGGTCTGACATAAACTTTAAAGTATCTTCATCCATACCTTTGATCATATCTGTCTCTATGAAACCTGGTGCAACGCAATTAACGGTTATATTCCTCGATGCCAGTTCCCTGGCTAAAGACCTTGAAAATGCCTCTAAACCTGATTTTGCGGCTGCGTAATTAGCTTGTCCCTTATTTCCAATAGCTGCCGAAGTAGAAGAGATATTAATAATTCTTCCGGATTTATTTTTCACCATTTTTTTCGAAAAAAACTTCAGTAAAGAAAAAACAGAACTAAGATGAACCTGAATTACCTCATCCCATTCTGTATCTTTCATCCTCAGAAAAATATTATCTCTTGTTATGCCGGCATTATTAACGATAATCTCTGGATTGATGTCTTTCTCCTTCAAAGTATCAAACAAATTTTCAATTGATTGCTTATCAGAGAGATCAAGCTGTATTCCAAAGCCTCCTCCAGATGATTCGGATAAGATTCCATCTATAAAATTAACACCTTCCTCAGAAGTAGCCGTTCCAATCACAGGAAACCCTTTGGAAGAAAATAACTTCAGTATGCTTTGACCAATGCCTCTCGAAGCACCAGATACAAAAACATATTGAGAATTCAAAACTTAATTATTCTGGAGTATTTTGTTCTTCAGTGTCTTCTTTGATTTTTACTTCCATCACCTTCTTGCCTTTGTAAAAACCATCTGAAGTCATGACATGACGCTGATGACGTTCTCCTGAAACCTGATCGGTAGATAAGGTTGTGTTTTTAAGAGCATTGTGGGACCTACGCGCTCCTCTTCTTGCTCTAGATACTTTACTTTTTTGTACTGCCATAATTAAAAGAATGCGATTCTAGATGAAATTTCGTTTATCATCAAACTTCAAAAGGTTGAAAAAAAGAATTTGGTACTTTGCTGGTGATTTTCAGATCCTTCTCTAAAATCTCTAAGCTTGAACAATGTAGATACATTCTTTTCTCCATGTCACTGTTTAAGTTCATTGAGGAATATTTTAAATCGCCTACTATCGGAAAACCACTGGCACTGGTATGCACTCTAATTTGATGAGTCCTACCGGTCTCCAAGCTGCATTCTAGTAAAGAAAAGTATTGATTAGATTTAATCAATTTAAAGTTAGTTGCTGAATATTTTCCTTCTTCAGAAACGATGGTCTTCTTTAAATTTTCGTTCTTATTAACTTTCAATGGCAGTCTTATGTTATCGAGTTTCTCTGGCCAAGAGCCATGAATTAAGCAGTGATATTTTTTAATTATTTGATTTGATCTCATGTACGAATTGTAAAGACGAGTGCTTTGTTTATTCTTAGCTACTATGATGCAACCGGATGTTGCTTTATCTAGCCTGTGAACAAGTTGAGCGTCTCTATAATCCTTTCCGAAGTTTCTGACAATTTCAATTAATCCGACACTTACTCTTGAGCCTCCGTGAACAGCTAAATTATGCTTTTTGTTAATCGCTAATATTTCTCCATCTTCATAAATTACTTGTTCCCTAATTTCCTCTATAAGTCCTTTTTCTGGAGAACTTAAATTAGATTTTTTAGACAAAAATAAGGGGGGAATCCTTATTTTATCCCCTAAGGAAAGTTTAAAATGAGGTTTTACTCTGGAGCCGTTTATTCTGACCTCTCCTTTCCTAATGATCGAATAAATTTTTGATTTAGGTAAATCTTTGAATTTTCCTAACAAAAAATTATCTACTCTTTGATTTGATGAATTTGTGCCTATTTCTTCGATAGAAACTTTTGTATAGCTATCTTCTGTCAATTTGTTAAGCGGAATTGTTTTTAAATATCCTATTATTGTGGTAGTTTAGCTTCTTTTTTAGGAGATAAAACATAGCAATTTTGCTCTTTATCTTTATTTTTAATCTCCTAAAAGTATAAATTATTCAAAGATAAAGAATTTTTGCATGTTAAATAATAGAGTTTTATAAGAACAATTAATATTTTTTCAGGTCAGTAGGCGTAAATCCTGAAAATCTCACATTTTTGAAGTCATTGCTGACTTTTAATTACTTATAAAACATTTTTTTCGAGGTATTTATGAAAAGAATGTTAATTAATGCTACTCAACCAGAAGAGCTTCGCGTCGCGATGACAAGAGGAGATTCCCTCTATGATTTAGATATTGAAAATATAAATGAAGTTAGAAGGAAGGGAAATATCTACAAAGGCATTGTTACTAGAGTGGAACCAAGTTTAGGGGCTGCATTTATCAATTTTGGTGCTGATAGACACGGTTTTCTGCCTTTCAAGGAAGTGGCACCCCAATTTTATCCCAAAGATAAAAAAGGAAGATTATCAATAACAGATTGTCTGTCAAAGAATCAAGAAATTATCGTTCAGGTTGAAAAAGAAGAACGCGGAAACAAAGGTGCTGCGTTAACTACTTTTGTCAGTTTGGCAGGAAGATTTTTAGTTTTGATGCCGAACAACCCAAAAGCTCAAGGCATCTCTAGAAGATTGAACCCTTCTGAAAGAGATACTTTGAAACAAAAAGTTTCTGCCCTGAATATTCCTGAAGAAATGGGGATAATTGTTAGGACTGCTGGTGAAGGAAAGGAACTAACTGAATTAGAATGGGATTTAGATTATTTACTGAAAGTCTGGGATGCAATTTTGGAAGCAAATCTTCAAAAAAATGGTCCTTTCTTAATTTACAAAGAAAGTGATGTGATCATTAGATCTCTCCGAGATTATGTTAGGGAAGACGTTGATGAAGTTTGGATAGATACTCAAGAAGCATATGACCAAGCCATAGAGTTTGTAGACAGAGTCATGCCAGAACAATCAAGTATCATAAAAAGATATGAAAACAGTCTGCCTCTTTTCACTCGATACCAAATTGAGTCTCAAATAGAGACTGCTTATCAAAGAGAAGTAAAGCTTGAGTCAGGTGGATCAATAGTCATTGATGATGCAGAAGCCCTAGTTGCGATAGACATAAATTCATCAAAAGCAACTTCAGGCAAAGATATTGAAGAAACTGCTACGCATACTAATCTTGAAGCAGCGAAAGAAATATCCAGACAGTTAAGACTTAGAGATATTGGCGGTCTGGTAGTTATTGATTTTATTGACATGATGAATCTCGAAAATAAAAGAAAAGTGGAAGATGAAATGCGAAATTCTCTCTCAGCGGATAGAGCGAGAGTTCAAATAGGCAGAATTTCAAGATTTGGTCTTCTTGAACTCTCTAGACAAAGACTAAGGTCTTCTTTGAAGGAAAGATGGACTCAAGATATAAATACTCTCTCAACTGCTGTATTAAGATTAATCGAAGAAGAAAGTAGTAAAGAAAATACAGGAGAAGTGAGAGCGATCGTATCGCCATCAATGTCTGCTCTTTTATTGAATGAGAGAAGAATAAGACTTAACGATATCGAAGCAAGAGCTAACTTAAAAGTAACTGTAATAGCTGATCCCATTCGTCCAGATACAAGATTTGAAGTTGTAAGATTAAAAGATGGAGAAATAATTGAAGAGGAAACAAGTTCTCACATACAAGAACAATTAGAGAAAGATTCAATCAGTTCTCCTGTTGCAAGGAAGGAGGAAAAAGCTGCTGTTAATCTGATGCCATCCTCCAGACCTAAAACTGGTTTGATATCTAAATTGGTGAATCTGTTTAAAACCAGCAAACCTAAAGGAAAGAAAAAACCAAAAAATATAAGAAAACGAAATCCTAGAAAAGCTCAAAATAAAAAACATCAGCCTAAACAAGATGCTAGAAGGAATTCTAATCAAAAGAGAAGACAGTCTAACCAAAAAAGAGAACAGGTTAAATCTAAGGCAACCGCGAAAAAAGATTCAGTAGATGAAGCGCCAAAGAAAAAAATCTCAAAACCAAAAAAAGAGAATAAACCTGCTGCAAAAAAAGACCCTGAGGCAAAGCTTCAAGCTGATGCAGCTGCAGGTAAGGTTAATGAAACTAAAAAGGAATCAAAATCTGAAACTAGTAAGAAAGCTACTAAACCAGTGAAATTATCCAGACCTAAGAAAGTTGAAGAACCAAAAAAGGTTGAAAAAGAAGAATCAGTTTTAGATCAGACGCAACATGCCGGCGATACTAGGGCTTCAAACGATCCGAGAAATAAATAATTTATTTGAGACTATTCAGGAAATGTTGAATTAAATCTCCTGAAATAGATACGCCTGGTGGAGGAGTATTAGGTAAATTATCAACTTCAAACCATTGAGCATCATCTATTTCATCGTTATCTGGGGTTATCTCTCCAGATTTGTATTCAGCAAAATATCCAAGCATTAATTGGCCCGGGAAAGGCCAAGACTGACTTTGAAAATATTTAATATTGTGAACCTCTATTCCAACTTCTTCTTTAACTTCTCTCTTCAGGCAGGCTTCGGCACTTTCTCCGGCCTCAATAAAGCCAGCAATAGTGCTGTAAAGATTTACTGGAAAATTTTTGTTGTGAGCCAATAAGATGCTTTTATCTTTATGAATTAAGGTAATTATGCATGGAGAAATTTTTGGATAAACTAAAGGCGCATGACAATTATGACATTTCATAGCCCTTTCCTTTTCATCATGATGTAATTCTGATCCACAAAAACCACAATATCTATTGGAGTCTGACCAGTTGACTATCTGAAATGCTCTAGAGATGGCCTCGAAAAGATGCATATTCATGACAGGAAATAAAGCTCTTAAATCAGTAAAAGTTGTATCTGGAATCATTGTTTGTTCGTTTGAGACAGAGACAGCATAAAGAGCTGCGTTATCTAAATATCCAATAAAGTGTCTACTTTTTTCTTCTAGTCCTGACCATTTCATTTCATCCTCAGTAGCTGGTCGGACCGAAGATTCTTTTAAAAAGTGTAATAACTTTGAATTATATACAGGAAAGTACTTTGACTCTTTGGACGTATCATCTATAAAATTAGCCGGCGTAAAAATATTCATACAAAAAACTATGTCCTCAGCAATTTTTAAGAACTTTCTTGGTCATGCTCCTGATTGGTATAAACAGACCATTCTAGCCTTTTTAGTTATAAATCCAATTCTTTACTTCATTTGTATTGCAACGTCCTTGCCTGCTGGGACCATTCTAGGCTGGGTTATTCTTGCGGAATTTATTTTTACACTTGCCATGACTTTTAAATGTCACCCTCTTCCTCCAGGAGGACTGATAGCACTGCAGGCAGTTATTTTAGGGCTCACTACAACCAGTCAAGTTTATTACGAGATTTCTCTGAACCTTAAAGTAATTCTATTGCTTATGTTCATGGTTGCTGGAATATTTTTTATGAAAGATCTGCTTCTTTTTATTTTTACTAAGCTTTTGTTGAAAGTAAAAAATAAGACTACTGTATCTCTTCTTTTTGTCTTCGCTGCCGCTTTTTTATCAGCTTTTCTCGATGCCTTAACCGTAACAGCAGTTTTAATATCCGTCGCAGTTGGTTTTTATACTGTTTACCACCAAGCGGCATCTGGAAAAGATTATTTAGATGAACATGATTTAAACGATGATTCTCATCTAGACGATAATGAATCAATTAATTTAGAAAAATTTAAACTCTTTCTTTGTAACCTACTAATGCATGGAGCCGTGGGAACAGCTCTTGGTGGCGTTTGTACTATTGTAGGAGAGCCACAAAATCTTCTTATTGCATCTATTGCCGAATGGGACTTTATAGAATTTTTTATCAGGATGGCTCCAATTTCAATGCCTGTTTTAATCGCTGGCTTGTTCACTACATTATTTTTAGAAAGATTTAAGGTTTTTGGATACGGCGCTCAACTCCCAGAAAGAGTAAGAGATATACTTCAAGCATTTGATGATGATCAAACAGCTAACTTAACAGATCAAGTTAAAGCCAAACTTCTCGTTCAACTAATAGTTGGATTAATCCTCATGTTCTCGTTGGCATTTAGTATTGCTGCTGTTGGTCTTATAGGTTTGATGATCATTATACTTTTGACTTCATTTACAGGGATCATTGAAGAAAAAGAATTAGGAAAAGCCTTCGAGGAAGCTCTTCCTTTCACAGCCCTGCTGGTTGTTTTTTTTGCTGTGGTTGCAGTTATACACGATCAACATTTATTTAAGCCTGTTATTGATTATGTGTTTCTTCAAGCCGTGGAACTTCAAGCACCACTGTTTTTTATAGCAAATGGAATTTTATCCATGATTAGTGACAATGTTTTTGTTGCTACTATTTATATCAACGAAATTAAAGCTGCATTAGATTCTGGAGAAATCAGCAGAGATCAATTTGATGCGTTAGCTGTTGCGATAAATACCGGTACAAACTTACCAAGTGTTGCTACTCCGAACGGACAAGCAGCCTTTCTCTTCTTGCTAACATCATCAGTGGCTCCTCTAATTGGTCTGTCTTATTTAAGAATGGTCAAGCTGGCTCTTCCTTATACAATCGTATTGAGCTTTGTTGGATTAACAGCAATTTTTTATTACTTTTAATGGATAGAACCTTTTGTATCGCCCCAATGATGGGTAGAACTGATACGCATTTTAGAAATCTTTGTAGGTTTGCCTCAAAACATGCTGTTTTATTTACAGAAATGGTACATTCCAATGCCCTTTTGAAAAACAAACGAATAGATAAATACTTACAAAAAACTGATATAGAAAATCCAGTTGTCTTCCAGCTTGGAGGTTGTGAACCAAAGGATCTCGCAGAAGCAACTAAAATAATTAATGAAAACAAATACGATGAAATTAATTTGAATGTTGGTTGTCCTAGCCCAAGGGTGAAATCAGGAGGTTTTGGAGCATTTCTCATGTACGAACCAACTAAAGTTAAAGAATGTCTTTCTGCTATGACCGCATCATCTGATATACCAATAACTGCAAAAATTAGATTAGGAGTAGATAATCAAGATATTGAAGAAACTTTAGATAATTTCACTGAAATCATTTTGCAATCAGGAATAAAAACTCTGTATGTGCATGCAAGAAAAGGAATGCTTGAAGAATTAAATCCGAAAGAAAATAGAAATATTCCACCGCTTAACTATGAAAGAGTCTACCGATTAAAAGAAGAATTTCCAGATATTGAAATAGTACTCAACGGAGGTTTATCTAACTTTCTAGAAGATAAAAATAAATTAAAAATGGTGGATGGATTGATGTACGGAAGGTATGTCTGTGAAAAACCTTATGAACTAACAAAAGTAGATAAAATTTTTTATCAATCAACCAAAGAAACTGATATTGAAACTCTTGTAATGATGATGGAAAAATATTTGATTGAAAATCAAAATTTAGGATTTTCAGGCTATTTGATCAAAAGGCATATGGTAAATTTTTTTAAAGGTTTTAGTTATTCAAAAAAGATTAGGCAAATAATTATGTCGGACAACCTGAACGTAGATGAGATAATAAGAATACTGAAGAAAAAACATTTATTAGTCGCATGAAACTTTTCAAAAATTTATTTAAAACGAAAGAGAGTGAAGAAGAAAGTAAAGATAGCAGCATTCAAAAATCAATTTGCTCTTTAATGATAGAAGTTGCTTATGCTGATAATCAACTTGATGAATCTGAATTAAAAGCAATGGCAAGTTCCCTCAGTAAATTAGATATTGAAAAAGAGGAGATACAAGAAATTGTTGATGCAACTCTTGCTAAGTCTAAAGAATCAATTTCTTTTTATGAACATACGAGAATACTTAACGATCAACTTGATTACGATCAGAAAAAAGAAGTCCTTAATTCAGTTTGGGCAATTGCGTTTGCAGATGGTGAAATGGATAAGCATGAGGAGCATCTAATAAGAAGAATTGCTGATCTTCTATACCTAAATCATAAAGATTTTATAAACGCAAAATTAAATCAAAAGGAAACTAATGAAGATAGTTAATCCAAATAAACACAATTTATCCAAGGAAAAACTCCAATTCATGGATGAACTTTACATGGATAGATATATATCACCAGGAAAAATATCCGGAACGCAAACCTTGGTAGCAAGAAATGGAGAAATTGTTCATTGTCACTCTCAAGGTTTAAGAGATATTGAACAAAATCTTAAGATGGAAGATGACTCGATTTTTAGAATCTATTCAATGACGAAACCTGTAACTGGAGTTGCCTTAATGCAGTTATATGAAAAAGGTTACTTTCATCTGGCAGATCCAGTTAGTAAATTTCTTCCTGAATTTAAAAATCAATCAGTTTATATAAGTGGAATCTATCCAGCTTTTGATACCAGACCAGTGAACAGAGAAATGACCATCCGAGATTTATTAACCCATACTTCTGGTCTTAGCTACTCAATTAATTTTGAAAATCACTTAGATAGTGCCTACAGACATGTATTTGACGAATTAATGCCAGACAGAGAAAGACGTTCTCTGGATTTAAAAGAAGTATGCGAAACTTTAGCTACCCTTCCTCTTCAATTTTCGCCTGGCGAAGGCTGGCTTTACAGCGTTTCCATTGATGTTTGCGCAAGAATTGTTGAAGTTATATCAGGTGAGAAAATAGATGATTACTTTAAAGAAAACATATTTGATCCCTTAGGTATGAAGGATACAGGATTTATTGTGCCTAAAAAGGATGCAGATAGATTGACAGCTTTGTATTGGAGAACACCAGAAAAAAAATTAGTCTTAGATGATCCATCTGGAAATGAAAGCAACATGTTAATAGATAAAGTTTATAAAGGTGGTGGTAGTGGTCTTGCATCTACCATAGAAGATTATTTTAAGTTCAGTCAGATGCTTTTAAATGGTGGTAAATTAAATGGCAAAAGAATACTCTCAAGAAAAACTGTTGAGTTGATGACTATGAATCACCTTCCGGACAATAAAACTTTGTTGGACATGAATGCTGGAGGAGGATTTTCTGAGGTACGTTACCAAGGAATGGGTTATGGTTTGAGTATGGCTGTGACAGTCGATCAAGCCGCCACACAAATCTCTGGAACTGCTGGTTCATATAATTGGGGTGGAATGGCAAGTACCTTCTTCTGGATAGATCCGAAGGAGAATTTATTAGGTATTTTTATGACTCAATTAAGGCCCTCAACAACTTTTCCGTTCAGAGGACAAATGCAAGCTATGGTCTATGGAGCCTTCGAAGATTAAAAATCTTCAAATTCATCAACGAAATCATCAGCATCAATTTCTCCATCACTGATTTCATATTTTCTACGCTGTAAGTATGCGTCTCTGAAAAATATGTATTTATCTCCGCTGACAAAATTGTCTAGCTCAAGTAAAACAGTTGTTTGATTAAGGATATTTAAACCAGTCAATAAACCTGATGTAGTTGGATGATCATCAGCTACAGCTAAAGGAGATATGACAGAATCTATTCCTCTGG